>NZ_FUGE01000300.1 GCF_900162825.1 Psychrobacter piechaudii
AGGAGATTGTGTTGTCATGTTAGTGTCCACGATTATTTGTTCGTGGACACTATCTCGCATTTTTTAATAGAAAAAAAGATGGGATGGTCGGATGCTTACTATTTAGACTATACACAAGTGTTACAAAAAAATAGAAATTATAAAAAAACCGTTCAACTCTTGTATCAACAAGAGTTAAGCGGTTTCTTACTATTATAAATATTCTTAGGTAGCAGGCTCAAACTTGGGGTTTGGGGTTTGTTAGGTGAATTGGTTAAACTGGGGGTTTTAAGGTTTAAATTTATTTATAAATTCTGCCACTACATTGGGGCCATTTATATGTACACCTATCTCATGGTATTTATCATCTTGGTTTTCAGATGCATTAGAAGAAAGCCAGTTTAAACTAGTTATAAGTATGTCATTATCATCCCAAGCTAGTACCTTAGCATGGTGCTTCGGCTTGTGAGGTGACTGTCTAAGCTTAATGGGCTCTCTAAGACCATCCAGACTTTTCATAGTCTCGTTTATTTCCTCATGACTTATATGGTCAGATCTTTTCGAATAAAATAGAAATTTCTTAGCGGTGGAGTTCCTTAACGCATCGTAGATAGGTCTTTCAGGCGTACTATTTATAAAATCGCTTGTAATATAAATTATCTTAGTAGCTTCATTACAAGCGACATCAATATAATAGTAGTGTTGGTTTTTGAGAACCAAACTAACAGTAAACTTATCTTCTTGAAGATTTCTAACCTCTTGAGGTGAATTTCTTTTTGTAAAGCATTTATACTGATTTGCATAACTATTAATTTCTTTTTTTGTAGAACTATTTACATAGTTATTACCCATAGATATATTCGCTGCTATCCTTAAATATGACCTTACCAACTTATCATCGTAAATAGCTACAGACGCCTCAAATCTATTAAACCTTGAATACAGAAAATTGCACGAACTGACCATTACACAAGCTCCTCTTTTAGCTGAGTCAGCTATGATAAACTTTGCGTGAGATTCTGTTCTTCTGAATTGATTGTAATCGACGATGCCCATTATACCCTCACGTCTACAACTATCATTAAATTCACTTAAAAGATTTTTCACCTTATTGTCTTCCGCATGAGATTTTTCATAGTCGTCATCATCGCTATCAAGACTAGTTTTTCCCCATAAAATATATACTGCTACCTCTCTTTTTAATGCTTCTCTTATAGCCTCAAAATATTCGGAATATTGTTCATCTTCACTATTTTTTCTCTTGATACACCAAGAGCCGATAAAAGTTGAATGAATAATTAGATAATTTTGAGCAGTATTAATTAACTCTAAAAATTTAATTTCCGTCTCTTGACCTCCATATATAAAATCTACCTGATTACGGTTCAAGGTAATACTAGTTGTAGAAGGTACATTTTTTTCTATCTCTGGCATGACAACTTGGGTGCTCTCACTTTCACTTATGCTAGGTGGACGAGTAGACTCAATTATTTTTATCAGTGAGTTATTTAGATCGCTATACAAACT
>NZ_FUGE01000298.1 GCF_900162825.1 Psychrobacter piechaudii
TAACAGTAATGTTATTAAGGAGACTACATTACCTTTTGTAGAGAAATTTCAAGAAAGTGAAATGTATAAAATTAACTGCAAAGACAAAGATATAAGAAATAAGTTAAATAACTTTATCATGAGGCCTGATAGAGATTTTTTTAAACATATACTCCGCTCAGCTAATT
Source organism: Psychrobacter piechaudii (assembly GCF_900162825.1). Classification (GTDB taxonomy): domain Bacteria; phylum Pseudomonadota; class Gammaproteobacteria; order Pseudomonadales; family Moraxellaceae; genus Psychrobacter; species Psychrobacter piechaudii. Next base: position 168 of record NZ_FUGE01000298.1, read on the forward strand.
TAGTGTTTACGACAACCAACTCAAGATTAATGTCTGATATTGTTCAAGAGAATATAAATTTTGACGTTTCCATTCTTGAGGAAGCAGCTAAAGCAACAGGTCTGGAACTTATTTCACCAATGATGGCATCTAATAAGAGGGTAATGATTGGTGATTATAAGCAGTTACCAGCATTTGCAGAGCCTACGATTAAGAAAATCATCAATAACCCAACTGCTTTGGATTTGTCTTTAGTTTTGGAGGTTTTAGAAGCAAGTGGTCTAAGAAATAATGTAAGTGATGAGATGGGGTTAAAGAGACATATGGATCATGAAAATAAATTAATAGTACTTAGAAACATGAGTCGTTATTTTTCATTATTTCAAAGTTTGAGCAAAGATGCAGAGACCATTAGAAACAAAGGACAAGAAAGTTTTGGAAACATACTTAACATACAACATAGAATGCACCCCGACATAGCAAATATTGTCTCGACGACTGTTTATGACAACACGTTAAATAGTCATCCAAAGAAAGTTCAACACTTTAATAACTTTAAACCTTTTTATTTTAAAGACTCACTATTAGAAGGCCTTAATTCGGATAAATCAATCTTATGGGTCGATATACCCGATAAGCAAAGCCAGTTAGGTATAGAAAGATTTGAAAACTCTTATGTTAATGAAAAAGAAATTGAGGTAGTAAGAGAGTTACTTTCTAAAATAACTACAGACGACAGTAAGGTATATTCAATAAAAGTTTTGAGCCCATACTTTAAGCAAGTATCTAGAATCAACAAACAAATTAATATAAAAGATATCGATTCTTGTTTTTCTATTGGTACGGATGGAAATCTGGCTTCAACTGTTGATTCTTTCCAAGGTAATGAAGCTGATGTCATTATTATAAGCATGGTTCGTCACAATAGTTTCACACCTATCAGTTCAGCTCTTGGATTTTTATCAGATATGAGAAGGATGAATGTACTATTAAGTAGAGCCAAGTATAAGCTGATAATCGTTGGCTGTTTTGGTTTGTTTAAGCGTTGGCAAGAAATATCAAGTCAAGATGCGTTAAATTCACGTAATGGTATGACCTTCGAGAATAAAGAGTTCTTGGATAGATTAGTAGATTACTGCATCTTAGATTACGAAACTATGAGAGATTCTTCCATTGAAGTGGATAAAAAGAATTTTAAGAACGTCAATTTCGTATCATCTACTAAATTTCTGAAGGTTTAACTATGAATAAAAAGGTCAATAATAGAAAGAAAAAAGCTAACGAAAAAGCTAAGTCTATAAAATATACGGTTGCTGTACCGTTCTTGAGCAATAGTTATCTTTTTAGTATTAGCAAAAAAATAGGCTGGTCTATCGTGGACTATTTGTTCTTAAAAGAGTTATATCATCAGGAAAGGACACTAAGTGAACTTAGCAAAAAATCTAATCTTAGAAAACAAATTATTCTTCAGATTGTATTACCTATGAG
>NZ_FUGE01000294.1 GCF_900162825.1 Psychrobacter piechaudii
ACCACTGGTTTTTAATTATTCCCCATAGCGTACTCATTAAATGGGATTAATTTTAGTTGTCACCCGAATTTCAACATATCTATCTTTTCTTTTATTTATAAAAGCACTAAAAGTTTGGCTTATAAATTGTAATTTTCTTACACCTTAAATTATTCTTAGGTTATAACTTATAAGAGTTGAAAGTAGGAGTAAGTGTTATAACATTTAATTAGTTATCCCAATGGCTTTGATTAACGCCAATAATTATTGCGCATCATCTAAAGCTTTGTTAATGCCTTTCACGATCTTATCATGTCGCATGATATCTCGTATGGTCAAATGAGGCACCCCCACATACCAGCCAGTAGCAGTAATCTGATGATCTAAAATGAATTGCTTAACCGTGGGACTTTTAATACCTGGCCAGCCCTCAACGTTTCCAAATATTAAATCCATCAATTCAGGAATCTTGGTGGCGAAATCATTAATGTACGGATCCCATTGGCCATCATAGGCAGTACAAAATAAAATCTTAGTGTCGTTATCTAAAAATACAATACGTAAGTCATGTAATGTGCCTACATTAGTAGCCCCAGCTAAATCACCTTTGGTAATTTCAAGGATACGACGTATTCTCGCGGCTCCGCCTTCTTTCAAAGGTGCAATAACTGTAAGCTCTGATACCTTTCCTGATTTAAGACCTTTTTCGCCCGCAGAAGTTACTGAATGATCATACCCGTCATCTCCCCCTTCTTTTAAATTTGCAACTAACATTTGAGCTTTAAGAGCAATATCATCTAACGATGTGCTTAGTTTTTGTTTAATACTTTTATCTGACATGTTTTTTAGTCCTTCTTTTATTATGTAAATTCCTCTATTAGGTAACTTTGAAATATAAAAACTATCTAATAGCGAACCTGAGGTTTTCAGAGTAAATATAAGAATGGTGTCCTAAAAAGTAGGCTGGCGCTAAAAGTCAATAGGGAGTCTATACTAAGTTTTCTAGTTCTATATGGCTTTCAAAGCTTCAAAAATTGTTCAAATTTTAATCAGCCTACCTTTTGAACCACCAACAATTTGGACCACCAAGAATATAAAAAATAGATTTCTAATGCAGCCCAATCATCTTGTCT
>NZ_FUGE01000291.1 GCF_900162825.1 Psychrobacter piechaudii
GGTCTGACTGTGTAATCCTAAATACTCACCGCTTCCTTTGGTGTACTCACTTAGATCATAAGCACTAAAAAACTTACCGGTACGTTTTAGATGCTCAAAGCAAAGTGCATTCACATAGTTCCACACGAAGTTTACTGAACCACTTAGACGATTCAGCTCTTTTATGTGTTTGTCTTTAATGCGTAGCTTGAGTGTTTTCATATATTCAGTA
>NZ_FUGE01000289.1 GCF_900162825.1 Psychrobacter piechaudii
CGTTATAAGCTGTAATTTAATAGTAAAAGGTATTTGAAATTTAAACCAATTTCTAATCGCAAGCTGGTTATTATAGAACTAACGTTATATTGCCACTTTTTACTTGAACTGGTCGGGTGGTTTGAGAATAATATATAAGTTTAATAGATCTTCATAATTTCATTTTTTGACTTCAAAGGCAGGTAATTAGTTTATAAACCATAATTAGGAGATTAGCATATGGAAAACTTTGATAAATACGCAGAATATACCCAGTCAGAAAATTGGGGTGAAATCTGTAAGTTAAATGGTGTTGAGCTTGATTCTTTTGGAACAAAAAAAGAGCTTAGGGTTTTATCTGAATACCTAGAGGACGATGAGGTTGTATTTGCGCTTACTTCTGGAATTATGGAGCAATCAGAAACTTCTAATGCTCTTGATTTTGGGAGTAATACGTGGCTTGTTGTTTTAACTAGTGATAGGTTTCTATTTCTTGACCACGCTATGTTAACTCGCTCGGTTGATACCCAAAGTATCCGTCATGAGCATGTACAATCTGTATCTGCCTCTCAGGGATTCATGTTTGGCAAGATAATGATTGATTTAGGTAGTAGAATGCTTGTCATTGATAATGCTCATAAATCAACGGTCAAAGTTATCGCTAACTTAGCCAATAAATGGCTTAAAGAACTTTCTGATAAAAAGTCTCAGGCTACTCAGCCGGTTAGTGCTATCTCACAAACTCCATTATTTGATAAATTAGAGCGTTTAGAAAAACTCTATTCACTAGGTGCGCTCACTAAAGAAGAGTTTCAATACGCCAAACAAAGGCTGCTTACTTCAGAAGATTTTGAGGTAGAGAAAGCTAAATTTCTTTCCTCTTTACCGTAGTTGATTGTCCTACTCGATGAATGGGGTTATCCGCCTATTGATCGTGATGAGGTTTATAAGGAAATCTTCGATCAGGCCCAAGAGTTTAAGAAAAATAGAGTCTAACCGATTAGCTTAACCTATTAAGCTCAGTAATGATATTCAGTTATTGAATAAGATACTGTTGAGCCTTTATATACTCTTCTTTTATTTATAATTTAAGATAATCTATAGTTAACTTACACTAACATTAAAACCAACTAGCTAAACTGAGTAATGATTTAGTTTGGCTCTATCTAAAAGGAATGAAGATATATCATGAAAACTAAATCATCACTTTTGAAACTGGCACTATCAGGCTTTTTCATCTTCTCAGCTAGCTCTGCCCTGGCCTATGAAGGTAGCTGTACCAAACCTACTGTTTCTGGTGTGTCTAAGGATGACATGAACTGCCTCAGTAAAAACTTGGTGGCTGTATATGGTGAAGACGGCTCTATGGTATTTGACAGTAAAGGGAAAAAGATCATCCCTAAAAACCGATATACCTATATATTTCAAGAGACAGAAGGATTGATTGCAGTCGCAAATGAACGTAGTAGTGATTTTTCAGGAGGATATGTTGACTCCAAAACTGGTAAAGAAATCATTCCTCTAAAATATCTTTCTACCGGCCATAATGATGTTGGTCTCAACTCCTTCAGTGAAGGACTGGTAGCATTACAAAATAAAAATCATAAATATGGCTTTGTAAATACCAGTGGTAAGACAGTTATTCCTTTCAATTACGACTCTGCTGAAAGCTTTTCAGAAGGCTTAGCAGTCGTGAGTAAAGGCAAATATGGTTTTATTGATAAAACCGGTAAAACGGTGGTTCCTCTTAACTATGATTACGCCAACAGCTTTTCAGAAGGTTTGGCCACCGTTAAGAAAAATGGCAAATGGGGAGCCCTAAACAAACAAGGTAAAGTGGTTGTACCGCTAAAATTTGAGGGAGTGGTAGGTGATTTTTCTAATGGTCTAGCCTCGGTGGTAAGAAAAGACAATACCCAGGGCTTTATTAACACTAAAGGTGAACTGGTTATTCCTTATAAATATTTTGCTTATGTCGATGAGGGTCTGCCTCAATTTTACAACGGCAAAGCTCATGTTACCGACGCTCAAGGCAATTTTTATTGTATTAACACCAAAGGCAAAAAAGTAGCTTGTGATTAAAACACTCTCAGGGCAAACGCATACTTTTAAAAAACATTAATATTTTCAGGAACTTATAAATTTAGAAAATAAAACCCTAAATTCATAACTATCTGATTTTAAATACAATTCCTAAAAGTGTGCGTTTGCCCTGATAACACTCTAATTAATAGGTAATACCAATTCCACAAAATAATATACAATATAAT
>NZ_FUGE01000287.1 GCF_900162825.1 Psychrobacter piechaudii
CTCTCGTACACTTATCTTGCATGCTCTTAATCGCTTTGTCCCATTTTCGATCAGCTGACGTTCAAATTGTGGTTTGAATGCTTGGTAAAAGTCGTCAATATGGCAGTATAATTCGGTTAGGTTGTCCATGTAAGAAGTCCTTTTTGTTGAGTTTTTATTAGTACATTAACTTTAACAATTTTGGACTTCTTTTTTTTGCCTTTTTTGACCTGCTTATCCCGAACTCAGGTTAGTTTAAGTATTTGTCTAAATCCCTTTAATCCAGGCTGGATATAAAATACCTGTGAACTACCTACTTTATTCCATTCATCAAATATTATGTCACCATAGGCGTTAGTGTCACCTAAGTCTCTATCATGAGTAACCACTTTAAAAGAAATTGAGTCGCTGGTTTGCTCGATTAAGTTCTGGAGAGTTTTTATAGGTCCACCACCTTTGTAACCAGGTAAGTAGTATCCAGAAAAAGCTAGTACTTTCAATATTATCTCCTAGAGGGGTTATTATATTTTTGATCATTAATATATAGTGCAATAATGAAGACCATGAATGCAAAGAAAGGTGATGCAAAGCCTGCTATATAGTCTTCACCAAATAGCGAGAATGGGAGTATAAGAAAATAAACGCCAATATAATAGTTTTTTGAAGTCTTATAAAATCTAAAAATTGATATGTAGTATAGGGAGTAAAAAACTATTGCTAAAGGGATTCCTATCATTACAGCTATACGCAAATAAGAGTTGTGCACATTACCAGTTCCAACACAAGAAATCTGGCCCTCCATCCCATAACCTAATAATGGCTGTTGTTGAATACAGTTAATTGCTCTTTGCCAGAAAACTGACCTACCGCTATCTGATACAGCATCACTAACCTCGAAAACCCTAAAGTTAATCTCTTGGTCTAAAAAAAATAGAAAAGGAGTGGTAAATAATAGTAGTAAAAAAAATTTTTTCCTATAGGTTTTAATCAGAGGCAAAGTAGCAATAACTGTTAAAATAAAACCTAGTCGAGACCCTGTTAGAATCACTAATATAATAGATAGGATTATATATAACCAAAAAACCATGGGTTTGATTTGGTTTTTGAATACTAATATGACTATAAGAGTACTAAAAATCCAGATACCCATCAAGTTTGGATTATTAAGGTGTCCTGAAACTCTAGGGCTAGTTGGAAAGTTTAGTAATGAATAAACTCCTGAAATTAATAATAATGCTAGAAGTAAAAGTGATAATAGGTTAGCTAAAAGTCTCGTATTTGTATAACTTATTATACCTGCAATACCTATGGGGCATAATAAAATACTTACTAGGAGTACGAGATAGCGAAAGATATCGCTCATGGTAACTATAGACCATATTAGAAGAATTGTATAAGGTATAGCCATTAGTACAATAGCTACAGGGATTCTAGATGAATTATACAGCCTAATTAATCCATAAGCGGATAGTAAAACAATCATTGTTATATAGCAGTAGTAAGAAACATTGCTTATAAAGCTAGGTACAGTGTAAGGCTTAATAAGAATATAGTTCACATTACTACTCGCAGTACCAAGTAGTGAGCTAAAGAGGATAAATAATAATGGTACTACTACTAATAAGTTATGTTGTTTAATACTATTCATGGCTTGCCTTACGAGAATAATCTAAAATAAATAGTAATATAAAAAACAAATCTATACTAGAGTTGAGTCTATTACTAAATAACCCTATGTACTGCAAAAGCCTGTATACTGAAAACTGGGATATTTTTATTTGAATGGTCGAATCAAAAGACTCAGTTTAAGTGTGTCTCTACAATAGTTGTTAATTGATAACTACCATCAACCTCTTACATTCAAGCTTGGAAGAGTTTAATTGGACAACTTGAAGATAGAAATCTATCCAAACTTTTTTTGTAAGCTCAAACTTTATTCGCTGCTGACTTGGCTGTAATCAGACTCAATACACTGTTGATAGTCTTCTGCACATTCTTTTAAATCCCACGGAGGCCTTGTATTGGCAAATTATCATAAAAGTTGTGTTGTCCGTACTCATGTAGCCTTCAAAGCCGTATTTACTTATTATTTTTCGATAATCCTCGTTAATACTGATGGTCTTTATCTGAGCGAACAATAAGTTCTTGATTAGATTGCATACCTTGAATTGCCTTATCTTAAAGCCTTGGAAACTAAATCTGATTCCACTCACATATAAATAGCCAATCAGTTCTTTAGTATACAAATCCTTAAAACCTGTTAAATAACCACAATTTCACATGTCCGTATATAAGCGATATCACGAGCTCAAGCACAGTTAAGGTCCTTGACCTTAAGCTAGGTGGACTGTCTTGGTATGACTTGAGGCAATCGTCAATTTTAAGTGCTTGTGAGGTCTGTATTTTTTTAATGAATAGAGTATAGCATGTACTTACTAATTTCATGCTCCTGTTCATTTGCATAAGCATGAAAAATCTGAGAACAATATCGATATTTGTTATCAGCGTGAGCAGATTTTACAAGCAACTCATAGCGATTTCGATATACTTTCTGGATACTGATTTAAGGTTTCATCCAGTCATAGTAACTTGATTCTGCAAGATTAAGGATTCTGTACATGCCGGTAATAATAAAATGATATTTATGATAATATCAATAATTCCATACTCGATTAACAATGCTTCGCAAAGTGCAACGTGGTATTTCATGTGCTTTTTACGCAACTTGACCCCTGCCGTCAAATCCGTATACATAAACTTGGGAGATTTTAGTTACCCAGCCTGACGATAATAATCAAACCACACCTGTCTTGGCGATCTATAGCCTAAACCCTTTTGAATTCTTGTTTGGTTGTAGTACAACTCGATATATCTAATGATATCGGTAATGGCGGCAAATCTGGTCTTATAGTCCTGATGATATATTAACTCATTCTTTAATACGCCCCAGAAGCTCTCTATAGGTGCGTTATCAAAGCAGTTACCTTTAGCGCTCATTGAGCCTGCAAGCTGATGCTGCTTGATGATCTTATGGTAGGCATGACTACAGTACTGACTGCCTCTATCAGAGTGAACGACTAGCCCTTTACTGGGTCGTTTGTTCTTGATGGCCATGTTCAATGCTTTGCATACTAGATCTGCTGTCATGCGTTTGTTGATGGCGTAACCGACAAGCTCTTTAGTGTATAAGTCTTTAACGCCTGCTAAATACAACCAACCCTCAAGCGTCCAAATATAGGTGATGTCACTGACCCACGATTGGTTAGGGCGACTGGCATCAAACTTCTGATCCAGTACGTTTGGATAGATCAGCTTGTTGTGATTGGAGTCGGTAGTGACTTTAAAGCGCTTGTGGCGACGGCATTTGATGCCATGTTCCTCTTTAATGCTTCTAACCATGTATAGGCTAATGTCATGGCCTTGCTCGGTGAGCGTTGCATGCAAACGTTCATAACCATAACGTTCTTTACTTTCACTGTGAGCGGCTTTAACGAGTAGCTCGCAATGGTTGCGATGTATCTGCTGCTCGCTGATATCGCGACTCAGCCAGTCGTAGTAACTTGAATGCTTAATTTTTAGCACACGGCACATAGTGGTGATGCTAAAGAAGTGCTGGTTATCTTTGATAAAGGCGTACCTGACTAGCTGTCACTTCGGGCAGGGCCCTCCGCCTTGCGTCACTAAAACAGTCTCCCAGACTGTTTTTTAACGCTCCTCATTTGCAAAGTACGCCGTCGCCTTTTTTAGTATCTCTCGTTCCTCTTCGGCTACTTTAAGCTGTCGTTTGAGGCGCTTGTTCTCTTCAATCACGGCTATGAGCTGTGGATCGTACTGCTCTGTTCCTACAAGCTTGCCTTGGTTGGCTTTGTTATGCCAATTAGATAAGGTCTGCATGGCGATGCCAAGCTGCTTTGCGGTCACTGAGATATTGCCATTATTGTTTGCTATCTTCTTAACGGCTTCTGCTGTAAGTTCTGATTTTCTTGGTCATGGTAAACTCCTGTGAATACGCTTAGTTTACCAAGTTTAGTTGTACGGTTTCTTCAGCATAGCTCAACCTTCAACTATCTTTTTGAACGGTTAGCTTCTCCAAGAGCTAAGATCAGCTCCGAGCCACATTGTTTGGTACTTCTAAACCGTACAAGTCCAGCTTTTTTTTGCTAATTAGGGGAGGCGGCAATAGGCAGTCTTAACTACTCTAATATAGTAGTTATACTTCCCCCATTATTCTCTATGATTTCAACTGTCTCTGATTTAAAGTTTTCACTGTATGTTTTAGCTTTCTGTGGCATGGTAAGTCACTATTTATCTTCTTTGGTCTACCAGTTTTTATGGCTTTTCTAGCATACAACGCATAATAGAAGCAATAATATAGTACGGGAATATGTACTAATCTTGTAAATATATCTGAGTTGAAAGGGCTATAGAGTCATACCTTAGTTTTTATAAAAGGGTGCAGTAGGTTTGATATTACCACTTGAAAATAAGATCTTGTCTACATATCTTGCTCCTTGAGGCGCAGTTAAAGAGGATCCCCACTTCTTTAGTAAATTGCGTTCATGCTCTGATACCTTTCCACAATCATAGTGTTTAACAAGCATACTTATAAATGATTCGGTATCATTAGTTCTGAATACACTTCCATAACCACTTTTAGCTACAACACCTGCAACCCCACAACTATCACTGCAGATAACAGGAGTGCCTTCGATAATTGCTTCAGATGCAACTACACCCCAACCATCATGTTTACTAGGCAGTAGAAGGCAGTCTGCTTCAGAGATATACCTTCTAACATTATCAATATTCTGAAAACCAAACCATTTAACACTTAACCCATACTTTTTGCTTAAAGTACGTAACTCTTGCTCTAAATCACCGCTACCGACTATCCATAGTTCGAAATCATCTCTACCTAACTCCACTAGTCTTTTTAAGGAATCTATTATAAGTTTAGGTCTTTTACGAGGTCCTAAGAAACCACAGAATATAAATATAAATTTATTTGAGCTAGATGAAATAGAGTTGTTTATATTGCTAGGAGGAATAAAATATGTGAAAGGGTAGATAATAC
>NZ_FUGE01000285.1 GCF_900162825.1 Psychrobacter piechaudii
AATTGCCTCTCAGGCTTGTACGCTCGTGTGGCGTATTATGCAAGCATCTGATAAACAGTCACAAGAGTTTGCTTTGTTTTTAGTGCGCCTCTCAGGTCGGCAAATGAAACGCAGCAAACCAATAACCGCACCTGCTGTGATGGCAGGATTGTTCCAGTGGCTTAATTTTACCGAACTGGTAAATCATTATCCCCCTGACAAACTGCGTGAATTCGCTGATGCCGCTAGTAAATTTGTGTAGATACCTATGCCCTGAAGTGGGTGGTTTGTAAGCATCCGACCAACCCCCTATTGCGGTAGCACCCAGCGATGAGGTAACAACTCATCCAGATCCTCTTGAGTAGGCAGGCGTCTTAGCACGTCTGTCAAATAAGCAGACACATCCAAGCCATTTAAGC
>NZ_FUGE01000284.1 GCF_900162825.1 Psychrobacter piechaudii
AATTTTAACTTACAACCCTTTAACGACTTCTTACGACAGTGTGTGTCGCCTTATATCCACCCCCTGAAGTGGGTGGTTTTACGGCGACTGGTGATAAAAGTAGAAAGAATAAAAAAAGGCGTACCTAATAGGTACGACTTTTTTTATTGTTAACCCTGATACTGTTAAACCTAAATACTAACCTGAGTTCGGGATAAGAGCTTGCCTAAATCATTGAAACAGCTTATTTTTTTGCGACATGTCCATAAGCCGACACGTTTTTGAGTGTCGGCTTAAA
>NZ_FUGE01000280.1 GCF_900162825.1 Psychrobacter piechaudii
GTGTGAATATTGATTGGTATCTCACACCTCAATAAGTTGAGATGTGAGATAGGTTAATTGGCATATTTAATTAGCTTAGAAGTGGAAACCTGCACCCACTGCACCACCTGCATTACCTTCAGTATCCGCACTACCACTGATTTTTAGTACCCAGCGACCGTTATCAGACAGTTTAGATATACCAACAGCTACTGCTCCTTGTCCGTTATAAGTAGCCATACCACCTGTCACCATGCTCTTACCAGGGATGTAAGCTTGCGGTAAAGCTGCCATAGCCATTGCTGATGACACACCAGCGTTGGCTTCATCACCAACTTTATCAATCTTATTACCAAGGTTATAGCCAAAATCCTTAAGTTGATTCATATTTACTGCATCAGTACCATCTACACCAGGACCAACATTAGTAATTCTATTACCGCCGTTGTTCAAACCCTTATCTGTTACGCTGACTGTTTTATTCTCGTCATAATCTTGAGAATCAGGTTTAGCGTTGTTAATAGTGATGCCATTGTTAGTCAGACTAGTATTACCAGTAGTTACCCCACTATTATTAACTTTGGTATCGCCAGTAGTAATACTACCCTCTTTACCTAGATCTAGACTAGGATTCAGATTAAAGCTGATATCATTGCTACCAGTAGCCTTCTGTACCTTGATATTGCCATCAGTATTATTGAAATCAATACTACCTCCATTAGCAACATTACTTTCATTCTTACCTTGAGCTGTAACATTGAAGCCTTTATTAGCACCTGCAACAACATCTTTTAACTGTCCAACGTTTACTGCATCGGTATCAGCCTTACCCGCGCCTACTCCAGAGATAATAGTGTTTCCATCTTTATCGACTTTGTTTTTATCAATACTGACAGAGCCTACATCAACCTTATCAAACTCGACTTCATCAGAGGTAGAGACTTTATAAATAGTCTGTCCGTCAGCACCTTTCTCTTCTTTAACTGTGATGTTTTTACCCTCTTCAACTTCAGTCTTAGAAGCAGCGACACCCTTATCGATCTTGTTCTTAATATCCCACAGCTGACTACCATTTACAGCATCGGTACTGTCTTTAGAGATATCACCTTTAGCAACGCCAGTTATTTTCTTATCACCAGCATCGATACCATCCTTTGTCACACTTGGACCGCCAGCGATGGTCAAGCCATCATTGTTAACAACACTATCACCCGTCGTTACGCTGCCATTATCACCAAGGTCGATGTTTTCAGCCATCTTCACTTCAAGTTGGTTACCGTTAACTACCACACCAATGTTGCCATTGATTAGGCTACCGGTCGCACCACCTCTGATAGTCAGGGCATCGCCAAGCTGGCGATTAATAACAATAGTAGCGTCATCACCCGTGAAGTTCAGACCCTTATTCACATCACCGCTTACTTTATTCAGTTGACCAAGGTTAACCGCATCATCGTCTTGCGTACCTGCAGCAACCTTAGTGATTTTCTTACCACCCATGTTGATGCCAGTACTATTAATGATCGGACCACCGTTATTGATGATGATGCTATCAAGATCCGTTAAGTCCTTCGCCATCACTAGGTTTAGGTTGTTGCCATCGCTATCAACGCGCAGATTGGCGCCTGATGCGTTTGCATCATCTCCGAGCTCACCTTTTACCGTTAGCGTTTCATTGAGCTGCTTACCAATAACCTCACCGGTGTTACCTTGGAACTTCAGACCGTCTTTCATGGTCGCCACTTCATTGTCGTCAATAACGATACGAGTGATGCCATCTTGACCATTAACGCCTGGTACACCGTTTTTAACGCTGATAGTACCGTTAGCACCATCTTTACCGTTTAGAGCAATTGTACCATCTGCACCATTGATGCTAACGCCGTCTTTACCATCCTCGCCTTTAACGATGATAGTACCTGGCTCATTGTCATCACCAACGGTGAGATCTTTACCTAAACCAAAGTCAATCTTATTATCACGTACTGTGGTAACAATGTTGCCATCAGCGCTGGTGTACTTAACTGTTTCGCCTAGCTTAACGTTGTCTTCAGTTGCGTTATCCGCTAACTCAGAGTTGTCAGCTGTGATGTTAAAGCCTTTAGCAATAGTCGTATTGGTTTCAGTTAACTGATTAACGTTAACTGCATCAGTACCATTTACACCTGGACCAACATTGGTGATTGTATTGCCACCATTGTTTAAACCAGTGTTAGTGATGCTAACTGGACCCTTGGTACCACCTGTAATAGTCACACCTGAGTTATCTACTAAGGTGTTACCTAACTGAACATTACCTTCTGCACCTAGGTTGATCTTCTCAGCAAGCTTCACAGCAATGCTGCCGTCTGCATTGGCAACGGTTTGAATGTTGTTCTCAGTTGCAGTAGTTGCACCACCTTTGATGGTTAATACTTGAGTTGGGTTACGTTTAACAATCTCACCATTATCACCTGTGTATTGTTGCTCTGTGGTGTTAATCGCTGCGTAAACATCACCACCGTTAACCACTGACTTATTGCCTTCAGTCACATAGTTGGTATCACCACCGTTGGCTACGCTGTCGCGATTATTAACGGTCATGGTTTCTGAGGTGACATTGGTAAAGGTCACATCATCAGCCGTTGATACTTTGATACCGCCATACTCACTCTCAAGCTTGATGTTAGTGCCAGTCACGAAGTTCGCTGTATTGTTGTCTTTATTAATGGTCTTAACATTATCACCATCAATCTGAGTCACAACTGTCTGTAGCGCACTGTCCGCTTTGTTTAGGCTGTCTTTAGTACCTTGGCTTAAGTCAACTTTGTAGTCTGTGATGTTAGTCGTATTGTCTGTTGTGCCTCCTACAGTAATTGCGTCAGAACCAGCTGTTGCTGTTGTACCTTTGGCGTTCACGGTATAGATCGTCTGACCATTTTTACCAGTATCTGTAGTAACACCAGCAACGTTAGTACCCGCTTTAACTTCTGTGGTTGCTGCCGCTACCTTGGTGGTTAACTGATTAACGTTAACTGCATCAGTACCATTTACACCTGGACCAACATTGGTGATTGTATTGCCACCATTGTTTAAACCAGTGTTAGTGATGCTAACTGGACCCTTGGTACCACCTGTAATAGTCACGCCTGAGTTATCTACTAAGGTGTTACCTAACTGAACATTACCTCCTGCACCTAGGTTGATCTTCTCAGCAAGCTTCACAGCAATGCTACCGTCTTCGTTAGCAACGGTTTGAATGTTGTTCTCAGTTGCAGTAGTTGCACCACCTTTGATGGTTAATACTTGAGTTGGGTTACGTTTAACAATCTCACCATTATCACCTGTGTATTGTTGCTCTGTGGTGTTAATCGCTGCGTAAACATCACCACCGTTAACCACTGACTTATTGCCTTCAGTCACATAGTTGGTATCACCACCGTTGGCTACGCTGTCGCGATTATTAACGGTCATGGTTTCTGAGGTGACATTGGTAAAGGTCACATCATCAGCCGTCCTAACTGTATAGATAGTTTGACCATCAGCACCTTTATCTTCAGATACTTTGATATTTGCACCTTCTTTTACTTCCGTTTTCGAGGCTTTAAGCGCACTCTCAACATTCGAATAATCTGCGCCACCGATGTTATAAGTTGGGTTAGTAATCTCACCTGTATTAGAATTAAACGTAGAGTCACCACCTAAATGCTTAGCAATATCGCCACCTGTTTTATCCGTGATCGTTTTATGCTGCTTCAACTGTGAAACGTTGACACCATCGGTGTCTAGAGCACCTGCAGCCACGTTCTGTAAGCGCCTTTCATCACCTACACTACCAACGGCCACCGCACCCGTTGCCACCCCTCCGACTAAAAATGCTTGCTGATTATAAGCATTTGTTTTGGATCTCCTACCAACAGCCACACTATTATCATGCAAAACTTCTGAGTTTGAGCCCAACGCTACACTATCAATAAAGTTAGCTTTAGCACCCACTCCTACAGCAATAGATCTATCTTTATCGGCCTTCGAATGCGCACCTAAAGCTAGAGCATTGACACCTTCAGCATTCGAATGAGCACCAATTGCTAAAGTGTGATCCTTAGTTGCCTTAGCAGCCGCACCAAATGCAATGGAGTCTTTACCTGTTGATAGGGTTTGTTCCTGAGTCTGGTAAACAGTCCCCTGCTGATTGCCAGTATTTCCAGCATTGTCGATATCAGCGGAACCAATAGCAATGGAACGATTGCCCGTTGCAGTCGCTGAGTGCCCCATAGCAAGAGAACCTTTACCGGTAGCAGCAGATACGTTACCAATTGCCTGGGCAAAATCTTTTTCTGCAATAGACTGGCGACCAATGGCCAGTGAGGTATTTCCTTTAGCTAATGCAGCAGGCCCTACAGCAATGGCAGCCACATCTTCAGATTTTGCTTGAGCACCTAAAGCAACACCTAAAGCAGCAGACTGCGCTTTCATTCCTAGCGCCGTTCCACCTTCATAAGCTTTAGCTCCTGTTCCAACAGATGTAGAACGGTAATAACCCGTTGTATCAAGCGTGCCTTTACTCACATTATGATAGGGGTTACCGCGATCAAAAAAGTTCGTATTCTTGCTCCCCGCCTCATCCGCGACTGAGCCACAACCAACAGCAACACTTTCATTTTGTCCAACACTTGCAGCAGGGTTACAATTGCTAGACGTTCCAATAGCCACACCACCACCAACACCATTAGCAGCCTGTACTGCCACCGCTATACTGCTAAACCCAGCAGTTAAAATGATATTACCTAACGACTTACGCAAGCCTGTTGTCAAAGAAGTACCTGAGCTTGCCGCCTTACCTTTACTTGCTGTGTTTTCAGCTACAGCGAGTGTCACGCTAGAGAGAGAAACTGCAGTCTTGACAGATTTACTTTTTGTTTTAGATTTAGCGACTTCTGATACAGCCACCCATGCTCCTAGAGACGCGTTCCACACCACTTTATAC
>NZ_FUGE01000279.1 GCF_900162825.1 Psychrobacter piechaudii
TGAGCGAGATTTAACATCACCAACCACAATTAAGCTGTTATCTTTAACAAGCTTGGTGGTGAATTTATGAATTAAGTCTAATCTTGTGTTTTTGATTTTGGCGTGGATTGCTTTAACACGTTTTTTATTGTTAGCACGCTGGGCTACTGCTAATTTACTCGCCCATTTTTGCGTTTGCTTAATAATTAACTTGTCGCCATTTGATGTGGTTGCAGACTCTTTTAAACCT
>NZ_FUGE01000278.1 GCF_900162825.1 Psychrobacter piechaudii
CCGCCCCGGAATTGTCGGAGACTCAACGCTCCAAGAGAATACGACAATGAAAACACGAAACTATACCCCTGAAATGAAAGAGCGCGCCGTCCGTATGCTCTAATTGAAGCTAAAGACGACTACCCATCCACCTGATCAGCCATCAAAGCCATAGCGCCAAAGATAGGTTGCACGCCTGAGACCCTACGATCATGGCATAAAAAGCACATTGATAAAACCATTCCTGCAACAAAATGCTAAGGCGTTCACTGCGACTAATTTACTGACCCGATCAAGATGGGTTAAGTGGATATCTTTAAGATTAAAGCCACGGCCCTTTAGACAAGCAAATAAAGTCTCAATTTCCCAACGCTTAGCATAGCTTGTCATCGCATCCACTGTTTCTAGTTGATTGGT
>NZ_FUGE01000267.1 GCF_900162825.1 Psychrobacter piechaudii
ATTAAACGCTAATACGCAAAACAGCCTTTCTGATTTAAAAGATGTGTATAGCAAGCATCCTTGTATTTTTGTTAGTCATGGAGTAGAGGAAGACTTTAGGAAGACATTAGGTATTACAAATACCAAGACTATTTACAATCCAATTGATAGTCAAAAAATAAAATTACTAGCCCAACAAGAACTATCTATTGAAATTGATGAATATATCTTGCATGTTGGTAGTTTTAAAAAACAAAAGGCGCATGATGTTTTGATAAAAGCTTATGCTAAGACCAATATGTCATTGCCACTAATATTATTAGGTAAAGGTAAATTGTTTGAACAGACTAAAGATCTAGTCGTATCCCTTGGATTAGATGATAAAGTTAAGTTCGTAGGGTTTCACGACAATCCTTATCCCTATATAAAGAATGCCAAAGTCATGATTTTGGCATCAAGTTTTGAAGGGTTCGGACTGGTGATTGCAGAAGCACTTGTATTAGATACACCTGTCATCAGTACTGATTGTCCATCGGGACCCAGTGAGTTATTACCTGAAAATAATTTAGTTCCTGTAGGAGATATTGATGCATTGGCGCAAAAAATACAAGCTGCTATGCAAGCCCCTAAAGATTATAGTGTGCCATTCAATACTAAGTTCTTACCTACTAATATAGCTGCCCAATATATAGAGCTTGTGAGCTAAAAATATATTGATAACCTAGTAATAAAATGAACTTAAGCGTATTGTATTAAATACTTGATAAAGTTAAGAGACACTGCTTTTCCAACCTTAGAATGGACAATTACCTATACTATTTAAAGTATTTTCATTACTCATAGATAGTAGTTATCCAGCTATTACATAGGTGGCTACAAGAACAGCTCCTAGCAATACAACGCCTACTATTCTATTTCTCTGACGTATCTTTTGACGTCTAAGTTTAGTTTGGCTACGGCTTGCCTGATACTGTTCAATGTAAATCTCACCTTCGTAATCTTTATCAAATATCTTGATGTATCCAGCAGGCAAAGGTTCTACCGAAATCTTGTTCTCAAATTTAATCATAGCTTGATCAAGACTGTCTTGATCAACCTGAGTGTTTTTCCCATCTACCTGCTCAGTAATCCATTGCTGTACTAAAGCTTTAGTTGGCTCGGTATTTTTAAAAAACATAGTACTGGCCAAATAGTCATGAGACATACTTGGCATACCTTTAGTCTTATAAAATGCCACATCCGCAGTTACATTATTAAAATAATCAATGGGCTGTTTTACTATCGCATCGGCATCTAAATATAGAACATCTTTTTCTGGGAATTTATTTAAGCACTCCATCACAAAATGTGGCTTAAGACGAGTGTTGGCTTCCCAATAACCTGCATCTTCTACTTGGCTAAAATAATAGCTAAGACTAAATTTATCTAAAGAGCTTTTTAGTCGCATAGCATGCTCGTGGTAGCTTTCGGTATAAAAACAACAAACAATGAAGCTATGTTGGTCATTTATATTAATAATAGAGTCTGTTTCGATTAGTTCGGTCATAAAATTCTCAATAGTTTAAAGTATGTTGGGTAAAGGTGTATAAATAACAGCTAATTTAGTTTGTTAATTCCACCATTTAGATTTTTCATCTTTATGTAAACTTCTAATTAAAGCAAAAGCAGTCTGTGAGTTCTGAATTTTCTCAAATACAAATAGCAAAATAGAGGCTGCAAGTTGGTCCAAGTCTTGAAAAGCTTCATACCGAGTTCGCATATTTCTTAGGGTATCATCTGTTCCTATGCGAAAGTAGGTTAATCCTTGGTATAACTCTAGGTGCTTAAGATATAAAGCTTCTACATTTTTTTCGTTTATATCATCAACAGTTTCAAAGCCACGTAAGAACTTTTCAGTTTCATAGGTTTTGAGTGTGTTTATTAAAGTCGACACATTGAGCAATATAGCAGAACGCAAGGGATTGGGTGAGTGATCAACGAAGGTATCACAAGCAGAAACTATCCAGCGTAAAGACAGATTGTTTAACAAAAAATCGGACTCTGTTTCCCATAGCTTTTCAAATTCTTCATAAGTCTCTTTGCTTTTATAACCGCGCCGTAAGAGAACAACGAGGGTGGCATGATAAAAGCATATCTCTGGTTTATCAATAAATTCTATTTTAACTTTCTTTAGATGAGCAGATAAGTCCTTGAGACGAGGTTTATCAGAATTTTCAACCCATTCTACTTCTTCTTCAGATAGTATCTTTCTTTTCATATCCGCATAAGATTTTTTGGAGTAGCTTGAGACCACATGACTGGCCCCTAGTTTTTTTTCACTAGCAAATAAAAGTACGGCTTTACGCTTCCATCCTGTTAGCTCTGTCATACTTGAAACTCCAATTTTATAACAGATTGTCTAGATATTATTAAATAAATCTTTTGAAACAGGGGAGTGGTTCTTAACATTAACCCCATGTTCACCATATACTCTACCCAACAAATCAAAGGAAGGCACAATACGATCTGTTATCGCCTTATCAAGTTTACAGGGTGCAGCATTATCTTGTTTTTCATAAAACCTAGGCTGGTTGCTGTTTATCAAATCTATACCATATAAGTTGATTTGATTGGCCCCTAATGTATAGGCTAGTTGAGCTGCCACAAAAGCGACAGTTCCTGCCTCAACAAATCCTTGCTCAATATTTAAAGAGACCCCTATGGGTTTGGGGTAGCCTGAAGTGTCAATAACGAAGTCAGGATGGTCTTTAAAGTCAGCTAATGATAGTTTTTTATTACCTATTTTCTTGATTAAAGGTAGAGAGTTAAGAAAACCAACCTTATCAGTAGAGACTATGGGTCTATCTACTGGGTAAATAATAGTAATAGAGTGCTGATGTTTTTCGATAAGATGAGGTAAGTTGACAGCAATCGCTTCAATTACTGGTTTAGTGATGTATAAAGGCTGCCCGGTATAAAAATGCTCTAGGATCTCAGCATTGTGTTTGATAAATCTTTCGTCGCTTATCACATAAGCCACAATATTGGTGAAATCATGCTCCGCAGTAATGGTAAGACTCCCATTAACTAATATACTCGGACTACTCAATAAATCATCTTCAAACTTCAGATTTGCGATAGAAGGTCCTGAAGCAAAGATATTTACTGACAAGGCTTTAAGATTTTGTGACATGTTTTGTTTATCAAAGGTTTTAATAGAATAACTGCCATTTGATGTTTTTATATCGATGTGCTTAGGAGTCAGCATAAGAAAGTCTTTAAGTTGTCAGTTTTATTTAATATGGAATAGTGCTCCAGCTTAATCTAGTAGTTTAGCTCAGCTACTGCCAATACTCTTTAAGCCAAGGACTCGGTTTAACATGACGGTACCATTTACCACCACCGCCTTTGATTGCGTCAGGTGGATTAATCTCGCCATGAAAAATAATAATCTTAGCGCCTTGAGGTAAACTGGGGGCTTTAATGAAGTTTAATGGGGTAGGAGCCATACACTGGTACTTAAAGCTGACACACCAAGATTTATCCCAGTATTCTAGATGATGGTGCTTACGTAAATAATTGGATAAGTAGGCTTGCTCGTGGCGGACTTCGTTGCGTATGGTTGAAAAGTTACGTTCGAAATTACTCAACAAATCAGGATAAGTGTTTTGACCAACTTTGAATCGATATACCGAGCTATTGCCAATCATACGCCAAGGCTTTTTCCAATCACGGATAATTACCACGCTGTCCTCATGTTCTGCTTCGTATTCAAAGAAAGCATCAATGTTATCGACGATAACAATATCAATGTCTAAAAATAAGGCAGTGCCCTTCAAATCGTATAGCTCAAGCTTGAAAGTAGTTAGCTTCTTCCAACCACGCTCAGGCAAACCATCAGGCAAATTAAGCTCAGGAATAGGGTAGCAGCGAACATTTGGATCAATACCGGTCTCATCATCAGTTAAGCACACCATCTGAAAATCTAAAGTTAGATGACGTTTAACCATATTGTATAAGCGATTGACATATTCAGGGCCATATTTAGTGCCCCATTTCATACAGATGATATAGCGGTTTTCTTTATTATCAGACACTTTAATATCCTAGTTTGTATTTGAATTTATTTAATATCTTAATAAGCCAATACTACCGTTTTACTTATTTTTAAGATACTCAATTAACTGTTCATTAGTGGCTTTATAGGGGTTGCCAAGGTTGGGAATGTGTTTAAATCTTCTATAGCTCCACATATAATTACTGGGGCAGACTTTAATCATCTCTTCCATAGCATCATTTAAAGCGTGGGTAGCCACTTCCATATCACGAGAATATAGGTCAGGATTGTCTAATTTAGTGCAGAATATATCAAATTTGTTATTACTATTACGTATGCAAGTTAGACCTACTAAAGCACATTTCGTTTTGCTGGCAAGTTTAGGGGCCAAGGTGCTACTCAAGGTCTCAATACCAAAGAAAGGGACGATGACACCGCCAGAAGGGTGAGGAACATGGTCCGGTAAGACAATACTAAAGCCACCAGATTTTAGGGTTTTAAAAACAGCTTTAACCCCTGAAGCATCTGTAGGAACTAAGGTGGCATTAAGGCGTTGTCGCCCCTCTAAAATGAAATCATTGGCAGATTTATATTTAACTGGCTTGTATAAAATAGTAGGTGAGCCGAATTGATTGATCCAAGCATTCATCATCTCCCAAGTTCCTAGATGAGGAACAATTGCTAGCATGCCATTAGGATTGGTCAAAGCTTCATCAAGAATTTCTTTATTATATACGTTCTCAATCTGAGCGAGGCTCCACTCAGGCTGCATGGCCCAGCATTTGATGGATTCAACAGCGATTAATGCTTGGTTTTTAATAACTGTTTTGGTGAAAGAGTCGCACTCTTCTTCAGAAAATTCTGGATAAGCCAACCGTAAATTGATACGGATAATACGCTTGATTTTTAAATCAGGAATTAAAATGGCAATCCAAGCGACAAAAAGTGCCAATGCCCGCATAACGGACAATGGCACATATTTAAATACATTAAATGGATTCATATCAGTTCACTCATACGTAAGGCGATACTGAATCATGATGAGCCAGCTATCGCCTTACTAAAAAAATTTACTGATATTTAGAATCAGCAAATAGTTTAAAAGAGTATGGGTTATAAACCATTAATTACTCTTTAGACTCAGCTTGAGCTTTTTCACGAACACGGATACCCAGTTCACGAAGCTGACGACTATCTACTTCCGCAGGAGCCTGTGTCAATGGACAGTCAGCTGTTTTAGTTTTCGGGAAAGCAATCACGTCACGGATTGAGCTTGCGCCAACCATCAACATGATTAAGCGATCTAGACCGAATGCTAAGCCACCGTGCGGAGGCGCACCGAATTTTAAAGCGTCAAGTAGGAAGCTGAATTTCTCATTGGCTTCCTCTTCAGAGATACCTAGAGCATCAAATACTGCACGCTGCATCTCTACCGTGTTAATACGTAAGCTACCACCACCGATTTCAGTACCGTTTAATACCATATCGTAAGCGATTGATAGAGCAGTTTCTGGACTATTTTTCAACTCTTCAACTGAGCCTTTAGGCATAGTGAATGGGTGGTGCATAGAAGTCCACTTACCATCATCAGTTTCTTCGAACATTGGGAAGTCAACTACCCATAGCGGTGCCCACTCACAAGTTTCCATGTTCATGTCTAGACCAATCTTGACACGTAACGCACCCATAGCATCATTAACAATCTTCGCTTTATCAGCACCGAAGAAGATAATGTCGCCGTCTTGAGCTTCTGTACGCTCAATTAGGCTTACCAATACGTCGTCGCTCATATTTTTGATGATTGGTGATTGTAAGCCAGACTCTTTATCCACACCATTGTTGATGTTAGTGACATCATTTACTTTGATGTAAGCTAGACCACGAGCACCGTAGATGCCTACGTATTTGGTGTACTCATCGATTTGCTTACGGGTTAGTGAACCGCCATTTGGTACACGTAACGCAGCCACGCGACCTTTAGGATCGTTAGCAGGGCCAGCGAATACTTTGAACTCAACGCCTTGCATTAAGTCAGCTACGTCAACTAATTTTAATGGAATACGTAAGTCTGGCTTATCTGAAGCATAGTCACGCATCGCATCTGCGTAAGTCATGCGTGGGAATTCACCTAAGTCTACATCAAGCATAGTTTTGAATAGGTTTTGAATTAAACCTTCGTTGATGCCCATGATTTCTTCTTCAGTTAAGAAAGAAGTTTCGATGTCCACCTGAGTGAATTCTGGCTGACGGTCAGCACGTAAGTCTTCGTCACGGAAACACTTAGCAATTTGATAATAACGATCAAAACCTGACACCATTAATAACTGTTTAAACAGCTGTGGTGACTGTGGTAAAGCAAAGAAGTTACCTGGACGCGTACGTGATGGCACAAGATAGTCACGAGCACCTTCTGGCGTAGCACGAGTTAGGATTGGGGTTTCAACGTCTAAGAAACCATGGTCGTCTAAATAACGACGAATAGTAGAAGTGGCCTTAGCACGGAAAACCATACGCTCCTGCATTTGTGGGCGACGCATGTCCAAATAACGGTATTTAAGACGTAGGTCTTCATTTACCGTGGTGTTTTCATCGTTAAGAGGGAATGGAGGCGTTTCTGATTTAGCCAACACTTTAATTTCTTTGGCTAATAGCTCTACTTGACCGCTGGTCATATTTTGGTTTTCAGTACCTTCGTAACGCTTACGTACACGGCCTGTGATTTGTAATACATACTCAGGACGGGCGGCATCAGCTGTTGCAAAAGCCTCTGGTGTATCTGGGTCAATTACAACCTGTAGGATACCTTCACGGTCACGCATATCTAAGAAGATTACACCACCGTGGTCACGGCGACGGTGAATCCATCCTTTTACAGTGATGGTTTGCTCTAGCAACGCTTCGGTTACTGCCCCACAATACTCGGTACGCTTCATAAACTGTCCACTACCTATCAGTTATCAAAAAGAATAATTATAAAATTAAGAAGGTTATCTCAATTAGAATTTTTATCAAACGCACATTATGCCTAATATTGGCGTTTGTTACAACCGAGCACCCTTGAAATGTGCAAATGCAAACGCATATTAATAACAATATTATAAAAACATAATGTCGATATATGGTTATTATATCAGTCTTGTTTTTTGAGTTGTTTTATCTATTATAGTTTTATCTGATAAGGAAAGTTTATGTTGTTTCATCCTGCCAAGAATCCTGTTGAATTAAAAGTTATTCATCTAAATAAAAGCCAAGAGCAACGTCGCAAAAGTTTAATTGAAGCGACAGAAGATAAAAATGCAGTAAAACAATTTCAAAAAGCACTGGCAAAAAAAGCCAAACAGAAACTAAAAGACAAAGGTAAATCTAAGAAAAAAGAGAAAAGAATCTTTGTTTTGGATTTCGATGGCGATATTAAAGCTTCTGCAGTAAAGCACTTACGTGAAGAGATCAGCACAATTATCAGTACCGCCAATAAAGACGATGAAGTTGTGGTTCGCTTAGAGTCAGGCGGCGGCATGGTGCATGGGTATGGACTGGCAGCAGCGCAATTGGTACGTCTTAAAGAGGCAGGATTAACGCTTACTATCTGTGTGGACAAGATTGCAGCCAGTGGCGGTTATATGATGGCCTGTGTGGCAGATAAAATCTTAGCTGCGCCCTTTGCGGTAGTAGGGTCTATTGGGGTAGTGTCACAAATCCCAAACTTCAATAAATGGCTAAAAAAACATGACATCGATTATGAAATGTTCACTGCAGGTGAGTATAAGCGTACGGTCACTATGTTTGGTGAAAATGATGATGAAGACCGTGCCAAATATACTGAAGAGCTAGAACAGACTCATGAATTATTTAAGCATTTTGTGACCACTTATCGTCCTCAGCTTGACCTATCAAAAGTAGCCAATGGCGATCATTGGTATGGGGAAGATGCGCTTAAATTGAACTTAGTAGACGAGCTAAGCACTTCGGATGCTTATTTATTAAAACAAATGGAAAATCATCAAGCCTACGCACTGCTTTCGCGTCAAAAACCCACCTTTGCAGAGAAATTAGGCTTGGCAAATGCTGCACATTCGGCAGTGTCGGGTGTGGTGAGTACGGCCACCAAATCTGCCTTGATGGCGATTGGCGATAAACTGCCAGAAGTGATGAGCAAAATTGAACAAGATAAGCGCTTGAAGTTTTAAGGCTGTTTGTCATAAACAGGTTATTATAAAAGTCCCTTTAAAAGCCTATTATCACCAGTCGCCGTAAAACCACCCACTTCAGGGGGTGGATATAAGGCGACACACACTGTCGTAAGAAGTCGTTAAAGGGTTGTAAGCTAAAATTAATCTTGCCATACTGATATATGAAAACACTCAAGCTACGCATTAAAGACAACCACATAAAAGAGCTGAATCGTCTAAGCGTTTCAGTGAACTTCGTGTGGAACTATGTCAATGCACTTTGCTTTGAGCATCTAAAACGTACTGGTAAGTTTTTTAGTGCTTATGATCTAAGTGAGTACACCAAAGGTAGCGGTGAGTATTTAGGAATACACAGTCAGACCTTGCAGGCTATCAATGAAATACACGCTAAATCACGTAAACAATTTAAAAAAGCCAAACTTAACTGGCGCAGCAATCGTCCTGATGCAAAACGCAAAACACTGGGCTGGATACCTTTTAAAAAGTCTGCTATCAAATAC
>NZ_FUGE01000265.1 GCF_900162825.1 Psychrobacter piechaudii
TTTAACAATGATAAGACTGTCTTTCGACAGTTAGTTAGCTTTTTAACCCCTAAACCTATGAAAATCCGGTGGGGATGATTTTTTTGTCGTGTGCAGAGATCCGTCATATAAATATAATTACAGCTCTAATAAAGACGCTATAAGCTTAATGCTCTATGATAAGCGTTTATATTAATTGGCCTCTAATTTAACAGGTCAATAATTTAACAGCCCCTAGAGACATGAGAGGAAAGACATTGAGTGACCCAGCCTCTATCGGCAAACAGCGTGACCTTACTGAAGGGTCGATTGCCAAAACAATGCTCTTATTTGCCCTACCCACCCTTGGATCGTCGATACTTCAGTCGTTAAACGGTTCGATTAATGCCGTCTGGGTAGGTCGATTCTTGGGTGAAGAAGCGCTTGCGGCGACCGCGAATGGTAACATTCTGATGTTT
Source organism: Psychrobacter piechaudii (assembly GCF_900162825.1). Taxonomy (GTDB): domain Bacteria; phylum Pseudomonadota; class Gammaproteobacteria; order Pseudomonadales; family Moraxellaceae; genus Psychrobacter; species Psychrobacter piechaudii. The sequence continues at coordinate 438 of NZ_FUGE01000265.1, forward strand.
ATACTGATCTCTTTCGTTTTTGGTTTCGGTATGGCCTCTACCATTTTAATTGGTCAAGCCATGGGGCAACGTGATCATACTATGGTTAAAAGAACCATGGGAACTGCTTTGGGCAGTATCATTCCCATAACCGTGTTATTGGCTGGCGTAGGCTGGGTATCGTTACCGCTGTTGCTCGAGCTTTTAGGGACACCATCCAATGCCTTTGACTTGGCTTTGACTTATTTGCGCATGATTTTTCTTGCGATGCCAGTTACCCTCACTTTTACTTTAATGACAATGGCGCTGCGCGGAACGGGTGATTCCACGACCCCACTTTGGTTTATAGCCTTGTCGGTGGCGATAGATTTGGTTTTGACACCGATGCTTATTACTGGGGTAGGCCCTTTCCCTGAATGGGGTATCTTTGGCTCAGCCTTTGCAACAGCGATGGCCAACACTGTGGCTCTCGTTGGTATGGGCATCACTTTATATCTACGTGGGTCTATCTTAACCCTTAATAAATCAGAGCTACACTTTTTACGACCCGATAAAAAAATCCTGTCCTCGATGTTCTCTAAAGGGCTACCGATGGGACTGCAGATGGTAGTTATCTCCTCAGCGGCATTGACTATGCTGTCGCTGATCAACCGCGAAGGGGTTCAAACCACAGCAGCCTATAGCGCCACTCAGCAGCTTTGGACTTACGTACAGATGCCAGCTATGGCGCTAAGCGCGGCAGCAAGTGCGATGGTGGCTCAGAATATCGGTGCCAATCAGTGGGATAGAGTGTCAGCGATCACCCGCTGGGGGCTTATTTTTAATGTGATATTGACCGGATTACTGATTGGAGTCCTAACCATTTTTGATGAAGCTGCTTTAGGCTTGTTCCTTGGTACAGATAGTCCCGCAGTAGGCATTGGCACTCATATTCAGCTTCTGGCGACATGGGGTTTCTTATTCTTTGGGGTCGCCCAAGTATTATTTGGTACCATGCGAGCAAATGGCTACGTGATTTGGCCCTTGATGGTGATGGTAATCTCTATGTATCCGGTGCGTCTGGGCTTTGCTTTTGGGCTATATCCAATACTTGGTTCCGATGCCCTTTGGTGGTCATTCCCAGCAGGCATGGTAGCCACCGCCGTAATGGGGGTAGGACTGTATCTGTATGGGGCATGGCGTAAAGGCAAGGTGTTACCTCCCAAAGAAGCCGCTCAAATCACTGAAGGCTACCGCGCTCAAGGAAGCTGTAGTTCGTCGTGTCGTGATATTACCCCCACAACGGCTTGGGAAAGATCCGAGGAACAAGAGGCGGCGACTCGTCGTTCTTGACTTAAACAGTATGAGGACTGAGTAGATTGAGATTTATTATGATAGATCTTAGTCATCGAAGTTTTAATTTAACTTTAAGAATTACTTTGAAAATTTAACGATTAAAATATAGTATCTTATACATTATTTAATATTTAGTTTACTGTAATAATCTACAGATGAGGACTTATTGGTGATAGATACAATTAAACATTATATGGACATAACTAGAGAGGAACTATCGGTATCTAAAGATCAGATCAATGTCGATCTAACTGATGAACTACTTTTTGGTGCCGTTTGTTATAAATACTTCTATAACGATGGTAAATTTGACATTATCGATTTTAAGAATTCTTATACTGATGGTTCTAACGACGGTGGCATCGATTTTATAGCCGTAAACGAGGGAGATATATAAAAAAGTTTAGTCCTCATTCAATCCAAAAATGTTAAAGACTTTAACTCAAAAGATGAGATAAAAGACATTTTTACTAAAATGGCGCAAACTGTAAGTGACTTTCAGTTTAATAAAATTGGATCTTTCAATAAGAACTTAAGGCGTATTTATTCTGAAAAATATGACGATGCAGTTGAGGATGAGAATTCTATTCAGCTTGTTTTATTTATCAATACGAATAAGGATGAAAGATATCAAGATGAGATTTTACAACATCTAAGTAAAGTTGAGGCTTTAGAAAATTTTGATATTTCAATTTTCTATAGAAATCAAGTAGAAGAGCATATTAAGAGTTTTGAGAATGGTCAAAGGTTTGTAAGTGAAGGGAAAGTAGATATATACAAAGATCATGGCTATATTAAGAATGGCACGAATGGACTGTTAGTTAATACTTCAGCTCTTTCAGTTAGAAATCTTTATGATAAATTTAGGGATGATGGTCTTTTCGAACAGAACTTTAGATATTTTGTCCGTAATAAAAAAATAGATGATCAGATCAACGAATCATTAAAGAAGAAAAGAGACAAGTTTTGGTTTTTAAATAATGGGATCATCATAGGTTGTAAAGACTTTTATTTAGACGGAGATAACATCAAATTAGAAGACTTCTCTATCATTAATGGATGCCAAACTACAACTATTCTTGGCTCCTATAAAGGCTCTAATGAAGATTTAGATTTTCCAATACCGTGTAAAATAGTAAAACCAGATCAACCAGGTGAAGATTATTTCAACCGATTTATCGCTGAAATTGCAGAAGCCTCTAATTCGCAGAAACCAATTTCTGATAGAGACCTTAAATCAAACTATCCTGAACAAAGACAATTACAATCTGATCTTAAAGCGGAAGACCCCAAAATATATATGGAAATCAAAAGGGGTGAGGGCATATTACGTAAGAAAAACCTAAAACCTTGGCAAAAGGTAAAAAATAATACATTAGGACAGTTAGTTCTTAGTGTGTTATTACAACGCCCTGGGACAGCTAGAAGTAGTAAGAAGAAGATATTTTCAGATAGAGCAACTTATAATAGTATATTTAAGAGAAAACACGATAAGGCTACTATTGTAGATATCCTACAGTTATCAGATTACTATGATAACTTCGTTAAAAGTACACCTTTGAATGAGAAAGCATCGAATATCGCAAAGAATGGTAAGTTTTGCGTTCTAGCTATAATAGGGTTCTTAATTAAGTATCGTCGTGGAGCTATTGACATAAAGCTAGATAGTAATAATAACGAATGGGTTTCAGAGGTAACAAGTGATACTTTATCTGGACCCTTATTTGATCCGGATAGACCTGATAATTACATAAAACCTTTAAACTCGCTCTTTAATGATATAGTAATGTTTCTTTCTTCTCTTTATGATTCACGCGGTGAAACAGAAACCTCAGTTACTAACTTCTTTAAAACTGATAAAAAGTATTTTACTATAATCTTATACCAATTCTAAAAAATAACACTCAAGTCGCACCACTCCCGCTGAGTGATAGACCTAATTAAGTTAGTCTCATTACACACTGCATTCCAAGCGTCACATGCCGCATCGACAATCGCATCATAACTCTCA
>NZ_FUGE01000264.1 GCF_900162825.1 Psychrobacter piechaudii
AGTTAGAAACTATAACTAAAATATTTTTATATATCTCGTGTTTTTGTTATTTGCGACCGAAAATTGGTGATAACATCTGTAAAAGGTCAATAATTAATTAAAATGTAGCTAAAATCGATTTGTAGTGCGATTGCCCTGTGGGCAACAGGTTATAACATTTTGAACATCACAATAATTTGATATAACTCAATAGTGAAATAGCCTATCTATTTTAGATAAGCTATTTTATTATTTCCTTAGCTTTTTTAATTAATTGATATCATCTCAAAAGCCTGTTGTAGGCTACTAGGCTCTTGACGCTTTATACCATTAAGACTATGCCGCTGCTCTGAGGCAATTTGATAGGCCTTTAAACGCGCTTGTTGTAAATTACCAATAGGTCTATTTTCCTCTAAACAGCGAAAAGGGGTAAAAGAAAGATTCTCCATCACATGGAAATAGCCATCATCTGGTATATCCTGACATGGAATAGTTAAACGTGCCACAGTAACAAATGGTGCCTCTGAAGGTTTCCATTCAACAGTTAAGTCGTTAATAGGTTGTTTTTTCACATTTTGACACAGTTGAATCTGTACCTCGAATTCATAATCGTGCTCACGAATTTCCTCAATGATTAATGGACGAATGGCCTCTTGGCGTACATTGACATCAAGCTCACGACGTTTTATCTTTTGGATAGACTCTCGAGTAGGCTTTACTCGAATTTTCGCCATATAATCACCATGTCGCACCGCTCCTTGAGAGTAGAATTCGTATAACAGAGTGTTTTTTGGCTCAATTTTCTTAAAACCACCGATAGCTTTTAAAGTCTTAATAGATTCTTTAGAAGGCAGCTGTGATCCATAGTTGGTTAACCAATTAAAAGCAAATTGAGCTCGACCAGCAGCTCCTTTAGAAAAATAGTCGGTCATCTCCAAAAACAGTTTTGATACGTAAGTATAATCTTTTATTCTATTACAGAAGAATACAGGGTGATTAATTAAATTGAAGTCAAAATTAGTACTGTCCTCTTCGCCAGGAGCCAATTTTTTCCCAGGTACATCAAAAACTTTGAAAGCCATACCTTGAGCTAGGCCTAGCTTCTTATCCTCCAATACTCGAGAGGAGCCATTAGAGAAGCGGATTACTGCATCATGTATACCAGGCGTAGCGTAAATCCCTTGGGCATATTCTTTTTGGATGTTACTTAAAATCTCAAACTTGGCTTTAAGAGCGCAGTAGCCTTTAGCATGCGCATCGCGAGTGTGATAGTTGATATTACTGACTTTGTCACTTTTAGCAATGTAAGCCTTGATATCCTCGGTAATTTTAACGATATCTTTTTCGTCTTCTTCGGTCAAATAAACAAACTTTGGATCATAAAGGGCGAATTTTTTCTTAAATAACTTATGTAGCATTGTAATTATCCTAATTAAAATTTGAGTGAAGTCATAGATCTATAAAACTTTAAAATCTTTGCCTGTTTACCCGTTATATTTTCAAGCTGTTAGTAATTAAAATTTTACAAAAATAAAAGTACATTAAGATAAGTTATTAAAGCTCGCTTATCCATTTAAGAGCTGAAATACTGGGAATAAATAAGTATTCGCCACCTTGCAAAGTGTTGAACTGGAGAATACCTTTGTGTCTTTTTCGTATGGGATCACTTGGCTCAGTGAATGTATCACTTTCTGCTTCATTATCGCCATTATGAACACCTAAAAGCGGATCTCGCTCTTCACCTAAGTTCATAAAGTTACCGTCATTAATCCATTGGCTTTGCAAAAACTCAAGCGTGTCCATTGCCTGAGCATTAATGCCAATAAAATATAATCCTCGTTCTTTACCATCATCTACAGTAATGTCAGGCGCTACAATATCGCCAAAAGACACGCTACGGCGTATTATTCTATGCAAACGAATATCAGATAGAATAAAGTCTTTAGAGTTACGTGGATTCATACGACGAGCATGAGCTCCAAAAGGACAGCCTTTACCTGTCACATCCTCCGTATAATCAAATTTATTGTTCCGAGAGTCATCAGCCCCTAACGTTTCATCATCATAATCAGGACTTAAGGTTACAGGAGCGCCCGAGCGCCAACGTCCAAACATTTTGGCAGCAAGTTTATCAGCTTCTTGCTGATTTTCAGTATGGTCAATGCAATAACGATTAAAGTCAGCTACATTACATTGATATTTGCGTAGTACCATAAATGAACCATTTTTACCCAATACCTCTGGTTGTGGCATAGGACGTACAGTTCCATCCTCGCTTTTATAGCCCATCACAAACTCTCCTGAAGCAATCGGTTTGTCATCTTCAGGATTATTACTTATTCCACTACCAGCAACTTCTGGATTACTAATTCCATCTCGAAAGCCAAACACGTTTTTAGCAGAGTCATCCGAACCGAACTGATGATCGATCAGTATTTCAATATCACCTTCTTCAGGGTGGATTTCATTTACATAAGGTGATATGTCTTGTCTAAGCTGCTGGATTTTGGTTTGCCACTTATCTTCATTATCAGCAATAATTGCAGCACAAATATGAATTTCGCCTTTCTTACCAAAGGGTGCATGCCAGTTTTTCGGATCATTGATCCCCACATCACCAAGCTTTTTAGCAGCACTCTCCATGCCTGCCTTAAAGTTATCTGGGAAAGAATCAAGAGAATCTTGAGGCACGCCTAATGCCTTTAGGCCTTCAAATGTCATAACAATATTTAAGCTAGCATCCATATCATTATGCCAAGTTAAGCTATGACTAACACCTCCTAATACAGACCTAAGTAGTTGGCGTCCAGTATTAGCATTATTAACCTTAAGAGCTACTAACGTCCCATAGTATGGAGCAGGACGACGACGCAGGATGATGGCTTGAATATCCTCAAGCTCCATCGTTACTAGATTAGGATGAAAAATAGAATCAACTTTACGCTGCAAGTGACTTAACTGATTACTTAAAGCATCTTTCTTATACAACACTTTATGGTTATCAAGCTCATTTGATAAATTATTTATACTATTCTTTATCTTATCTTCAATTTTCTCAATGAAGTGGTTAGCATCCTCTTTTAGACCCTTAACCACTGGTTTTTTATTATTACCCATAG
>NZ_FUGE01000260.1 GCF_900162825.1 Psychrobacter piechaudii
AATAACAACTGTGTATATATATTCAATAAATAGGTATACACATATATCTGTTAAGGTATGATAGATACTATATTGAACATAATAAGGATCAGCCATGAGTGAGAAACAATACTCTAAGCGTCAAATAAATATGATGCGTGTTAATGCATTAAGAAGTGCTTCATCAGAAGCTAAGAATATATTTATCGCTTATCTTTGCGGAGTTCATACTTTAGATTTCGATGATGAGGAAGCTAAAAACTATCCTGAAGATTATTATGTTTTTAAACAAGTAATAGCCACCATACCAAATAGTGAATTACTCCATGATCAGATAAATACTTATAGAGCAGCTCAGATATTAAAGCTACTAGGTACCAGTGTTGATAATAAAAAGCTCAGTTTTCTAACCGCTCATTATGATCCAAAAAGCAGTATGTCAGCCAAGGAGGTACTAAATATCATAAAAAAGGATCTGAATAAATATAAGCTGCTGTTAGATGCGTTTATCTGTAATAGTCATCGTAGAGCCATTAGATCCTTGCGAGTTCAAATGAAAAAAGAGTTTGGTATGACTAAGGAAGATATAAAGGCTTATAAGGTATTTATGACTATACCTAGTAGTGTTTTACCTTTTGTTAAGACTTATAGGAAACAAGAAAAAGAGAAGAAATTAGTTAATTCAAATAAACCTCAAAGTTAGCGATATATTCTTTCTTATTTTTGTTACTTATCCACAACCAAAAGGCTTTTAATGCTTTTAAATGCTTTTAAATGCTTTTCCGTCCTCTCAAAGCTTTGATATTAAAGGGCTGTATCCTTCATTGAACGACGTTTACTTACCCATTGAACGACGTTTACTTACCCATTGAACGACGTTTACTTACCTTTTAACGACTTTTATAATATTTGACGTTTATACGACTTATAATTACAATGTCGTTAAATAATGTAAAGGGAGTTTTAAAGTGGCTAAGTCAAACCTAGTAGTAAAAACAAACTACCTAAATACCGTACTTCAAAATTTGACATTGGTAGAGATTAGAATAATTCAATTGGCGATAGTAGATGCAAGAGAAACGGGTAAAGGACTAAGTACTGATACTCCTTTACGTATTGATGCCATGCGATACGCTGAAGTTTTTAATACCACTCGTCAAAACGGCTATTTGATGATGAAAGATGCAGAAGAGACTTTATTTAACCGTCGCTTTAGTTTTTTAGATGATGATGAAAGAACGGTGAAGTCACGTTGGATCTCGCAAGTCAGGTACTTAGATGATGAAGGAGCGATTGAGCTGGTGTTTACGCCTGCAGTAGTTAAGGGGATTACTCGTATAGATGGGGCAGAAGAGTTTTTTACTAAATATTTGCTAGAGCAAACTGCAAGAATGGATAGTAATTATTCTATTCGGCTGTATGAGTTGCTTGTTCAGTGGAAAAAAGCAGGCAAAACACCTTTATTCGAACTTGAACAGTTTAGAGGACAAATGGGACTGGGGATTAATGAATACAAAAGAATGTGTGACTTCAAAAGACGTGTACTAGATTTAGCTGTCGAAGAAATTAACGAAAAATCGGATCTTAAAGTCAGCTATGAGCAAGAGAAAAAGGGCAGACGTATCACTGGCTTTAAATTTAAAATAATCACTAAGAGCAAACCTGAGCAGCCCCAAAAAAGAACCGTAAGCCGTGACGCTTATACAGCAGATATGTTTACCGTTGATGGTTTAAATGATAAACAGCTAGGGCGTATCGCTCGTAACCCTAACTTTATCGCTGATTATAATCATTTGGTCAGTTCTACTAGCCCAGCAGGTCAAAACCCTAATGATTGGGAGTTTGAGATGATTAATCGCCTTAAAAAAGACGCTTCTCAATTTAAGAAACGTCCAATTAGGGATTATTTAGAGTATTAAGGCTAGCGGTCTATTGTTAGTAGCTTTAGTAGCTTGTTAGCTCAAATAATGGTCTTATTTAGCAGTTCTACTGGGATAGACTCTAAAAATTATTTATGAAGGGTGTTATTTGTTATGAAGACTATTACTGCCTTAGTGTTTGAAAATTATGAAACTTTAGACTTATTTGGACCTATCGAGGTATTTGGTAGCTTAAAAGAATACTATAGAGTGCAGTTTGCGTCATTAGCAGGAGGTGTAGTTAAAAATCATCACGGTGTTGAGTTACTCACGAATAATACTGATAATTTACTATTTGGAACAGATATTCTACTAATAGTAGGGGGTCAAGGCACCCGTCAATTAGTAGAAGACAAGCTTTTTTTAGAGGTATTAAAAAAGCTCTCAGAAAATGCACAGTGGGTCCTGAGTGTATGTACAGGTAGTGCTTTATTGGCAAAATCGGGTTTATTAGAAGGTAAGCAAGCAACTTCTAATAAGCGATCTTGGCAATGGGTAATCTCTCAATCCAACCAAGTTAACTGGATACAAGAAGCACGGTGGGTAATAGATGATAAGTTCTATACTTCATCAGGTGTTAGTGCTGGAATAGATATGACGCTAGGGTTTATTGCGGACAGACATGATTTAGAAACTGCACGTAAAATTGCCAAAGAAATAGAATATAACTGGCAAGAAAATAGCCAAATCGACAATTTTTGGGATGTGTTTTAGAGATAATCCTTTAGTTTATATTGGGGAAAGCTCTATTTAATAGAGGTTTTAGTTGTATAGAAAAAATAATGATACTGGCTAACACTCGTAGACCGTTATAAGTGGTTCCGTTATAATAGTCTGTTTTAAGTGGTCTGTTAATACGTTTAAAGGGTGAAATAACTGGTTCCTTTGGGGTATGCTACAAACAGTTCATTAGCTCGAAACTCAAAGTTATTTTTTTAAATCTATAGTGCCAATCTCTACTAGCATAGGAGTTAGACAACGTGCATCTCCTTGTTTTGAGTATTCTTCTATATCATTATCGGGATAATATTTTGAATATTGTCCGTTAGTTGTAATGTAGTCACCCATTTTAAAAATATACCCATTCAAACTTAAGGTTTTATTATATTCATTCCACTTAACAGCATTTTCAGGATATTTAGGAAACATAGCTGTCATGTAACTACCATCTTTTTGTATTAGGTAGAGACAACCTTTCTGCCATTTGAAAACTCCTTCTACAGATGCCATAGCCTGGGCTTGGGTTGTGGGATCAGTATAATAGCGAAAAATGCTAGTCTTTTGCGTAGGTTCAATGACTTTCGCAGATGTCCAATTAGAGTTTTCAGCTTGGCTGTCAATTACTTGTGTAGGTTCAACTGTCGTAATGGTGGCATCAGTATTAGAGGATGAGCAGCCACTTAACCATAAAGCAGTGGGTAGACAAATTATCAACGAGATTTTTGCAGTTATATTAGCCATGAGACATTTACCTTTGCTAAATTAGTTAGTGATTTTTCGTATCTTTAGTGCTCAATAATTATTTGCTATGACAGTTGCTTTGGTGAATACGAATAAGTCAGTCTACAACTGAAAAGCTTATTAAATGTACACCATAAAGTACACTGTAGTTATCTTAGCAAGTTAAGACGTTGATACCATTAGCCTACAGCTTAAGGTTCTAGTCCTCACTAGGGTGCCAAACCAGTAAGGATGCCTAACTAATTTACCCTAGGGATGGTTTACTGTCAGTATGAACCTAAAACTAACGTCTAAAAGAAGGAGTATAGCTCTTTAATTGTTCTGCTCCCTTAGGATCTACGGCTTCCTCAACACTGTTAGTAACCTTCGCTTTTTGTATTGCCAAAGGTTCGGGCAAAGTAGCTTCCTTATATCGCTCCTGATGATATTGGGCTTTAATTTTAATTCCTTCCTCTAAATTCATCTTCTCTAATTGACTGCGATGAGTTTTATTAGGCTCACTGTAGTAGGTATTGCTGTTAATTTCTTGGATATATGGCTTAAACTCAATCCCCCTATAGTTTTTAGCAAACATACCTCCCGTAAGCCTCACACTCATAACCCTACCATTTTTGTCCTTTAGGTCCTCGTGTTTAACTGACACACTGGTTTCGCTATTACCCCGATTGACGTCAAGCCCCCAGCGCCTTAACGTGGTCAAAAGCGATTGACGAGTGATGACTACCCCTCTTTGAGACTCAAGCAATAACCGCCGTTTAAGCGCTTCTTCTAAATCACGACGGCTTTTGGGGTGTTGAATTGTTTTATCGTCTTCATCACTCTGTTTTTTTAAATAACTATTGATGTTAAAAGGACTTGGCCTTGGTGCATGGCTATTATAAGGATTAACTAAACGTTGTCTTTTAGGGTCGTTAGGATCACTCAAGGACTCTCCACGTATGGTCTTAACCTCTGCATTAACTATGTTCTTCCATGCATTCACCCGTCTTTGATCCGCAGGCTCATAGTACGGCTGAAACGATTTTCCTGTACGCAGCTCTTGGCAGGGTATGACAAAGTTTAGCTCCAAACGCCCAACTGGATTATTGTCATCAATATCCTTGTCTGCATGTTCTACCCATAGAATGTCGTACTGATCTGGCTCTAACCCACAAAATATAACCTTTTCAAACTCTTGCATAATACGCTTTTTGTCATCCTCGCTTATCTCATCGGCACGCTCACTAAACGATAAGTAGCCAGACTTGTATTTGGACTTATGCACCGTAGTATCAATTAGGTGCTCAGTAAGCACAGGATCGCCGTAGAGCACTTTTGCGTGCTTTCGAGGTACTAGGGTACCATCAGATCCTTTCTCTTTAAGAAGGTAGTTTAAAACGCCGCTGGCTTTGCCTTTACCATGACTTGAGAATTTAACGATCATAATTGTCCCTCGCTGACTTTTTTGAGGCCTGTATACTCGACTCGATTAACAGATGCATCTGCTCACGTATCGCTTTTATTTCATGCAATACTTGAGCATCTACCTGTCTTTCTGTGTTCACATGACGAGTTAACTGATTTAAGTTACTGCCTATACGGCCCAGCTGACGCACTAACTCTGGATCAACTGGCTTCACAGGGGTCACCCCTAACGCAAGATCTCTTAGCCAACTTGCAACTGTACTTCCTCTATTTCTTTTTTTAAGTTCTAAAAGCTCATAGTCGTTCACTCGAATAGATATCTCACGATTACGTTTGGCTCTCTTATCTAAATTAATAGGACTGTTATTGGACATAATAAGACGCACCTTAAAAGATTGAAGGGGGTTTGGGGTCCCCCCAACCAGCACACAAGAGGGATAGGATATTTTTAGCGTAGCATAAAATAGCCCCCTTTTGTGACTGCTGGCTTATTTGCTGCAAATTAATGTCTGTACCTAGTTGGATTTTAATGTGTATACATATTTATTTTTAATGTCTATATATGTTTTACTTGTATGTCTATAT
>NZ_FUGE01000283.1 GCF_900162825.1 Psychrobacter piechaudii
TAAATGCTCAAAGCTTAACGCATTAACATAGTTCCACGCATAATTCACTGAACCGCTTAGATGATTCAGCTCTTTTATGTGTTTGTCTTTAATGCGTAGCTTGAGTGTTTTCATATATTCAGTATGGCAAGATTAATTTTAGCTTACAACCCTTTAACGACTTCTTACGACAGTGTGTGTCGCCTTATATCCACCCCCTGAAGTGCATAGGTATCTACACAAATTTACTAGCGGCATCAGCGAATTCACGTAGTTTGTCAGGGGGATAATGATTTACCAGTTCGGTAAA
>NZ_FUGE01000258.1 GCF_900162825.1 Psychrobacter piechaudii
TGATGCAGGATGGTTTGAGCTTAAACGACAACTGGAATATAAATGCAAGCATGCAGGTTGTCAGCTTGAGATCGTAAATGAGAGTTACACTACCCAGACCTGCTCGTGCTGCCTTAAAATAAGTGATAGTAGTCCAAAAGGTAGAGCAGGTTTGCGAATAAGAGGATGGACTTGTGCTGAGTGTGGCACATGGCATGATAGAGATATCAATGCTGCTAAGAACATCCTCGCGGTCGGGCTTGACCGTCTAGCTGTAGGAATCCCCTCGGTTTAGCGAGGGGAGGAGGTCAATGGGTTGTTTATAGCTTTAAATAATAATTAGGGCTAAAAAAATAAGCTCAGAAGACTTTGCATCTTCTGAGCTTATGGTGCTATTTATCAGGTTCTTAAAAGCTTTATTAGGTTCTTAAATGCTATAAACCATCATACAGCAAAAAGCAGGGGTTTATTATGCCAAACGCGAGCTGGCAAGTTCGGTTAATTGCCATAAGCCTTTGCGATATTGGTTATCAGGAAGCTGACTTAAGGCTTGTTGCGCCAAACGAGTTTCTTCTAAGGCGCGTTCACGACAGTAAGCCAGTGCTCCTGATTCTTGAACCAGTTTAATTAAACCTTGAGCGTCATCAACTTTACCGGTCTGAACTGCAATACGTAATTTATTATATTTGGCTTCATCGCTTTGTTTTAATAAACGCAGGGCAACAATAGTAGGTAGGGTAGGCTTGCCTTCGGCTAAATCGTCGCCTAAGTTCTTGCCCATTAGCTCGCTGTCCCCACTGTAATCAAGCACGTCATCAATAATCTGGAAAGCATTACCGAAGTGTTGACCAAAGTCACTAAAGGGCTGCATAAACTCTGGTTTATCTCGTAGTATCGCCACGCCAGTCGTTGCCATCATAAACAAACGTGAGGTCTTACCGTCAATAATACGCATATAATCGTCTTCAGTGGCCTCAGGATTGTGCTGGTGTTGTAGCTGTAGTACTTCACCTTCTGCAATATCACAAGTACCATCTGAGAACAGCTTTAATAAAGGCAGGCTTTGAAAACCAACCAATAAATTAAATGCACGTGCAATTAGGTAATCGCCAACCAATACCGCAGTAGGATTGTCCCAAGTGGCATTGGCTGTAGGGCGACCGCGGCGCATACCCGACTCATCAATGACATCATCATGTACCAAGGTGGCGGTATGCAGCATCTCAGTAATCGCGGCTAAATGCATGGCATCTTCAGACTGCTCATCTTTGCAAAGTCTTGAGCACAATAAAGTGATAAGAGGGCGCATACGTTTACCGCCAGCATTGATCACATGTTGAGAAACACTCATTACCAACTGAACTTTAGAGTTTAAGCTGCCAAAGACTTGCTTGTCCATGATTGCAAAATCATCAGCAATAATTTGTTGGATGTCAGCATAGTCCAGGATTGGAGCTTCACTAAATAACGGAGCTGAGGTTGCAGCAGTAGGTGATGATGCGGTATTTGATGTGGTCATATTTACGGTCAACTAAAATTAGAATAATGAAAAGTTATTATATAGTGATTCAAATCTACAGTGGGTCAATTAACTTAGCAACTAATGAGCTTAAGATTAATTCAGACACCCAAAGTTTGATATAACCACTAAGCGTCTATATAAGTATCTATTATAATCTATAGCACTACTTATCCTATAAATACTTATCCTATAAAAATGATTGCGAGTTAACTATTAATCTTTTTTAAGATAATAGTTTTTTAAGTAATTAAGTTCTCGAGCTAGGCTAGTAGCCTAACAGATTTAAGTTTATCAATTGCCATTCTAATATAGTTTTCACTGCTAAGAATTCTATATCGTTTTAGCATTGTTAACAAAGGCTAGTCAGTGGTTAGCTATTAATGGCGTAACGCATAATAACATAGGCCTAATTTTCATTCATCTATTGCAATTTGGGCCATAAGTGCGTAAAATTCCGTCTTCATATTCAAAGCTTATGGCAATAACGCATCAGCCAATAATAAAGGATGACTTTATTTGTTGGCCCGCCGGAATTGTTCTAAAGCTATTTTTCTGTAACTTTCCCTGTCGTGTACGTAGATCAGGCAAAAGCTGAAGTGTTATTTTGAATACTTTCAGGTATTTGAGTAACCACGGCACACGGGTTAAACGGAGTCATAAGATGTACGCAGTTATTAAAAGTGGTGGTAAACAGCATCGTGTAAGCGTTGATGAACTACTAAAAGTTGAGCTACTTAAAGCTGAAAAAGGCGAAACCATTAAAATCGAAGATGTATTAATGGTTGTTGATGGCGATGATTATAAAATTGGTCAGCCAGTTGTTGAAGGCGCAAGCGTTGAAGCTGAAGTAGTAGAACACGGTCGCGGTAAAAAAATCCGTATCGTTAAGCACAAGCGTCGTAAGCATTATCATAAAGAGCAAGGTCACCGTCAGTGGTACACGCTTCTTAAAATCAAAGCGATTAATGCTTAATAGCTGGTAGTTTCCCTTTACAAGTATATAGATAGCTGCGTTACATTAAATAATTTACAGTATTGATTTGATGTCCTAATATTGGCTATCTATATAGTATAAAGTTTTTATAAATTAGTCTCAGTAAGGAGATTTCTCATGGCACATAAAAAAGCCGCAGGTTCAACTCGTAACGGTCGTGACTCTAACCCAAAAATGCTTGGCGTAAAAGTATTTGGTGGTCAAGATGTTGTGGCTGGTAACATCATCGTACGTCAACGTGGTACTGAATTCCACGCAGGCGAAGGCGTAGGCATGGGTCGTGACCATACTCTATTTGCTTTAACTGATGGTGTTGTTAAGTTCGATACTAAAGGTAAATTCAACCGTCGTTACGTTTCTGTTCAAGAAGCTTAATTTACGGTTAATTAGCTTGTTGCAATTGGCGAGAAGTTAATTAAATGAATTTCGGTAGGATTATCAATCCAACCAATAAAAGCCCTGATATTTTATCAGGGCTTTTTTTATTGCTGTTGTTTATTTTTTATAGCTTCAGTTAATCAGTTAATCACAGACCAAATGTTATAATTTATCACCAGTCGCCGTAAAACCACCCACTTCAGGGGGTGGATATAAGGCGACACACACTGTCGTAAGAAGTCGTTAAAGGGTTGTAAGTCAAAATTA
>NZ_FUGE01000257.1 GCF_900162825.1 Psychrobacter piechaudii
GATATCCAATAATACTTTTACTAATTGCATTGCACTGCTCTAACTCATAATCAGTCATTACAGATACTAGCGGAGACTTGCGTAATGCTAAAGCTAAATAACTTATTGCTGTATGCCGAAAGCTATGAAAAGTAAAATCATGCTCCCCAAGTAATCTATCCCAGATTATTTTCATCATATTACTAAAAAACGTGCTCGGGAGCGGCTGCCTACCTGATCCTTGTGAAAATAAATACGTTCTTTTTAAACGTTTCTGGCAATGATAAAGCTCAATAAATAACCGCATCTCATCCTGCTTCAAAAGACATCCTAGTGGTATCACACGGCTAGCACTGCTACTCTTTAATCGTCGATAATGGTTAGGTCTTAGCCATATTTTAGGATCTTCTACTATTAAATCATCATTACTAACATATATATCAGCGATATCAGAAACCTTGATACCAATAAGCTCATTTATACGCAGTCCTGAGCGGTAAGCTAAGCTCAAAATAACCAAGCACAGTCTTTTTTGTTCCCTCTCTAAGTTGGAGCTATTAATGAAAGCTTTCATTGCCTGGTAAATTCGAGGAGATATGATATTCGCTTTTACGACCTGACGGTTATTACCCCAAGGAAAATAAACGTAAGGCGCGTCGTAACAATCACGCTGATAATCATGGAAAGTACGCAACCGGCCATAGGTAAATTTCTGAGTATCTTTTAGCTTATTCAAATATGAAAGTTTATCCTGACCTGCCAGCTCATCAATGAAATTAGCATCCTTTTTAATGACAGGATTTTTCCGGCCATTTTTAACTTTGCTTTGAATGATTTGCTCATAGATAGTTTCGTACTCTTCACTACCCCACGTATCTATATCTTCATCCATTGTTAGCATCAACCAATCACGTCCTATACAGCCTACGTATTTAGCTATACTCTCTTGGTTTATGCTTTTATCATTTAATAAATGACGCACCCATCCTAATATACGCTGTGCATTTGGCTGAGGAAAATCATTGAACAGCTGCTCGATACATCTGATGGAGCCTGCTCTAGTATCTTTAAGTGCTTCCTGAACCTCTCTAATCAAATTTTTACTAAATGCAGGGTAGCTACTCCTCTTTTTGCTATCAGTGGAGCTTTGCGAGATGGCTACTTCAAATAATTCATGCCACTGTAATGGCTTAGGACTTTTATTAATTGACTCTCGATTGTAGTTAATTAGCTTATCTTTAGGCAGACCTGTTGTTTTAACCTTTCCTTGCTTAATAGTAGATAAAGCATTATCAAGATTAGCCCCTTCTAATTGCCTCCCATGGTAGTTTGCATATTTAATTAGCTGTGAATACTGTGGTTTTGCCCTGTCTTTATTATTAAGGTTCAGCTTCTTACTAATGTGTAATAGTTCATGCAAGCGACTGACTAAAGGCTCAAGGGCAACGCCGCAGCGTCCTACCCAGTCTGCCATAGTAGCATCGGGGATATTTACCCCACTTC
>NZ_FUGE01000254.1 GCF_900162825.1 Psychrobacter piechaudii
TTCCTGAACGCAGAAAGCGATCTTGCCCGAGGGTGGTTAAGGGAAAACCACAAAAATATCCCAAAAAAAATACCAGTCAGCCTTAACTGACTGGCATTACTGCTATATGCAGGTTTTTTGTCTCTCTTAGACCAATATAAAATTCAAAGCTTTGTATTACTTATCAGAAGGAGATTACTCGTCATCTCCATAATTATTGGTTAAATCTTCATCATCATCTTGATGCGCTGGGGCAGCAAAGCCACGTTTTTCAAAACCACGTGCACCGAAACCATGCTGTGGACGGTTGACACCAAATGTTCTATCAGAATCAAAACCGCGATCGCCTTCAAAGCCGCGCTCAACACCGAAGCCTCGCTCTTGAGCAAACCCACCTCTTTCTTGATTAAAGCCGCGATCAGCAAAGCCACCACGATTAAACCCACTACTACGTTTGTTGGCAAATCCACCAGGCTCGAAGCCGGGAGTACTGCGCTCAAATCCACCAGTAGCCGCAGGGTTAGCCCCAAAGCCACCTTGGTATCCAGCGGGCTGTTGGGCAATACCCCCTCCTGGGGTCGCTCCACTGCTGCGTGGATTGCGAGCTGGAACTACCGTTGAAATAGCGTGCTTATACACCATTTGGCTAACTGTATTTTTTAATAGCACCACATATTGATCAAATGATTCAATTTGCCCTTGCAGTTTTATGCCATTTACTAAAAAAATAGAAACTGGAATTCGGTCTTTACGTAATGAATTTAAAAACGGGTCTTGTAATGTTTGTCCTTTTGACATCGGGTGTGTCTCCTAAATTTTTAATTTATTATATATGGATGACAGATTAGTTATTAGATTAATACGGTCAATCTAAAATAGCCATTAAGCTTTGTTATAAATTGGTTCTATTCTCAAATATCGTCGTTTATATTTATAATAGCTTTACCATATCATTTTTTTGGCTGTCCGTACTAGCAAATTAGTCCAGAGTAAGTGTTATATAGTGTAAGTAATTTTTTTTTGGCTTGTTATTATTAGCTTTGGAAAACCTATTACCGGCTTTAGAACTGTTACAATCTAGAGCTTAAATAATCTTTGGCTTCAGTAATAGTCGCAAAAGCATGAACCACTTTGTTGCCACAGTCAAGTTGGGCAGACGTGTTGAGGGTATCTGTCTGAGGGAGCTGACGCTGATCAGTGATATTACTATCCTGTTGGTCAGCATTCGCTAGTTCAACATTAGAGGGGTCAAAACTGGCTACTAAGTTCCTAAGCCAAGTATATTGGCGTTTTGCAAGCTGTCGTGTGGCATATAATGCCTTATTTTTCATATCTTGACAAGCAGTGGCGTCATCAAGGCTATCAACAGTTAAGCCTTTATTTTCAACAGCTTCACCGTTATTCACTAGCAGTTTTGCCGCCGGATGATCTGCTAACAATAAGTAATCTATTACCTGTCTATAACCCACACAGCGCATCGAAGGCATATCAGCTGATAGCTGATATTGCTGTAACAAGTTAATCACTTCTTCAAAGAAACCTTGCTGCCACATAAGTTGCAATCGCAGCTCAATACGTTCATGCAACCAAGCCCGATCAGGCATCACTGCCAACCCTAACCAGTACTGTTCTGGATTGTTGGACAACGCCTGCTTAGGCAATTTCTGCCACTCACTTAACGGCTTACCAGTTTGCTTATAAACCTCAACGGCACGAGTAATTCTTTGGGTATCGCCTAATGGCAAGCGCTCAGCAATAATTGGGTCTACTTGCTGCAGATACTGATGTAGCGCTTCTATGCCCTGCTGTTTTCGCCACTGATCCACTTCCTCTCGCACCTGTGTATCAGTGTCTGGAACTGCTGAAAGCCCGTCAAATAAAGCCATGTAATACATCATGGTGCCGCCCACAAGTAATGGGATTTTATTACGACCATGAATCTCTTCGATCAAACGCTCCACATCATTGACAAAGCTGGCCACACTATAAGTGTCGGTAGGGTCGATAATATCAACCAAATAGTGCGGATATTGTGATAACTCCTCTGATGTTGGCTTAGCGGTGCCAATATTCATATCTTTATAAATCAGAGCAGAGTCCACAGAGATAATCTCAAACCTCCCCGTATCATACAGCTCATATGCTAAAGAAGTTTTGCCACTGGCGGTGGGTGCCATCAAACAAACCACACTGTTTTTTGGTAAAGGTGTTTTTGGTAAACCCTGCTTTGACAAAATTGTCTTATCCGATGCTAATTTTGTCGAGTGGTCAACTACACTCATGATAACGCTCTCTTTGAGTAATGTATGAATATATTGTTAATGATGTATGTGACTTTGATAGCGGTTTTGTTTAAAACCTTTCAATCATCAGTGAAGCCAGCTCTAGAAACGATAATTGGGTTACAGCTCTTGCTGAAAGCTGTTGATGGTCTGCGTCTGATAATAGCGCCACTCTGCTGAGTATCCCATTTAACTCGGACAATGACTGCAAACTGGTCAAGGAAGAGGCCAAATCTATACTGATGCTTTTTAATCCTGACTTAAGCCCCTGCTGTGTAAGCAAATAAATATTTTGATTGGCTTGGATTAACAGCAATGAGCCATTATCAGATGATGACAATGAGTGGTCATTCTGCCCTTCATTTCCCTGCAGTTTATTTAACAGTGCTTGAGATATTTGACACTTATCTAAAATAGCCAAACCAATCAACTGATTTGAGGCTACTTCAGCAGCTTCTGTCCCAGCCACAATGCTAGCAGCCACGTTCTGAGTAGATAAAGTTTGTAATTCCTGTTCAGGGATTTCAGCAGCACTGGCGTCACGATCTACTTTACTACGTAAATCACTCTGCCCTTCGCTAAGCTGATAATCACTCTTAGGCTGCTGAACCTTTGTCAAATTATTAGTTAAATGACTGGTACTGTTATCACTTAAATAATTAGTAAAGTAATCAGTACTATTGTCGGCAAACGGGTTTGGCACAACCGAATCAGTGGCAGCTGTTATTAATTGTGAGTCATCCGTCTCATAATCAGCTACTTGATCTGGCTGACGATGTTGCCAAAGCTGAAGCGCATCACGAACCCCTATTTCAAGATGAGCCATTACATTGGCTAAGTTTTGAATCTTGATACATTGTTTAGAGGGATGAACGTTTAAGTTTAGCCAGGCCTTAGGCAAATTAAAGAACAGCACATAGCCTAGACTATTAATGCCTGATAGATTAGCCGCACTATCACGAATACTTTGCGAAATCCGCCTATCTTTTATCAATCTACCATTAATATAAATCAGCTTATAACTTGAGCTTGATAGGGCTCTTGCGCTAGGAATCAGAAAGCCGGTGATAGCTAAGTCCTCAGCCCCCTCCTGCCATGGACTTTGGGGTCGCAGCCCCTCCAAACTAATATTTATGGGCTGCAAATTACTGTCACTAAACAATTCAGCCTGATCATGGCTAGTTGGCAGCAATGCTGTCAATCTTGCCAGCACTGACTGCATCACTGTTGATTTCATCGCTTCGGAACCACTGGTACTATAAGTGGCCCCTTTATCACTACTAACGATAGACTCAAAGTTAAATCTACGCTTATCATTGTGCCCTAAGGTGAAGCTTACATCACTGGCGACCAACGCCAACTGTTTCACCACCATTTCAATGTGGGTATATTCCGTTGAAATGGATTTTAAATTACCGCGCCGGGCAGGCACATTAAAGTACAAATCTTTGACCGTTACTGTGGTGCCTCTAGAGCGCACCACCGGTATCAGCTGCGGCGTGTCTTCCAGAATCCCGGCCACATTTAATTCACGCCCTATACCACTATCATCACTACAGCTGGTTAATGTCAGCCTAGAAACTGCCGCCGTCGCGGCCAGCGCCTCACCACGAAACCCTAAAGTTGCAATTCCTTGCAGGTGAGCCACATCAGCAATTTTACTGGTAGCGAAACGGGTGACCGCCATAATCATGTCATCAGGATGAATACCGCAACCATCATCAGCTACCTCAATAATGCCCATGCCACCTTGAGTAATTCGAATATCAATGTGCTTGGCGCCAGCATCAATGGCATTTTCAATAAGTTCTTTCACCACCGAAGCTGGACGCGTTACTACCTCACCCGCAGCAAGCTGGTTGACCAGTAGCGGAGGGAGTTTTTTGATACGGTTACTGCCACCAGTCGCAGCTGCTGCTTGCCCCCGCGATAATGATGTTGAATTGCTACTGAAAGTCATAATAGGCTGTCAATGAAGTTAAAATCTAATTAAAAAACAGATAGATGGAGAGGGTTATAAACACTGATGTTAAAAAATATTATCCGTAAGGTGGCTACCTTATGGTGGTTAACTTGTTTTAGCTTAGCCGCATGTAATCTCTAATGAAATCAGAGATTATCAAAGCTAATATCTTCCTTAGACTGTATATTGACTCGTCTAATTTGCTCCCCCTCTTCCGTGGTCACCGTGATATCCAGAGTCATTGTGGGCTGTGGTAAGTAATCTTCTGCCCGGCTGGCCCATTCAATGATAACCAGAGCTTTATCATCTTCTAGATATTCTTCAAAACCTATAAATGACAATTCTTCAGGGTCTTGTAATCGGTACAAATCAGCGTGATAAACACGCTCTATCAACGCATTGTTAGACTCAGCCAGCTCGTAGGGCTCAACTAAAGTATAGGTTGGGCTTTTTACTGAGCCTTGATGGCCTAAGGCTTTTAGCCAATAGCGGGTCAAAGTGGTCTTACCTGCGCCTAGATCGCCAGACAGCCAGACGCTACCAGTAAGATTGGCCTTAGCCAATTGCTGAGCCAAAGCTTCGGTATCTGCTTCAGATTTTAAGATAATCTCTTTTTTTTGGCTTGCCATTGTCTGCCTCGCATAGTTACTATCAATAAATTTTTAAAGGCGATATTTATTTTAACTTATTACAATTGAGCGGTTATTAGAAGGACTGAGCTGTTATTTCTGGCTCATATAATTAAAGAATTAAGCTTTTACTTGAAGCGTCACTTCAGGGTTCACAAAAGGCTCACCCGCTATCAGTTTTTGATACATTTTTGGGTCGGTCCATTCTTGCATTACCTGCTCACTAAATTCAAAGTCCTCTAACCTTAATAAACCCATGTGCTCATTAGTAATGTCCTCTGCAAAGCATTGCGCATATCCTGTCGCCGTCTCATGAGCGATAACAGAATAAACACTAACTCCCGCCTCACCATTGGCCATTTTAGTCTGATCAAGAATACTTTGCGCCCAAAAGAAAATCACTCTTGAGAATTGCTCAGCGGAAGGAGAAACAGGCAAACTAATCCAGCGGGCACTGAATTTCTTACACATCTCAATGTATTCGGGATCATCTTTGTTCCAAAAACAAATGGCATGATCAAAGCTATCAATAATGTCTTTAATAGAAGATTTTAACAGTCCAAAGTCGTAAACCATTTGACCATTATCTAATCTATCAGCTTGCAAAATAAGCTCAATCTGATAGCTATGCCCATGTATAGAGTGTTTACACCTATCTGAACTACAGTTACGCACAATATGTGCGTTTTCAAATTTAAACAGTTTACGGATTCGCATGATTTTTCTCACTAAAACTTTTATTTTGATTTTAAAATATCTATCAATAGCCGATAGTTTAACACTTTAGCCAAAAAACAAAATGGATAACACCCTCAAGTGTTACCCATTCTTTAAGCTAGTTTTATAAAATATTAAGGGTCAGCCAACCAGTGTTCTGTAGGTAAATAGTTTTATTACTTATGGGCTATAGATATCAAATATTAAATTTAACCCAAATCTATCAAGATCACTGCTCTAGCAACAACGCTACGCCAATAGTTTGACTATTTCTGACTCGATTGCTTTAGGCTTAGTAGTAGGAGCATAGCGATCCACCACCTCACCCTGACGATTTATCAAAAACTTGGTGAAATTCCACTTAATGCCATCCGTTAAGAACCCGCCTTCTTGTTTTTTTAGCCAAGTATATAATGGATGTTCATTGTCTCCATTAACGTCAACCTTCTCCATCATTAAGAAGCTAACTCCGTAGTTCTGCTGACAAAAAGCGCCAATTTCTTCATTACTGCCAGGGTCTTGACTGCCAAACTGATTACAAGGAAAGCCGATGACCACTAGACCTTGCTCCTTATAGCTTTGGTGCAACTCCTCTAAACCTTCAAACTGCGGGGTAAACCCACATTTGCTAGCAGTATTAACGATTAATAACACTTTGTCTTTGAATTGAGCAAAGTCAACCTCATTGCCATTTAAATCTTTGGCATTAAAATCATAAATTGTTGTCATGTGTGCTTCCTTGAAGTGAATTATTATTATCTAGGGCTATATAGCTTATCACAAAATAGTTGGTCACAGACTTAAGCTTTGGGCTCTAAATCTATCGCCACAGAGTTAATACAATATCTTAATCCTGTGGTCTCTCTAGGCCCATCCGGGAACACATGGCCCAAGTGCCCACCGCAGTTACTACAAGTCACTTCAACTCTACGCATACCATGAGAGGTGTCTAAGTGCTCATCAATGGCCGACTCTTCAATTGTAGCATCAAAGCTTGGCCAACCACATCCAGCATCAAACTTATTATTCGAGTCAAATAATTTAGCACCACACCCCTTACAGCGGTAAATTCCCTGCTCACTCATATCATTGTGAATGCCCGTAAAAGGGCGTTCCGTTCCTTTTTCACGGAGTACGAAATACTCTGAGTCAGTAAGTCGCTCACGCCAATCGGCTTCTGTTAATTGGGCGATTTCTTCTTTGGTTAATTGAGAATCTTGCATAGCTGTTCCTTATTTATAATATTTGTTGACTCATTTTATTTTAATAACTATTTATTTTAATAACTCTGAATTTAAAGTCCGGAATCTAAAGTATTGATTATTTCTCTACTTTAAGACTAGTGTGACTCTGTTATTAATTGAATGAGACTAAGTTAATTAATGAGGCTAAAAATACCTGCTTCAAGCTCTAACTGAAACAACAGCTAAAATAAAGTTAAATTCCATAATTGGTTACATAATGATAAATAGATAATTTCTCTTAAGTTTAATTGACTGATATTAATTACTAACCTATTTATTTTACTGGGCTTTTTTAAATATTACTGAAATAGACCCTTAGCATAGAAAATTAGGA
>NZ_FUGE01000252.1 GCF_900162825.1 Psychrobacter piechaudii
TTTAGTGATTGTCGCAACCAATCAACTAGAAACAGTGGATGCGATGACAAACTATGCTAAGCGTTGGGAAATTGAGACTTTATTTGCTTGTCTAAAGGGCCGTGGCTTTAATCTTGAAGATACCCACTTAACCCATCTTGATCGGGTCAGTAAATTAGTCGCAGTGAACGCCTTAGCATTTTGTTGGGCTTATCATGTCGGTATTTATAAAGACAAAGATAAGCCGTTAAAACGCAAGTTGAAGTCAAACGCTCGACCTCAAGCCAGTTTATTTGCGCTTGGTCTGGATGTGTTGATTGAAGGTCTTCGTTTGGTGTTTTTTAACAATGATAAGACTGTACTTCGACAGTTAGTTAGCTTTTTAACCCCTAAACCTATGAAAATCCGGTGGGGATGATTTTTTGTCGTGTGCAGAGCATCCTTATATAAAATACTACTTGTGACAAACTATTAAAAGCCTCAATTGAGACTTTAGCAGTTTTTAATAACAAAAAATTAGTAAACCTCTAACTAACCAGTCGTAGCTGCCCTTTAATCCTAGCTACTATTTAGCTATCTACTATTTAACTATCTACTATTCAACTAACTACCTTTTAAAAGGGGACTGCGCTTTCCCACGCCATCCAAGTGTTCCTAGTAGGATGCTTTAGACGCAGCTTATGGGCGTGTAAATTCAGTCTTGGTGACAGCTCAAGCGCTTCCCCTTCCGCATAGATAGGATCACCGATGATGACATGGCCTAAATGCACCATATGTACCCGCAATTGGTGACTACGTCCAGTCACTGGGTGCAAGGCGACACGAGTAACTGGCCTGCCTTTGCGTAGCTCATGATGCAACACTTCATAATGGGTCAAAGCATGTTTCTTCCACTCAGGATCAGCAACATGCTTGGGTTTAATGCTTGGCTCATAACGTACTGGGATATCGATCTCGCCCTTTTTACCCGGTACCGCCAACGTGCCTTCGACAATCGCCTGATATTCTTTTTGGGGAATACGCTCGATGAACTGTTTGCTAATGTGGGTCTGAGCCGGCTTGTTTTTGCCAAATATCATCAGCCCCGAGGTGTCCATATCTAAGCGATGAATCAGCTTAATTTCTGGATTGGCGCGCTCTAAACGAGAAAGCAAGCTGACCTTTAAGTCTTTGCCATCAATACTTAGCAAGCCGGCAGGCTTATCTACCAACAGTAAATCTTCATCTTCATAGACGGTAACTTCCGTCATAAAGTCTTTAAAAAACTGCTCATCACGTTCAGCTTCTTCTAGGTTTAATTGGTTTACAGTTTCGATCGATATTGCCATAACAGGTCACAAATTTATGAGTAAAAAGAAATAAGCCTCGTGGCTTTTTACCAAATAACAATGCTTCAAAAGCTTCAAAAGCTTCAAAAGCCTTAAAAATAACAAGGTCTCAAGAAGCAGGCCACAATAAGAAAGCGTCAAAGTATACCATCAATCCAACTGATACCAATTATTAACCATACTTAACGGGGCAAAGACAAAACTTGGGACAATAAATGGTAATATAGACATCATGATTCAGGCTAGGCGGATTTTAGCGATAACTCTATGAAACTCAACCATGAGAATTGCTAATATAAAGCAGTAAATTATAAAACCACCGCTTTTGCCTGTAGTTATTTACTAAGATTTTAACACCAATAAAAGGAATAAATTATGTCAGATTTAATCGTTAACTCAACCGACTCAAACTTCGAACAAGATGTGGCTCAGTCTGATGTGCCAGTATTGGTAGATTTCTGGGCAGCTTGGTGTGGTCCTTGTAAAGCCATTGCTCCTGTACTAGAAGAGCTTGCTGAAGACTACAAAGGTAAAGTGAAAGTCGTTAAAGTTGATGTGGATGAAAACCCAGAAACTGCTAGCCGTTTTGGTATCCGTAGTATCCCAACTTTAATGGTATTTAAAGGTGGCGAAAAAGTAGATATGGTTATGGGCCTACAGCCTAAAGCTGATCTGGCTGCCTTATTAGATAAGCACCTATAATCAATCAACTGGTTATTTTAGTTGATAAATGGTGATGTTATTATAAAGCACCTATAAAGCGGTTGTCGTTGACAGCCGCTTTTTTTCGGGCCTAAAAGCAGCAGAGATAGGTGATATTTTCAATATTTCTCCTATATTGATAATTGTCCTAGCCTGCCATAAACCTTGGTAATACAAATGGTTAATCTTAGCCAAATCGACATTAAAATATATTTTAAGCCAACAAAACCATTGACACGACGCGGGTAAACACCGTATAGTTTGATTCCTAGAGAATATCTATTGTCAATTTGCGAATCTCAATAGAGAGTCCCCTTATTTAAGGGGCTTTTGTTGCGAATATATGCTTATCTGCACAAAATCATCACTCAATTATCCCTGTCTTAATACCTTTGTTATCCCTTGCGTATTAGCTAACTGACACGCCTATTGAGAGTCAATCACTGATGATTTGATGCCAGATATTGACAACCAAAATATCTTTTCTCGCTTTCTAGTTTTACCGTATATCCTATCTGTATCCAACAACCGATTATTACTAAAAAATAGGTTTGGCCCTTATTTAGAGATTTATTTAAAAATTATCTGCTGGATTTTGTTTGTCTTATTGAGTGCTCCTAGTCTCGATAGTTATATATAGACATAAACTATATAGACATTAACTTACTCCACTCATTTGTTAGAGCTAAGGGGTGACCCAGTCTACTCCCACAAGTGATCAATCAATCCTATTTAAGCTAAATACAGATAGCAAAGCCCTCTTTATCTTTATTCACTTTTCTGGCGGTTATTTAACCAGTGGCTTTGGCTAGAAACAATAAATACAAGCAGTAATGCCTCTAAACTTACACCTAATGGAAATTAGATCTTATTGAGCTAAGTAAGAACTATTCATGTTAATGACGCACTCTTTTTCCTATCTTTATTTTTCACCAACTCTATCAACGTGTGGCGATATTTTACGATCGCAGGCACTTTTATAACCTATTGCATATGCTTAATTTAAATAGGCGTAACGGCAGCTGACTATGACTCAACAACCATCAAACGAAACCTCTATGAACCTCACTGAACTAAAAAAGAACTCCGTTGCTGATCTGCTAAATATTGCCAAAGAAATGGGGCTCGATAACCTTGCGCGTAGTCGCAAACAAGACATCATTTTTGCTATCTTAAAAAAACATGCCAAAAATGGGGAAGCCATTTATGGTGATGGCGTGTTAGAAGTCCTTCCTGATGGATTCGGCTTTCTTCGTTCTTCAGAAGGCTCTTACTTAGCGGGTCCTGACGATATTTATGTTAGCCCAAGCCAAATTAGACGTTTCAGTCTAAAAACTGGGGACTCCATTGCCGGCACTATCCGCCCACCAAAAGATTCAGAGCGTTATTTTGCCCTACTTAAAGTCGGTGAAATTAACTTTGATACCCCAGATCGCTCACGCCACAAATTAATCTTTGAAAACCTAACCCCACTATTCCCTACTGAGCAATTAAAGCTTGAGATGGGTAATGGCACTACCGAAGACTTGACGGGTCGCGTAATCGACTTGATTGCTCCGATTGGTAAAGGTCAACGCTCTATTATCGTAGCCCCGCCAAAAGCTGGTAAAACTGTTTTATTACAGACCATCGCTCAGTCCATTACTCGCAATAACCCAGAGTGCTATCTGATTGTGCTGCTTATCGATGAGCGCCCAGAAGAAGTGACCGAAATGCAGCGCACTGTCCGCGGTGAAGTGGTTGCCTCAACCTTCGATGAGCCGCCACAACGTCACGTTCAAGTGGCTGAAATGGTAATCGAAAAAGCCAAACGTCTGGTAGAGCATAAACAAGATGTGGTTATTTTACTGGACTCCATTACCCGTCTGGCACGTGCTTACAACACCGTGGTTCCTTCCTCTGGTAAAGTATTAACCGGTGGTGTGGATGCCAACGCCCTAGCCCAGCCTAAGCGCTTCTTTGGCGCGGCTCGTAATATCGAAGAGGGTGGTAGTTTAACCATTATCTCAACAGCGCTGATCGATACGGGCAGTAAAATGGACAGCGTTATTTTTGAAGAGTTTAAAGGTACTGGTAACCAAGAAATCACTCTTGAACGTGATTTGGCGGAAAAACGAGTCTTTCCAGCGATTAACATCAAAAAATCTGGCACCCGCCGTGAAGAGCGTTTGTTAGATGAAGACACGCTACGTAAGGTTTGGATTCTACGTAAGCTACTGCAGCCTATGGATGGGGTTCAAGCCACTGAATTCCTGCTAGATCGCTTAAAAGAATCTAAGACCAATGATGATTTCTTTGAACAAATGAAACGTAAATCGCAAAACTAGCCCTTAATAAAAAAGCCATTAAAAGCTTAAATAAAAGACTGCCTTCGGGTTAATGCCAGTCAGTTAAGCAAGAGACTTAGCGGAGATATGGTTTTTTAAAACCAGAGAACTCCATAAATAGCGGGCTCTAGAAAAAACAAATTTCACTATTCCGCTATAAAATCTCTTAACTGACTGGCATTACCCTTCGGGTGGTCTTTTTTTATACCCCTAATTATGAAACATTTTTATGCAACCTTTCTTCATCATTGTCACATCAGTGTAACAAGTGTTACGTATCAGACGCAAAGGCCAGTCATTTTAATACACTTAAATATTACAAATGTTCTAATATAGGGTTTATATACTCAGTGGCTCACCAAAAGTTAAGTAACCTTCCTTATAGTGTTTAAGCATAGTATTTCAGCTTATACTTATAGTAGGTCTGCTTATAACAGGTAAGCTCTCCTCCCTTTTTATTTTTTGTTTATCTTTTGACAAGGAAGACACCATGAAACTATCTAAATCTCTTACTCTAGCGACCATGACCAGCTCTGCCCTATTTTTAGCAGGCTGTAACTCTACAGGTGGCTACAATACCATGAACAATACTGCTAAAGGCGCTACTGCCGGTGCAGTTGCTGGTGCTCTAATTAAATCTAAAGGCAACAGTAAAGATATCGCTAAAGGTGCCGCAACTGGTGCAGCTATTGGTGGTATCAGTGGTTATGTAATTGACAACACTAATTAATAGTCGTCCCTACTATTAAAAAGTTGATTATTTAAAGTTAAATAAAAAAAAGGGCCTGCAATGCAGGCTCTTTTTTTGGTGTTGGATTTTATTTTTATAAAAGACAATGTTACTAAAGAGTGCAAAGCAATGGGCTATCTACACACCGAATAATTAAATCGCCCCTAAAGTCTTTCTTTAAATGGCCCCAGAGAAGGTGTCGCAACTTCGGATATCGCCACTTTGAAGACCACGAGTAAACCAATTTACACGCTGCTCACTGGTACCATGGGTAAAATTATCTGGCATAACGGTCCCTTGAGTTAAGCGGTCATCACCAATTTGACTGGCCGCATTCAAGGCTTCTTCAATATCACCCTCTTCTAAGAACTGAACCCGTTGTTGGTTGCGGTTAGCCCAAACCCCAGCATAACAATCCGCCTGTAACTCTTGACGTACTGAAAGTTGGTTACCTTGAATTTCACTAAGCTGACGACGGGCTTCATTCACTTTTTGAGAAGTACCTAATAAAGTCTGTACATGGTGACCCACCTCATGAGCAATCACATAAGCTTGGGCAAAGTCACCTGCCTTGCCTTGGTTTTCAGCATCGCCTGAGCCTTGTTGGTCACCAGCAATCCCTAAGTTATTGCTCATTTCAGCAAAGAATGAAGTATCCAAATAAACCTGCTGATCTGCTGGACAATAAAAAGGACCTGTGGCTGAAGTAGCACTACCACAAGCTGAATTCACTCGGCCATTAAATAAAACCAGTTGAGGCTCTCTATAACTACTGCCCATCTCTTGAAATATTTCTTGCCATACAGCTTCAGTATCTGCCAACACCACAGCGACAAACTGAGAGTCCCGGCTCTCGTCATTCAAAGGCTGAGTACTGGTACTATTCCCTGCAGTAATCGATTGACCCGTCTGGAACGCAGTCATTGGGTTAACCCCAAACACCAACCATAACACCAGACCAATAATAATACCAAAGATACCGCCACCAGCAGCCTTACCGCCACTCATACGTACGTTTGAGCTACCACTTCTATCACGCCATTTCATAGACCTTCGCCTTAATCATTACTTTAATGTTAGGGGGATATTCCTAATAGCCCCAATATTTTTTCTAGCTATAAACTGTTTTTATATGGCTATCTTATGGTTATCTTATAATTTTGCCAATTACCCTAATAAACAGGTTAATCTCATAGTAAGTCAACCCTTATAGGACGGTATCTAAGCCATTATCAGATAAATAGCTATTATATAAACTGCTTTTTTTGAAAATCTACAATCTTTTACTGCTCATCATTATAATAATTTGATGCACGTCGCTATAATAAAAAGTATAATTAGCAGATATTGGACAGTTAGGCCTTGACTTCCTCCCCTCGCTAAACCGAGGGGATTCCTACAGCTAGACGGCCAAGCCCGACCGCGAGGATGTTCTTAGCAGCATTGATATCTCTATCATGCCATGTGCCACACTCAGCACAAGTCCATCCTCTTATTCGCAAGCCTGCTC
>NZ_FUGE01000250.1 GCF_900162825.1 Psychrobacter piechaudii
TTCCTGAACGCAGAAAGCGATCTTGCCCGAGGGTGGTTAAGGGAAAACCACAAAAATATCCCAAAAAAAATACCAGTCAGCCTTAACTGACTGGCATTACTCTGAGTGAGCGCCTTTTTTTATGGCTATTGTTGGGGTTAAATAACTTTAAACACAGTTTCAATACATTAATTAAGGGTGACTTTGATATAAGTTATATACTTACTTGATGCCTAAGCAGTGATATTATAAAAAAATAGTATTATTTCTAAAAATAAATTCTAATAATAAAAAGAGGTTTGTTATGGCATCCTTTATAAAGATGACTTGCTCTGCAGGGTTGGCATTGGTTGGCTTGAGTACTGGTTTTACGCTCCCCGCACAGGCCGCTGACTTAATATATAGCGATAATTATTTTGACTACGCCCTACCGGATTCTGTGACGGAGGTATGCTATAGCCGAGAGAGTTATAACTGCCCAGATATCTCGGTTATATATGCCGAAACCAGCCAAGAGTGGATTAATAATAGTCTGAACAACCGTGTCAATCAGATGCTACCGGGGCCTCAAGCTGGGTATCAGACAGAAGCGGGCAATCGATCAGGCAACTTATCTGAAAAAGAGAAAAAGAAGTTACTAGATGGGTTTGCCATTCAGCAACTAAAAGAAATTCCTGAAGACAGTAGTTAGTTTGAACTATCAATTTGAAGTGGCTCCCAGTTATCTGGGGCACATTGGAAATGTGGAGCTTTTTAAAATTAACTCCTATATTTATTTAGGCGGCGCACATGGCTTAGGTTACTCAGAATATAAAATCTTTAATGTGGCCACTAAAAAAGAGCTTAATTTAGAAGATTTATTGATTTCAGGCCAACAAAAAAAGTTCGAGGCATTGGCGTATACCGCTTATAAGGACTGGGTAAAAGGACAAACGGACAGTGATGCCCAGTCTTTTGAAAAGAATTGGCCGTTTTCTATGACAGATAACGCCACTCTTAATAATGAGGGGATAGCATTAACCTATCAGCCTTATGAGATAGCGCCTTATGCTTTTGGTATGCCTACGTTAACTGTGCCTTATGCTAAACTTAAAGGGATTATTAAACCTGAATACTTACCTAAGTCGGTAACGAAGGCAAAAAAATAGCATTCATCAATGAACAAAAAACTGGTATGTCCTCTAAAATAAGGTTATAAACTAGATAAGCAGCCTTATAGTCAAGGGATTACCTAGTTAAAGGATTATCAAAGTAACGGATAGCCAAATTTGGTTAAGTGATTCACATAATGGGGTCAATAGTTAGCCCTATTTAAAATAATGATTTAAGTAAAAAAATAAGCCTAAATAAGCAGTATTATAGTTTTTATCAGTAATTAACATTAAAAAAAGAGGTTCTTATATGACTAATTCCGATTCTAAACAATGGAAACTTACGGCAATAACTGAAGCACTAGGCGATTTAGAGCTTAGTATTGAGGATAAGTTAAGCGTAGGGCGTGGCCAAGACAATGATGTGGTGCTAGGTAGTAAGCAAGTGTCTCGCCAACATGCTGAGCTAACTGTGACTGGTGATCAATTAATGGTACAGGACTTGGGTTCCTCTAATGGTACTTTGGTAAATGACCAAAAGCTTGAGCCTCATCAGCCCACAGCGCTAGAAGCAGAAGATACGGTAACCTTTGCAGCCTTTAGCTTCCGAGTACATCAAGTAGCGGCTGAGCCAACAGTAGCTCCAACCTTTATCGCTGATAAACCAGAGGTAGTGGAGACGACAGAAGCGGAGCAGAGTGCCCAGCCTGCTACTGAAGTGGAAACGCCAACAGCAGAATCGAAACCAGAAAGCAAAACTTTCGCTGAAAGAAATGCTGAAGCAGAACAAGCGAAGCAAAATGCTGAGGCTGTCGAAAGAGCCGGTATTGAGGGGTTGACGGAAGCTGAACTAGAGCAAAAGCTGGAAGACGAGCTAGAAGGGCCCATTGCAATGGGTGACCCCAATCAAGAAAGCCATATAAATAGCAAGCAAGAGCACTTTGAAGAATTAGCAGCGGAAGCGGATCCTGAGGTGCATAAATCAAAACAGGCGGCTGCGGCTCAAATGTCTGCTACTACTAACTTGCATGAAAAGGTAGAGGCAGAGACGCCAACCGAAACCCAGTCAAAAGCAATTGAACCAAAAGTAATTGAGCCAAAACCTGAGGTAGTTGAGCGAGAACCTGAAGTGATTGAGCCAAAACCTGAAAAAGTTGCCCCAGTGACGACACAATCTCCAGTTATAGAAGAAAGCAAAGAGCAAAACCTACAAAAGCAGAAACCGGCTCCAGAATTGAATCAATCTTTTAATACAGTGAAGGAACAACCGCAACATAACCTGGCTCATGTGACTAATTCTACAGCAGCACCAAAAACCTCCAGTTCTGGTAAAAATTACACGTTTTTATGGTTAGCCTTGATTTTAGTGGGCTTGGCTGTGGTTTTATGGCTTTATAACAGCGGAACTTTGGCTTAAAAAGCAATAAAATCGAAAAAAATGAAAAAAAGTTAAAAAAAAGGTTGTGTTTTAGAAAATATTTGCTAGAATACTCACCACTTCGAAGGAACAAGCCGACTTAGCTCAGTTGGTAGAGCAACTGACTTGTAATCAGTAGGTCGCCAGTTCGATTCCGGCAGTCGGCACCATTCGTCCTTCAACGTATTTGCTTAACAGCAACTTAGTAAAACTATAAATCATAATAGTTTTACACCTTAGGTGGGGTTGGGGAGCGGTCAAACCCAACAGACTGTAAATCTGTCGCGAAAGCTTCGAAGGTTCGAATCCTTCCCCCACCACCATTTTCTAGTATTATTTTCAATTAGTGTTCCGTATAGTCTACCTTGATCAGCACACTGCCAAGTCCCTATGTAAGTGGCAGCCAATAAAAGCTGTGATACTGCGGGTGTGGTTTAATGGTAGAACCTCAGCCTTCCAAGCTGATGGCGCGGGTTCGATTCCCGCCACCCGCTCCAACTTATTTACTTAAAACAAAAGCACATTATGCTCATATAGCTCAGCGGTAGAGCACTCCCTTGGTAAGGGAGAGGTCTCGAGTTCAATTCTCGATATGAGCTCCACTATTTTAATAGGGCTAGTTACCCATAATAGTGCTTTGAGTTGGCCGTATACTACTTTATAGAACATTGAATTAAAGAGTTGAGCCTGGTATCAGTTAAGCCAAGCACAAAAAGTTAGGTGAGAATATTTAAGCTAACACTTAAATTTATTTACAAGGGCTTGTTAATGACCTTGCACCAAATTACTCCACACAGCTAGTTGATTTATCGATAGGCAGCACTTAGTGTTGCCTTTTAGTGTTGTAATTTACTAACTAAACGATAGAAAATAACATTTTTATATGCTTTATCGTAT
Source organism: Psychrobacter piechaudii (assembly GCF_900162825.1). Classification (GTDB taxonomy): domain Bacteria; phylum Pseudomonadota; class Gammaproteobacteria; order Pseudomonadales; family Moraxellaceae; genus Psychrobacter; species Psychrobacter piechaudii. The sequence goes on from NZ_FUGE01000250.1 coordinate 3,385, forward strand.
TATTTAACTTAGTAAACCCATAATAAGAGGACAAACTCATGGCAAAGGCCAAGTTCGAACGAAGCAAGCCACACGTTAACGTTGGTACAATCGGTCACGTTGACCACGGTAAAACTACCCTAACAGCTGCTATTGCTACTGTTGCTGCAAAAACTTCAGGCGGTGAAGCGAAAGACTACGCTGCAATTGACTCAGCACCAGAAGAAAAAGCACGTGGTATTACAATTAACACCTCACACATTGAATATGACACAGCTGACCGTCACTACGCACACGTAGACTGCCCAGGTCACGCTGACTATGTTAAAAACATGATTACTGGTGCAGCTCAGATGGACGGTGCTATTTTAGTAGTATCAGCTACTGACGGCCCAATGCCACAAACTCGTGAGCACATCTTGTTATCACGTCAGGTTGGTGTTCCATACATCATCGTATTCATGAACA
>NZ_FUGE01000248.1 GCF_900162825.1 Psychrobacter piechaudii
AAATTTATGTTTTGTTTAATAAAACATAGACCAAGCTCTTTATGACCTGTTATTATTATAAATAGAGCTGAATCTAATAAAAATCAAGATAAAAAACTCTTACCTATCGGTTAGATTTGACAGACCTTTAGTTAGTTAATTAGGTAGATAGTTAGACAGTTAACTACTAATCAGATAAGTATTTTTATTAGCAGCAACAATCCAAGCCGCTACTTTAGATTTATATAAAATAAAAGAGATTTCCCATGATTACTTTAAGACAATTAGAATTTGCGTTGGCTGTTGCCAAACATCGCCATTTTAAAAGGGCGGCAGAAGAGTGCAATATCTCACAATCGGCTTTAAGCTTGGGTATTGCTGAGCTAGAAAAACAACTCGATACTCAAATTTTTGAACGTAATAATAAGCAGGTGCTAATCACGCCCATTGGGGAGGAGATTTTAGTTCGTGCTCAACGTGTTTTTTCTGAAATCAATGACTTAACCACTCGAGCTCAAAGCCATCAAACCCCACTTGCCTATCCGATGACTGTGGGAATGATTCCCACTATTGCCCCTTATTTATTACCCAAAGTACTGCCTGAATTAAAAGCTCAGTACCCCAATTTTCGAATGACAGTTGTGGAGCAACAGACCGAACGTTTAATTGAGCAAGTGCGTTATGGTCATATTGATACCGCCATTATTGCACTGCCTTACGCGGTAGATGGACTGCATACTTTTGAGTTTTGGCAAGAAGACTTTTTCGCTATTTTCCCAAAAGACAATCCTTTGGCTGAACTTGAAACCATCTCATCAGATCAGCTTAGTAAGGCCAACCTTATGTTGCTCGGCGAAGGGCATTGTTTAACCGATCATGCCTTAACGGTTTGCTCCTTTGACCGTGATGAATTTAAGTCTAACTTCTCAGAGGCTAGCCTTAACACCTTAATTCAAATGGCTTTAGCGGGCATGGGTACCACTTTGATCCCAGAAATGGCCTTGAATCAAGTACACCGTCAAAATAATCAGGTGGCCACTATTGCACTGACCGAAGAAGGGCCACACCGCCGTATTGCCTTTGTTACCCGTCTAAATTATGCCCGCGTCGATGATGTCAATTTACTAGGCAACATCTTTAAAGCTGCTTTTGAGGCCGATAAGCAGAACCTTAAATCACAAGTGTAAGTAAAGTTAATTACTAGTTGATTACTATCCGCTGCTAGCTTTTATTATTTACTGATGCATAGAGAAAGCCCCTCTAATATTTTTAGAGGGGCTTTTAACTATAGTTTTGATTAGATATAGTCATAGCCCCATAAATAAGATACACTGATAAGATGGCATATTCAAAAGACTACAGACAAATGATATTAGACAAGCTTGACGAAGGTTACAGTTATCGAGAGCTTGCCGAAGAATATCAAATCAGTACAACGACAATTCAGCGTTGGAAAAAGAA
>NZ_FUGE01000249.1 GCF_900162825.1 Psychrobacter piechaudii
AGTCGTGGCAGAGCGGTTGAATGCACCGGTCTTGAAAACCGGCAAGGGTTCATAGCCCTTCGAGAGTTCGAATCTCTCCGACTCCGCCAGATATTAAAAAGCCAACTTAGCAATAAGTTGGCTTTTTTTATGCGTGAGATTTGGGTGATGATCTCCCTTTGACTTCCTCCCCTCGCTAAACCGAGGGGATTCCTACAGCTAGACGGTCAAGCCCGACCGCAAGGATGTTCTTAGCAGCATTGATATCTCTATCATG
>NZ_FUGE01000247.1 GCF_900162825.1 Psychrobacter piechaudii
GGAGATTGTGTTGTCATGTTAGTGTCCACGATTATTTGTTCGTGGACACTATCTCGCATTTTTTAATAGAAAAAAAGATGGGATGGTCGGATGCTTACGTTATAATGGAGAGTCTAAACCCATTTTTGCTGTCTCAAAATTAACCGTTGATTGTAACCTTATGACTCTGTCTAACCTCGAACACCCTGCCAATTTAGCTTCTCATTATCCTCATAAACACCAACCAAGCTGTACCCTGCCTTTCAAAAAAATGGCAGCTGCGCTAGGTCTGTGTCTTGGGTTATCGTCATGGGCTCAAGCTCAGCTTCCAGCCCCTGTAGAGTCTGCGTTAAATCGGGCTAAGATTAGTACCGAGGATATTAGCTTACTTATTATGCCGATCAATGCTGCGACAAATAACAATACACAGCCTATACCTAATAAAAGCAGATTGCCAAAAACCGTTAAGCCCGAACAGGCCAAAGCATTGGAGGCAGAATCTTCTGATCCCGATGCTCTGCCACCTGAGACTCAAGACACTATAGTAATGTCTGGGACTGCTGCTACTGAGCCAAAACCCTCTGCTCAGCAAAGCAGTGCTGCCACAACCACGCCTACCAGTCCGGCAGTCACTCAAACTAATTCTCAAACGGCTTCTCAAACCGTTGTTACAAGCAATGAAGTAACAGATCCAGCTGTCATAGAAAAACCGGCTGCGAGCATAGAGTTTCCAGTCAGGCACTTAGCCGACCTACCGCGAATGCCTGCCAGCACCATGAAACTAATCCCTACCTTTGTGGCTTTAGATTTATTGGGTCCAGACTTTGTTTGGTTTACCCAGGTCTATCATACTGGGTTTATTTCAGCCAATACGCTATATGGTGATTTAATTATCAAAGGCAGTGGCGATCCTAAACTAACCGCCCAGCGCTTAAATAAATTATTAGAGCAAGTGCAAAAATCAGGCATTCAGCATATTAAGGGTGACATAGTATTAGACAGCTCCATATTCCAAGGGGTGACTAAAGATCCTGCAGCGTTTGACAATGACCCTTTACGACCTTACAACGCCAGTCCTGATGGTCTACTGGTTAATTTTAGCTCCGTTGAGGTGACTGCAGTCCCGTTATTAAATGAAAACCAAAAGGGCCGCTCTAAAATTTATTACAATCCACGACTGGCGGACTACGAGCTGCCTAACACCCTTGCAAATACCTCTACAGGAAGGTGCTCTTCTGCACGATCGAGTCTGGCCCCCGTTTGGCAAGATTCAGGACTAGTTTTTAATAAAAAGCTACCAGATAGCTGTGGCACCCATACCTTCTATATTGCTTATCCCGATGCGAAAGACTTTGCCAAACGAGTGATAAAAAACCAATGGCTCAATTTGGGGAATACTTTATCGGGCAACATTAAGTTCTTAGGCTTGGGAAATACAGTTTCTGGAGAAATGATTAATACCGAAAGTCCCGTAAAAAGTCGGTTCGGCAACTATTTTGATATGAGTGCGGGCCCAAACAAAGATTCTGTTTTGACCCCATATTTTTCACTACTACCGTCCTCACCCCTGCCTTTTGTCAGCTATCCTTCCTTATCGCTGTCACAGCAGATTTATGATATTAATCACTATTCAAACAATGTGATGACCGAGCAGGTGACTTTAACCTTGCCGTTATATACTCAGGTTCAACAAAAATCTGAGGATCCTAACGCCAAACCCATCACTAAGGTCATCAAGTCTCGACAGACCCAACACTCTGATTATTTAAAATCACTGGCTACCATCAATCAGTGGTGGCAAAGCAATCTCACCACCCTACCTCCGGTCATGACCAATGGCTCAGGGTTATGCCGCGACTGTACAGTGACGGCTGAGAATTTAGCTGAATTGCTCAGCTTTGCTTACAACCACCGTAACTTTGATACCTATGTTAATTCCCTTGGCGTGGCTGGTATTAGTGGCACCATCGCGGAACATTCTGAAAGACTGCCCAATTCTGAGGCTATAGGCCGGGCATGGATTAAAACTGGGACTTTGAATGATGTCACTTCAATGGCAGGCTATGTTCGTGGTCAATCTGGTCAAGATTATGTGGTGGTTGGGATAATTAATGGCAATGCTACAGAACAGCCTTTTAATACTTACGAAGCTCGCTACGTGTTAGATACGATGTTAGACTGGACCGCTAAACAATAACTCTATGAGCTCATTTATCATAGATTAAGGGAACCCCCTGATAAGTTATGGATATGTTATTTTTTGACAGTCAACAAACCCTGCTAAGGATGATTATCTCAGCAGCAGTGGTCTATATCTGTATAGTGTTGCTCCATAAGGTGTCTGGTAAGCGCTCTACTTCACAGTTGAATAACTTTGATTGGGTGGTGACCGTAATGATTGGCTCTATAGGAGCCAGTACGGTTATTTTAAAAAACGTTCCTATCATTGAAGGGATGGCTTCGATAGTCACCTTACTTACCTTTCAATATCTAGTGACTAAATATGCTTCTTTGTCCCCAGAATTTGCCAATACCATTCTCTCTGAGCCTCGCGTGGTATTCTACGAAGGTCAGTTCTTACCAGAAGCCATGCGAAAAGAGCGTTTGACGCGTCAGGAAATTGAATGTGCCATGCGCAGCGAAGGCATTCATGATTATGAAGATGTGGCTGCAGTAATCTTTGAAAGCGATGCTAAATTAACCGTGGTACCAAAGCGAGATAAGAGGGATAGATTAGATGCACAAGGGGATGTAAAACCTTCTGACACTTTAAAAACTCTATTTTAAACTTTAAATACTGGAGCGTGTAAGCCACAACCGTCAAAGATAAGCCATGAAAAAAGGTTAAAGAGCATTGCCCTTTAACCTTCATTATAACTTTAAACTTTATTGTTCTATTACGTTCTTAAAGCTATTTATTTGACGCGAGTCCAAGTTTGGCTACGCTTCAAGAATGGCATACCTTTAACGTTACCTGTTAGCTTCAGGGTCTTACCATCTTCAGAAAGCTTCACAGTTCCACCATAAACTTTACCACTTTCTGGATCAACCAAGTCACCACCAGACCAAGAGTTACTACCGTCAGCTTTAAGCTTGGTTAAAATAGGTAGACCAACAATTGGTTTATTTTTTAATGAGCCTTCACATTTTGAGCAAACTTCTTTTGCTTGTGAAGCATCATTAAGCTTAATGATTGTCCCTGTTACAACTCCATTACTCTCGGTCATTTTAATAACCGCTTTTTTCTCTTTTGTTTTATCATCAACGGACTGCCACTGCGTGCCATTTAATGAAGCTGCCATAGCTGTGGTTGATAACAGACCGGTTAGTGTCGCTGTAGCAAGTAGAGTAGTTAAACGTTTCATATCGACTCCTATCGAAAAATAAATAAATCCATTTAAGGCATATAATTGAATAATATCAAAAAAATATAAGGTAATAAGTAATATCAATTTTACTAGGTCTTTCAATCAATATTGCCGTACTACCAATCTCCAATCTCGTCCAGAGCAGCAGTATACTGTCGCTTTATTTATGAGATTGTCAAAATCATACAATTTATTTTTTGGTATGTCGATAGCAAATTGTCTATTTTTACTTAATATTCTCTTTAATCCCTAAAACCTTTAAATTTAGCAACATTGCAGTATGTTTGTTTCTAAAGCTTAAACTCTCTTACACAATGACGCCTCAGAATTAACGTTATAATAAAGCTACCTGTTTGGCTTAATACTGTTTTTAGGCCCGTTATCTTTGAAAATAATTCTATGATGAAATTAAAATCCGTTGTTGGTATAAGTCTTGCTCTGTCTTTGCTTAGTGGCTGTGCTATCCATACTACCCCTCATTATGTGATTGATAAAAGTCATCAAGCTCAAGGGAAAAGCCAACGCATACGCTTTATTGTTTTACACTACACCGCCGAAAACGAAGCGGCTTCACTAGAAATTCTAACCAAAGGTAATGTCAGTGCCCACTATTTGGTGCCTTTGGCTGATAATCAAAAAATATACCAATTGGTTCCTGAAAATGAACGGGCTTGGCATGCAGGCGCAGGAGGATTTGAGGGTAGACAAATATTGAATGACACCTCTATTGGCATTGAGATTGTAAATCTAGGCATTGCTCCAGAGTTTCGTGGCCAAAATGCTAAGATGGCGTTAGAGGCAAATAATGGTTACCATCCACCACATCATTATGTTGATTTTACTGATTTACAAATCAAGAAAGTGGCTCAGCTATTACAAGATATCGCTGCCCGTTATGAGATTGAGCCTACCAGCATTATTGGTCATTCGGACATGGCGCCCTCACGTAAAATAGATCCAGGCGCTAAATTCCCTTGGGAAAAACTATATAAACAATATGGTGTCGGCGCTTGGTATGATGAAAGCGATAAGCAGCATTTTTTAATTGAGGGCTCGTTTGAGACTGCCACTCTTCCCGAGATTAAACAGCTATTTAGCGACTATGGTTATCAAATCAATGACAGCAATGAGTGGGATAAGTCTAGCCGTGATGTCATTTATGCTTTTCAGCTCCACTTCCGACCTCAGAAGATAAATGGGATGATAGATTTAGAAACCTACGCTATCTTAAAGGCGCTGAATAAAAAGTATGTCGACCGCTCTAGCTATAAGTAGCTGTAACCACTTTTATTAGACAATAATTAGATATTAGGAAATATTTAAAGGCTAGAGACCCTATTTAATTAAATGGTGAACCGCCCCTCTTGAACCGCTTAATCCACACTAAATAATGAAACATAAGGAGCTCGTAATGAGTTACTCGCAACCAGAAGAGTTGGAAGAATACTTCAAACAAAAAGAAGAGCAGCAGAAACAGGCAGAGCAAGAAGCCAAAGAGCTGTCAGCTTATGAAGCCTGTGTTTTAAAAGAAAGTGCGAGAGTGAAAGAGTTAATTGAACAGGCTCAAAATAAAGATAATTAATGCTACTTACTGTGCATGAAATCAACTAACTTTTGAACTCGTAAAAATAATGAGTATAGAAGGTCGGCCTGTGCTGATAAGAGTTTCCGGAACTTGATATAACCACTTAAGGCTCACAATAGAAAAGCATAAACGATGAAAAAAATAAGATATTAAAAAATAACCAGCTACCACTGCAGTTGAATTAAATATTATTAGAGCTAAAAGCTAAAAGAAAAAGCATGGCCTAACTATCTACCATTTACAACCTTCCGAAATATGCGATTTCGGGCTCCAAATTTCTGTAATAACTGATGCGTACCTCATGCCTCGGTAACCATGTGTTAGACCTAAATTACAATAATAAAATGTTTAATATTAATATATATCCTGTACTAATATAGGTTGGTAGTAAATGTAAGCCAGACACCCTATGTATCTGGCTTTTATTCCTATGAAACAACTATAACTTTAATCCTCATCACTCATTTGCTTCATGATTTCCTCATTATGCAAATCCATATATAATAAAAAACTAGCATAAGGTTTAACTAGACTTGATATGAAATCATCAACTTGCTGTATATCGTATGATTTATCACTATCTACACTCTCAGTTTTTTCGCTATCTTGCATCTTAGTACATATACTATATAGCCCTAATGAGTGTGTATATATGAGTTGAAAATACTTATTGGAAATGCGTTGAATATCTTTTTCTCTAGTGTATTTGTTCTTATTAATAAAATCTTTCAACACATAGGAATCCATATTAATGGCGATTGCATCTATTAAAGAGGAGTTATCTTCACTAGAACCTATGACTTTTACAATATCATTTCCATCCCAATCATAGTCATCCCAACTTTTACCCATTTTCTCATCCTGAACACTCTCATAGACCTTAATAGGTATTGGAGGTTTAGGAAACTTATTATCATTTTTTTCGCTCGTATTTTTTGAGGGAGCAATCTTTTCATCTACTCTAACAGTAAACCTACATGTAAAATCTTCTGAAGGTGAGGATAGACTAACTTTAATGTCAACCTCATCTCCTACCTTAGCATCTTTTGTAGGTTTGATATCCAGACGAATGTTTCCTTCAGATGGGCCAGACCTATTTACAGTGATTGATTTGACAGTCGTATTCTCTGACTTTCCTGTCTCATTAGAGATAGTTTCATTTATATTTGTTTTTTGTAAAATATCAATTTGAAGCTCTCCTGCATCAGAAGATCTGAATAAATAATCATCGTCTACATCTGTTTTAATCTCAACATAACCGTTTTTATTAAGAGGTATAGTTTTAATCTTTCTACCCGATGAGTCCTCTTTAAGATTCAACTTAAACTGGGAGGGAAACCGTTTCAACTGTTTATTTGTATGGTGTTCGGTTTTACGATCTGAATTACTCTTTCCTTTTTTTCTTACCTTTGAGAAGGGTAAATTACTGTCCTTCTTTAAGAAATCAAAAACCTCACTATTACGCGGTAATAAGTCTATGACACTGTCGAACTTCTGGTTATGTGATTTACCAATTAG
>NZ_FUGE01000245.1 GCF_900162825.1 Psychrobacter piechaudii
TATGGCAAGATTAATTTTAGCTTACAACCCTTTAACGGCTTCTTACGACAGTGTGTGTCGCCTTATATCCACCCCCTGAAGTGGGTGGTTTTACGGCGACTGGTGATAAAAAAAGCGTCTAATTAGCTTAAGACTTTAGCTGAGTCATCGCAAGCATTTGTTTATTGTCAATGACCGTCACTTTATTTCTAATATTCTCTATCCCTGAAGCCCTATGACGCTCATATATATTTTGTGCCGTCATCGCCATCGCTGCAGCCACACGCTCAGCCTCAATAGGCCGTGCACGCATGGTTTTAGGGACCAAAGGTGAGATCAGCTTATAAGCACTCTGTGCGGTATTTTCTAATAGCCGACCTTTGTGCTTACCCAGTAATAACGACGGCTGGAAGATAACCAGCTCGTTAAAGCCAATCTCCGCCAAAGACTTCTCAAGATTGCCTTTAACTCGATTATAAAAGAAGCGACTTTTAGTATCTGCACCCAAGGCTGACAAGATAAAAAATCTTTGGACCCCTTTTTGATAGCAAGCTTTAGCGAAATTTAGGTTGTAGTCATAATCAATCTGTTTAAAGGCTTCATCGCTTCCTGCTTGTTTTTTTGTGGTACCCAAACAACTAAAAGCATCTGTATCTGGGCCAATCGATATATTAGCTAGAGTTTCTTCTAGGTTATTGAAATCTCCTAGTTGATAAAACTGCATCTGAGCTGACATGTGCTTTGGGGGTTTTCTTGCGATAATAATCAGACTGTCATACATAATGTTAAGTTGGCTAATTAGTTTTTTACCCACTAGCCCTGTTGCGCCTATTACAATGGCTTTACGTTTCATAACCTATTTACCTGTTTGATAACACTTTTTATCGTGTGCAGCCTCAGCTGAGGGTCACCTTACTATAGAAATCAAAGCTATAAAAATCAAAGGCGGATTAAAGTTGTTAATCATGAAAGCAATATCTTCTATTTATTGTTATTTGAGACTTGTATCGGAATAACAATCCCATATTCAAGATAAAATATTAAAGATGTTGTCAGCAGGTTACTGTAAACATTTTTTGGGCGAGTCTCAATCAGTTCTTGAGAATTGAAATCATTTGATACAAAGCTTGTTAAAAAAAGCATTAACTGTTATAATTCGGCGCTTTATAGCATTAGTAAATTTATTGTTAGCTTATAAACAGCAACACCAATTTATTTCGATGTAGATACAATCTAATAATTACATCGTATCTGCTATAAATCTCCTTGCTGTTGACATGGGGTCAATGGCTACTAATCCGTAAGGAGTCCTAAATGAGACATTACGAAGTGGTGCTTATCGTACACCCTGACCAAAGCGACCAAGTAGTCGGTATGGTTGAGCGATATATCAAATTGGTTCAAGATAACAATGGTATGGTTCATCGTCTTGAAGACTGGGGCCGTCGTCAATTGGCTTACCCAATTAACAAAATCCATAAAGCACACTATGTTTTATTCAACATTGAGTGTAATGGCGAAACTCTAGCAGAGCTTGAAGAGCTGTTCCGTTATAACGACGCTATCATCCGTAGCCTAGTTGTTCGTCGTGACGACGCTATTACTGAGCCTTCACAATTAGCGAAAAGCGCTGATGAGAAGCGTGCACGTAAAGCTCCACGTAGCGAAAACTTTGACAACGATCAGGATGATGAGTCTAACGACGATTCTGACGAATAATTTAAGCTCATTTAAGGAGAGTATCCATGGCACGTTTTTATCGCCGTCGCAAATTTTGCCGTTTTACCGCTGAAGGTATCACTCACATCGACTATAAAGATGTAGAGCTATTAAAACAATACATCAGTGACAATGGTAAAATTGTTCCTAGTCGTATCACTGGTACGTCTAACAAATATCAGCGTCAATTAGCAACTGCTATCAAACAAGCTCGTTACTTAGCATTGCTTCCATACACTGACAACCATCAGTAAGCCAACTTAGGAGTGACTCATGCAAGTTATTTTATTACAGCGTATCGTCAACCTTGGTAAACTTGGCGAAACTGTCGATGTAAAATCAGGTTACGGTCGTAACTACTTAATCCCTCAAGGTAAAGCTTTACCAGCTACTCCAGCTAACGTTGAGAAATTTGAAGCTCGTCGTGCTGAACTTGAAGCTATCGAAGCTGAAGAATTAGCCGCTGCACAGAAACGTGCTGACGCGTTAACTGATGTTAACGTTATCATGCGCGCTAAGTCTGGTGAAGATGGTAAGCTATTCGGTTCTATCGGTACTCGCGATATCGCTGATGCTTTAACCAAGTCTGGCCTTGAAGTTGACCGCGCTGAAGTTAAGCTACCTGAAGGTACTTTACGTCAAGTGGGTGAATACAACGTTGATATCCAGCTTCACCATGACATCTTTGCTAGCATCCTAGTTACTATTCTTTCTGAAGATGGTGATGTAGAAGCTGCAAAACAACAACAAGAAGCTGAAGAAGACGCAGAATAATAACTGCCCTACTACAGTTTAGTTGTTAAAGAAAAAGTCAGCTTCGGCTGACTTTTTTAATGTTAAACATTATTAATTAGTTAAATTTATCAATATGTTATCTTATGTAAGATTTGCCAAGATAATCTTGTGCTAATTCGTATTTAGCTATATAATGTTTCGTTCCATTGGGGATGTTCTGGCTTCGACGCTGGTGATGAAACTCAATGATGCATGTCGAGAGTATATGTCCTCTCGTAAATCAAACATATATTGTTATAGTCGCAAACGACGAAACTTACGCTCTAGCAGCTTAAACCCTGCTTACTCCTCTGCCCTTTACCCATAGTGGGTTAGATGAGTTGAAGCGCACGCATATGGGTTCGCTTAAGTGGCTGCCTTAGTCACTTAGGTTCAAACTTAAAGGATCGCCCTATCCAACCTGACTGTCGGTTCGGTGCGGGCTAAAACCAAAGACAGACCCTAAACATGTAGATTCATGAGCGTAGTGCTGGCGGACGCGGGTTCAACTCCCGCCATCTCCACCAAATATTTTATTAAAAAAAGCCACTTATAGTTAAGTGGCTTTTTTTATGCCTGTTTCAAAAACTCAAAGTAGTCAGCAAACTCTCATCTAAGTTATAAATGTTGGTATATTTGTTGGTATTGAAATAAGTCATATCGAAAGATACCAACAAAGCATTTCCAGACTAATTAGACTTCTAGCTCTATCCTATCTATACTCACTTGCACATATTTTAAAGACCAGGTGACGTATGAAACCCATCACATTGTTTACTCTAGTGCTAACCGCTACCGTGCTAATGGCAAGCTTTTATATGATTAACGCTAGTAGAGTTCAGTCCGTCCCTGAAGCCTTAGCCTGTAATGCTTCTGAGCAAAACGATATTGTGCTTTATAGTGCCATTTGGTGTGGCTACTGCAAGCAGACCAAACAATTATTAACCAAACATAATGTAAATTATTGCGAATACGACATAGAAAGGTCCGCTGAAGGCTATGAGCAGTTTAAAATGTTAGGTGGCCAAGCTGTGCCCTTATTACAGTTTAATGGCTCAACCATTCATGGCTATAACAAGTCGTTAATCGAAAGTCATATTCGAAATCAATAAATCCTAACTAGCTCAGCATGGAAATAGCCATCAAGTTTATTCAATAAACCTGATGGCTTTACCTAGTCGTTCAGAGCCACTACAAAATCCCTAACCTACTAAGGTTTATAGCACTTTTAACAATAAGAATAATGCAGTCTTAGCAGCGCGGATTTGTACTGCTTGCATATCTCCAATGAAAGTTCTTTCAATAATTGACACTTGGTTATTCACACATAGTGCAATAAAGAATCTCTTTTTTGGTCGACCTGAGGGGGTGACTGATGCCTGAGAGATTTGGCAATGAAAAAGACCAATTGCATTTTTCAAATTATTATTCTCAATAAAATCTGTAAATTGACTTTCAGCCAACGCTTCAGTAATGCTGTGCTTCTCAACTTTAGTGGTACTAATTACTAGATTTTCATTAGGGGCATCACTACTGAGAACTCTATGGCTTAAATAAGCATTGGTATTTACTTCATACACCCCAAAGCCCGCTATCTTATGCTGGGCTAAAGCTTGCTCTAATGACTCGTTTTCTTCGCTGTATAAATGGTCACCTAAAAGATCACGTATCTGTTTGGCGACTTTTTCAAAATAAGTCTCTGCTTGCTCAGGGCTATTTGCCTTCACTGACAATCGAATCGTAATCTCTCCAATGCCCGCATAAGGCGCAATCGAGACATTATCTTGCTTAATAATAAGCTCTTTGAGAGTGTCCTCTACCGCAGACTCGCCAATATTGCCAAACTTTAAATACTTAGAGTAAAGCTTCTCTCGTTCACCCAATAGACCATCGATCAAAGGCTTGAACTCTTGTTCAAACATGACTTTCATCTCTCTAGGGGGGCCTGGTAGCACGGCATAATAAGTATCTTGATATTTATGCACAAAGCCCACTGCCAAGCCCACTTCATTTTTGAGAAGATGACTGCCCTCAATGGTATTGGCCTGTCTTTTATTGGAGGTGATTAGAGTGTCGCTACCGCCTTTAAACAGCTCTAGTATCTTTTCTTCAGCCTGTTTTTCAATAACTAGTTTTGATTGGGTAAAGTCAGCAATAACATCTTTGGTTAAATCATCTGCTGTTGGCCCTAAACCGCCACAACACACCACTAAATCGGAACGCTCACTGGCAATTTGTAAGGCCTGTTTAATTCGGTCCCGATTGTCCCCGACGACGCTCTGAAAATAAACGTCTATTCCTAGGTCAGCCAATTCTTCAGCCATATACTGAGCATTGGTATTTACAATCTGACCAAGCAATATTTCTGTACCAATAGCTATAATTTCAGCTTTCATAATCACCTCTGTTTTTATTTATTCAATTTTTAATATCTATCCTTTGATATTTGTTCTATTGTAAACACTCACGGTTACAAACAGTAGACTCTCCTCGTTACTCTATCTAACTTAGTCTCCTGAGGGTTTATTCTTTAAACTAGTATTATTTTCTAACACCCATAAAAAAAGGCCTGACACTTTACTGTGACAGACCCTTATTTCATACTAATAGCAATGCGATTTCGATATTGTTATAAATTTTAGGCAAAAAAATGATGACCCCACTAGCACATCCTCGGCACACTATGTATCTACTACCGTTGCTACCTTCCGGTCCTGGCGGGGTTCATAGTACAAAGTTGCGAGGCTACCAATGGAGCCACCAAGCACGTATTATACCTAAAGTTTCAATGTTTTCAAGTATCTTCGAATATTTACTGTGCTCTATCTACTTTTGCTCTATTTACATGCGTAAGTAACAAAAATGGCCGATAATGCTGAAAGAAAAAGCATATTTGTGTAACAATATTCACAGGGTCTCGACTTACAGTAAATATGTAACCTGATATTATTTGCTCAATTGGCTGTTCTTTGATTATATTTTCTCAAGATTACACAGAGCAGCTTATGACTACTAAAGTTCTAACAACAATAATTTATAAGGAATACAATAATGTCAAAATCATTTTCTAAATCTCTATCTAAAGCCGGCATGCTCTCCCTATTAGGCGGTGCTGCCTTATTCGCTCAAGCCGCGAATGCTGAACCTACAGGCTATAATCAAATCAGCTTTAATGTAGAATCCAACCAAGAAGTTGAAAACGATCAGGTTACCGCAACTTTATATAAGCAAGCACAAGCCACCACCCCGAAAAAACTTGCTACAGAGCTTAATACGGCAATGAATCAAGCATTGAGCACTGCCAAGGGTTACCCCACAGTGACAGCCACTACAGGGCAGCAGCATACTTATCCTAAATATGATGATAACGGCAAGATTGTGGGCTGGACAGGCACCGTTAGTGTGGACTTAAAAAGCAATGACTTTGCTAAAACCAGCGAGCTTGTGGCCAAGTTACAAGAAAACTTAGTGGTGCAAAACATTCAATTTGGTGTCTCTGAGAAAAAACAAAAGCAATTAGAAAAAGAGCTTATTAAGAAAGCTTCCCTACAATTTAAAGAGCAGGCCCAATCATTGGCTGAGGTTTGGGGCATGAGCGGCTATCAAGTTGTTAATGTTTCTATTAACTCAAGTGGAGGCTATCAACCGCGTCCCATGATGATGATGCGTGATGCAGCTGCAAAAAGCAGTGTTCCTGTCCAAGAATTTGAAGGCGGAAACACTAGATTGGGTGTGACAGCAAGCGGGACTATTGAACTTATCCCATTTATGAAATAGCTGTAGTTTTATACAATAGCTGTATTGCCCTAAGTTTAAAGATAATAGTAAATAACTCTCACAGAAAAACCCCAACTCTAAAGCTGGGGTTTTTTATTTCTGTAAAACTAGCCTTTAAGGATTATAGGCTGTAGTACATATCAAACTCTACTGGATGCACAGTAGTATTTAGACGACGTACTTCTTCTGTTTTAATACCGATAAAGGCATCTAGCATATCTTTAGTAAACACATCACCTTTTAATAAGAAGTCATGGTCATCTTTTAGCGCTTGTAGAGCCACTTCTAAGTTCTCAGCAACGGTTGGGATAGAACCTTCTTCTTCTGGAGGTAGGTCGTATAAGTTCTTATCTGCCGCTTCGCCTGGGTGCATTTTGTTTTGGATACCGTCAAGGCCTGCCATTAACAATGCAGCAAATGCTAGGTATGGGTTAGCGGTTGGATCAGGGAAGCGAGCTTCAACACGAATTCCTTTTGGCGAGCTCACATATGGAATACGGATAGACGCTGAACGATTACGCGCTGAGTAAGCTAGCATAATTGGTGCTTCGTAATGAGGTACCAAACGCTTATAGCTGTTAGTCGATGGATTAACAATCGCGTTCAATGCACGAGCGTGTTTGATAATACCACCAATAAAGTATAGAGCAGTTTCAGAAAGACCGGCATACTCATCACCGGCAAAGGTGTTTGTGCCATCTTTAAAGATTGACATATGCACGTGCATACCAGAACCGTTATCACCTACGATTGGTTTTGGCATGAAGGTAGCGGTTTTACCAAACTGATGGGCAACGTTATGTACCACATATTTGAACTGCTGTACTTCGTCTGCTTTACGAACCATAGTGTTGAATGACACACCAATCTCAGACTGACATGACGCTACTTCGTGGTGATGAACTTCTACACGGTCTGGGCCCATGATGTCTTCTAAGCGCTGACACATTACAGAACGTAGATCTTGTGCGCTATCTACTGGAGGTACTGGGAAGTAACCACCCTTCACACGGGGACGGTGAGCCATGTTGCCCCACTCATAATCATTGTCTGTTGACCAAGCAGCCTCTTCAGCAGTGATGCGGTGACGGGCACCTGACATATCCACTGACCATTTAACGTCATCAAATACAAAGAATTCTGGTTCTGGACCGAAAAAAGCCGTATCACCAATACCCGTTGATTTTAAGTATTCTTCAGCACGGCGAGCAATTGAACGTGGATCACGATCATAACCCTGCATGGTCGTTGGTTCGATAACATCACAAGTTACCACAACCGTTGGTGAATCAAAGAATGGATCGATAAACGCTGTTTCTGGATCTGGGCGTAAAATCATGTCAGAGGCTTCGATGCCTTTCCAGCCAGCAACAGATGAGCCATCAAACATTTTACCGTCCTCAAGAACATCTTCGTCAATGCTAGATGCCGGGTAGCTGATGTGCTGCTCTTTACCGATCGTATCAGTAAAACGAAAGTCTACCCATTTGGCGTTAGACTCTTTGATTAGATCGAATAGTTTGTTTGACATTATATGTCTCTCCATTAATTGTTCACAACGAACTTTTTTGTGGGGTAATTTAAGCTAAACTCAATTTGAATTTATTATGCGGCACTTAGGCTTATTAGGTTCAAAAGCTGGCATAGCATTCTCATTTTATCAAAAAACAGTTTAGGTAACAGTAATTTAAAATTCTAATGACAATTTAAATCCAAGTCAGAAAAGCTCAGTTTAACTTTAAGTAACCTATTACTACTTTGATATATTAATTGTTGCAACTTCTGTGCCAACTTAAAATAATTCTTTTTGAAATATTAGCATTTATTGATGACTATTAGACTGATAACTTAAAAATGATACATTTTTAGGTCATTTATAAGGCTAAGCGGGTTTTTATATGACCAATAATATCAAAAATAGTGCAATAATCTTTATATTATCGCACTATTTTTGTGCATATATAGCCATACTGCTGTTTATTTTGGGGCATTTTAGTAAAAGTTATTTCTAAGACTCACTTATTGCTAACTCTCACTTATTACTAGCTATAGTAGCTTCGGTTCCGTATCTGACTTGGGATAGGTATAATCTATCTTTATCATTTTAGTATTTTATTACTTCAACCTTAACTGTTGTGACAATCCTTTATGATTTTGCTTTTAGATAACTACGATAGCTTTACCTATAATATAGTGCAATATTTGCAACAACTTGGCGCAGAGGTTAGGGTCGCTGAAAGTGATAAAGTAAGCTTGGCTGATGTTGAGAGGCTTAATCCAGCAGCCATTGTCCTCGGTCCAGGTCCGGGAACTCCCGATGAAGCAGGGATTACGCTACAATGCATCGAACATTTTGCCGGCAAGCTACCCCTATTCGGTGTCTGTCTAGGTCATCAGGCCATTGCTCAATGTTTTGGTGCTGATATTATTAGAGCACCGCAAATCATGCACGGTCGCACTTCCCAAGTCTTTCACGACCGACAAGGCGTTTTTGAAGGTTTAGATAATCCCACAGAATTTACCCGCTATCATTCTTTAATTATCGATAAGAAATCTTTGCCCGATACCCTGTTAATTAGTGCTTGGACATCGAGTGGTTCAAATAAAGAAGCCTCTAACTTTGCCTATGATAAAAATGCAGCCGATGAAATTATGGGTATCCGTCATAAGCAGCTCCCTATTGAAGGGGTTCAATTCCATCCCGAATCCATATTAAGTCACGCGGGGCTGAAATTATTTGAAAACTTTTTAAAGCAACATCATCTATTAAGCCACTAACAACTTTAGTCTTAGTGTGTATAATAAAAAAACCAATAATTTTAATAATTAAACCTTTCCATTAACTTAAGTCGTATTAAAAATTATGCCAAATACTCCGTTAACCACAGCTCACTTATCTGATGATCAAATTCATGACATTTTAACCACTGCCTTAGCTCGTATCTTGCGAAGAATCGATTTAACTCAGCAGGAAATGCGTCAAATCATGACTATTATTATGGACGGACGTTGTCCTGACGCTATAATGGGAGCTCTTTTAACAGGCCTAAACATGAAGAGTGAGTCGATTGATGAGATTACTGCCTCAGCCAGTGTAATGTTAGATTTCGCTCATACTATCGAGCCTAAAAACTGTCGTAATCTGGTTGATATTGTGGGTACAGGTGGTGATGGCAGTAACTTATTTAACGTCTCTACTGCCTCAGCTTTTGTGGCAGCCGCAGCCGGAGCAACAGTCGCTAAGCACGGTAACCGGGGTGTCTCTTCTAAATCTGGTAGCTCAGACCTACTTGAACAAGCAGGGGTAAACCTTAATATTTCTCCAGAGCAGACCTGTGAGTGCATTGAAGAGCAAGGCATCGGTTTTTTATTTGCACCCAATCACCATACTGCGATGAAGCATGCCATTCCAGTGCGCCGAGCACTAAAAGTGCGTACTATCTTCAATATTCTAGGCCCATTAACCAACCCAGCTGGTGTGAAAAATTTAGTGGTTGGGGTATTTACCGATAATATGTGTGAGCCTTTGGCCCATGTATTTAAAAACTTAGGCGCTGAGCATGTGATGGTGGTCGGCTCAAAAGACCGCCTAGATGAAATCAGCTTGGCGACCAGTACTAAAGTGGCTGAGTTAAAAGATGGCGAGGTAACGGTTTATGATATCTTCCCAGAGGATGCAGGTATTGACTCACAGACTTTAGTGGGCTTAGATGTCAGTTCTTCAGAGCAAAGCTTACAATTGATTCAGGCAGCACTGTCTGGCGAGGACAGCAATGACTTTGACATTAACCAAAATAAAGTAGAAAAAGCGCGTGATATGATTGCTCTAAATGCTGGGGCTGCTATTTATGTCGCCGGTCTTGCCAGCAACTTCCCTAATGGAGTTAATCAGGCACAAAACATTATCCGTAGCGGTAAAGCCTTACAAAAAATGAAAGAATTGGCAGCCTATACTCAAACTTTCTAAGCTATCAAACCCATACTAATTTTAAGTGTACTATACGAGCAAATTATGACCCAAGATGCCATTCCTTCAATCCTAAAAAAAATCGTTGTCACCAAGCACTCAGAAGTGGCTGCTGCCAAAGCTAAAAAAGATTTTGACAGTATTAAACGTGAAGCAGAAGCCTTAATGCAACAAGGCGATGCACCTCGTCGCGGCTTTGCCAAAGCATTATTGGCCAAACAAGAAGCTGGCATACCAGGGATTATTGCTGAGGTAAAAAAAGCCTCTCCATCAAAGGGCATTATTTCAAAAAACTTCAACCCTGCCCTAATCGCTCAGCAGTATGAGCAAGCTGGTGCGGCTTGTCTGTCTGTATTAACTGATGAACAATACTTCCAAGGTCACAATGACTATTTGCAGCAGGCCAAAGCGGCTTGTAAGTTACCAGTATTACGTAAAGACTTTATGATAGATAGCTATCAGATCTATCAGTCTTACTTACTTGGTGCAGACTGTATTTTGTTAATTGTGGCTTGTTTGGAAGATGAAAAGCTGCATGAGCTCCATAAAGTGGCGTGTGATTTAGGCACGGATGTGTTGATCGAAGTTCATACTCAGCAGGAGCTTGAGCGCGCTTTACAGTTGCCTGACTCTGAGCATAATATCTATGGAATTAACAATCGCGACTTAAATACCTTTACTACCGATCTGCAAACTTCGATTAGATTGAAAGCCTATGTTGATAACCAGTCTACTCGCCCTCAGCTTTTAGTAACGGAAAGTGGTATCCATAGCAGCGAGGATATGCAGCTTATGTTAAGCAATCAGATTAGCAGCTTTCTAATTGGGGAACAGTTTATGAAAACAGATAATCCCGGTGAAACCTTGGCCTCTTTGCTAGACTCACTGTAATTCCTACAAAACTCATTAAATTTAAGCGGTAATTATTTATGTCAAATTCTCTATTTTCTAAAGAAATGCAAGATCAACTTAAAGAGCTAAAAAGTGAATTAAGTAAAGGTCGTGCCACCTCACCAAGCGACCCTGAAAATGAAAAGCCAACCGATCCCGTTACTCTGCCAACCAAAAAACAAGTTGAAAAGACGGTAAAACAGTTAGGTAGTGAGCATGTAGATGATGACAAAGTGTTATTCCTACAAGCCATGGCAGGGGTTCAACCTATTAAAGACAACAATACCTTGTCTGATGTGTCCAAACCTAAAGCTACCAAACTAGACGCAGCCACTCTTTCGAAACGTGCTGCCGCACAAGGTACTGAAACAGAGCAATTAGGCGCTGGTTTGTCAGACATGCAGGCTCTATTAAATCCTGTAAGCGGTGAGTCTTATCTAATGTATAAGACCCCTACCTTACAAAACAAAGTTTTCAATCAGCTTAAACAAGGCAAACTGCGTTGGTACGATGCGGTTGATATCCACGGTGCAACTATTGATGAAGCTCGTGAAGCGGTCACTACTTTAATCACTCAGGCACGTAGCAACAATGAAACTGTGGTGAAAATTGTGCATGGTAAAGGTTCAGATGCTGTGCTTAAGACCTGTGTTAATGGCTGGTTACGTCAGCTTCCTGAGGTATTAGGCTTCGTTTCCACTCCTCCAAAAGATGGGGGTAATGGTGCAGTTTTGGTTTTATTAAAGAAAAATAAGACTGATAGCTAATAGCTTTAAATCAATAATTATCAGCTAATAACTGCGGTATAAAACTTAGAACTTAATCTTATTTAAAAGCAAAAGTCACTAGTGAATCTAATAGCTTTTGCTTTTATGCAGTTAACTTAAAACTTGAAACAACGCAAGACAATCAGTCCTCATCCTCTACTTGAAAGAGTGAGGCAGCATTGTCTTGATCAGGAGATTCTACAATCATTCTTTGAGTGGCTAAGGCATGCTCGATTGGATATTTCTCAATCTCTTTTAAAATCTCAATTAATAGCTGAGTTTGCTTATCATAGAACTCGTCAGCACCTGAGGCGTAAATATAAGCACGGAATTCAATTACCATACTGTCTTGGCGTAGCTCCGCAATTCTAACTTGAGTCCACTCTGAGTTGGTAAGCTCATGATTCACCAAGAACTCTTCCATCTCTTTTAAGAAGTTCTCTAAAGTTGTCGCATCGACATTACGTTTAATATATATATTGTGTAAAAAGTGAAACATGTCCCGCGAAGCGAAGTTTTCAATGGACATTGAGGAGAACTCGCCATTGGGTACAGTGACGATGGTTCTATTTAGGGTACGCAGTCTCGTTGAGCGAATACCAATATCAACGACTGTGCCTTCTAATTCCCCAAATTTACAATAATCTCCAACTCGTACGGGCTGGTCTGCAACCACAACCACACTACCCACTAAGTTTTCAATCATCTTTTGCGCACCTAAAGCCAATGCCAAACCACCGACCCCCAGTGCCGCAATACCTGTGGTTAGATCAAACCCTAGGTTTCCGAAGATAAAAATCGATGCCAAAATAAGTAGCAACGTTTTAATAATTTTATGCAGCAGGCTCAATATTGATACCCGCTCGGTCTGATTTTTCTTATAGCTCTGGCGCTCTGCACGGCTGAATATAGCATCAACCACTCTTAACAACAGCCAAGTTGAAGCAAACCAACCTACGATATCTTTAATACGGTTGACAGGCTCCCTTACGGTTACCGAAACCCCAGCATAGACCATAACCTCATATAAGATTAGTGAGGTCATTACCAAAGCCAATGGCAAAACAAACTTAATGTCTATGGGCAAAGGCTTATTACGTACCTTAGGGTAGTAAGCTTTAAAGATGAAATAAAGTACTGCAAAAAATACATAAGAGGTAGCGACACATATTAAGGCTAATAAAAATACTGCAAAAATATCTGCCAGATTGTAACCACCAATCATTTTATCTTGCAGAGGCTTTAGGGTGTATTTATCAATAAGAGAGGGTTTAGCGACTATATTGGAGTTTCTAATAGCCTGCAGTGTTTCGCTGGATACTTGCCAGTATTGCCCTCCTTGCTCGCCTACTTTTCTTACTAACAAAATATCAATTACTTGATCAGGCGCTGTAATCCTCCCTACTTTCTCAAGGTTTGATGGCAGTTGGTCCGCTAAGTTACCTGAAGGGGTATTGTCAATTTGTAGCTCTGCATCCAGTCGTCCTCCAGCATCAAGCGCTAACTTAAGCTGACGCACAGACTCAACAGAGTTCTCTCCGGCATTCAGACTTAGGTAGTTTGTCGCTAAAGAAGAGTTATTCTCAGCCAATGCCTTAATAAATCCTTGCACCGTACTACGCGGTGTTTGACGACCAAATGGGTCAATTACTTCCTCCTCACTGGCTTGTGAGCCGCCATTTGTTAACGCCGACTCATCTGCCGCCTGCGCAGTACCCGTCAAGGTCAACGCTAACACTAGCAGTAACCCAAAAATTATTTTCAACCAAGCATGAGAGCTTAGGGCTTGTTCATTTTGGTCAATTTGGAGAGATTTAAGATTAGAAAAAAACATTTTTTATAGCCTAATGCTGGGATGTTGGGGAAGCTTGATGACTTCGTTACTTTCACAGCCTCGATTAATAAATATACGGATTTTTTGAAGCCTGATTTTATCATGCCTGCTACTGATAATAATATGTAGAACTTATGGAAACTGTATATTAACTGGACGCTATCAAGTTCTGGCCCTCATTTGTC
>NZ_FUGE01000244.1 GCF_900162825.1 Psychrobacter piechaudii
ATATAAATATCAATAGCTCTGCTACATAGTGATTATAACCATACAAGCAGAGCTTTTTAATATAGAATTAGATGACCATTTAAGATGGATATTATGTAACTTTTAAAACCGGAGTATTCATAAACTTGTATATGACAAAAAATAATTTTTCAGATAAGGCGTCTAAAAGCGAAGCTCATGCTGAGTTGCTAGAACCTATTGCAGAAATGCGTGATGTTAATGACAGACAGTTTGTTACAGCACTAGCTCGAGGATTAGAGCTACTTCGTTGCTTTAATCCTCAACGACCTTATCTTGGCAATCAAGAATTAAGTCAATTGACAGGGATACCTAAAGGGACTATTACTCGTTTGACTTATACCTTAGTTAAGTTGGGATATCTTAAGCAATGTGCTAATAGTAGTAAATATCAACTGTCTGTAGGTGTACTAGGATTTGGTTATACTTTAATGTCTAATATTTCTATTAATAACTTAGTCACACCTTATATGGAGGAATTAGCTGACTATGCTAATAGCGCAGTAGCTATGGCAACTCGTGATCGATTAAAAATGGTCTATTTAAACGTAGTACAAGGAAACTCTACTACTACTATGCGACGTAATGTTGGCTCATATCTTCCTATTCACTCAAGTTCAATGGGGCGAGCTTGTTTAGCAAGCATGCCTCCTGATGAACAAGAGTTTATTCTTAATGCCATTCGTAATAGATACAAGGAAAACTGGTTAAAAATTCGAAGAGGATTGGACAAGGCATTCCAAGATTATGAAGATTATGGTTATTGTTTTTCAATTAGTGAATGGCAAAAGGATGTTAATGCCGTTGCTACAGCCTTGATACACCCAACTGAGGGCCTATTGACCTTTAATTGTGGAGCGCCGGATTTTGTTCTTAGTCGCGATAAATTAGAAGAAGATATTGCTCCACGCTTATTACATATGAAAAACACAATTGAGAATGATCTTTATATTGGTTAGTATCATATGTAATATATTTTTTTATTCGCTCAATTTTTTATTACTATAATCTAGGGTGTGTCGTCACAAGGTCAAAAAAGTAGTAAAATAGGCTATAAACAAAGCTTTGAACCATTTTGCATTCCAAACGTGCCAATATCTTTTATTTACAATACTGCCGCGTCCTTCAAAAAGATGGAAGAGTTTTATATCTCACCGAAGATGATAAAGCCAATCATCAATACTTCAACATCCCTATTGCTAATACAACTTCAATATTACTGGGTACAGGTACTTCTATCACACAAGCCGCTATGCGTCTGCTATCACAAGCGGGCGTATTAGTTGGTTTCTGTGGTGGCGGTGGCACTCCTCTATTTATGGGCAGCGAGAAAGAAATATTTGTTGAATGGCTAACTCCGCAAAGCGAATACCGACCCACCGAGTACATTCAAGGATGGATGAACTGGTGGTTTGATGATTACAAACGTTTGCAAGCCGCCCAAGCCATGCAACTTGCTCGCATTGAATTTTTGCGACGTGTTTGGCAACGAGATAAGGACTTTAAACAACATGGCTTTGACAGCAGTGATAGCCACATCTCAAGCTTGATCGACGAACACAAACGCCAAATACCCCTGCAAGACAATACCATGCATTTATTGCAACTTGAAGCTCGCCTAACCAAAGCACTGTATAGAGTCGCCGCTGAAAATACCAATTATAGTGGCTTTACTCGTGACCATGATGGTTTAGATAAAGCCAATGGCTTCCTAAATCATGGCAATTATTTGGCTTATGGGCTTGGTGCAACCACCGCTTGGGTGCTCGGCATCCCTCATGGCTTTGCCGTCATGCATGGCAAAACCAGACGTGGCGCTTTGGTGTTTGATATCGCTGATATTGTGAAAGATGCGCTAGTGTTACCGCTTTCGTTTATTTGCGCCAGTGAAAACCTCAGCGAGAAAGAGTTTCACCAAGAGTGCTTAAATTACTTTACCCAATATAAGGCACTTGATGAGATGTTTGAAGTGGTGAAGAGTTTAGCAATTAAGACAGATTGGAAAATTTAAATTATGCTCGTCACCTTTGTCTCTCAATGTGAGAAAAAAGCCCTGAAACGTACTCGGCGTATTCTCGATGCATTTGCCAATCGGATTGGTAGTAATGTATGGCAAACGGCAATTACCGAAGATGGACTAATGACAGTCAAACGTTTGCTACGTCAGTCTGCCACTCGCTCAACCGCTGTTAGCTGTCATCGAGTGCGTACACGTCAGCGTACTGAACTACTATGGATTGTAGGCAATAAACGTAACTTTAATGAGGTCGGGATAGTGCCTGTGAATAGTACCAAGCGCAATATTTTACACCGCGAATGGGAGAATGACTGGGCCTATCTTAGTTGCATTCAAATCATAGCTACCTTAGCGGCATTACTTCATGATATTGGCAAATCAACCAACGGTTTTCAGGAGAAGCTAATAAAAGGTAGTAAGTCTGGTGATCCGTATCGACATGAGTGGATATCACTAAAGCTATTTAGCCTTATTATTCAGGACTGTAAAACAGATGAAGAGTGGTTGAATCGTTTAACTAACTTGTCGGACTGGTTAAATGATAAAGATATAGATAAAAAATTCTCAACATTAAACCCTGACGCACCTATCATAGGTGATATGCCCCCACTCGCTCAATGGCTTGCCTGGCTTATCGTCACTCATCATCGTTTGCCTCCTTTAAAAGAAGTATTTTTGTCATCCTCACAAATCGAACGATTTAATACGACGAACCAACTTATAGATTTAAAAGGTAATTTGCACGAGTTTTATAGCCAATTAAAGCCTGTCGACTATTGGGTAAAGAACCCTAAATCATTGTTACCGCCATCAGATGGTGGGATGAGCAAAAAACAATTGCAAGATTTTTGGCAATTTAATAATTTAGTGATTCATAGTTCAGCTTGGCAAAAAACACTCAAACGTTGGTCAGAAAAAGCATTAAATGATTCAACCTTGATGCAAATAAGTAAACAGGCTAACTCTAGTCATCATAACGATCCTACTATCACTGACCCTTTATTGATGCATTTATCACGCCTTTGTCTAATGATTGGCGACCATAACTACTCTAGTTTAAAGGTCGACGATAGGCGCTGTATTAAAGTTAAGGAGAGCTTTACTAAGCTTGCAGCCAATACTACTAAAACTACAGGCCATCAGAGTGATGAAGAAAATAAGACGGTTATCAAACAGTCTTTAGAGGAGCATTTAATAGGCGTGGCTCAGTTTACCTCCCACTTTGCACGCACTCTTCCAATTATTGCTAGTGAAATGCCACACCTAAAAAACCATAATCCACTTGCCAAACCTACAGGAGTAGATCGCTTTAAATGGCAAAACAGTGCTTTTAAGTTGGCTGCAAAACACCAGCAAGCCAGCAAAGACCATGGGTTTTTTGGAGTTAATATGGCCTCTACCGGTGCAGGTAAAACTATCGGTAATGCTCGGATTATGTATGGTTTAGCAGACCAGAAAAAAGGAGCGCGTTTTACCATTGCTTTAGGGCTTCGAGTGCTAACACTCCAGACCGGACTAAGCTTTCGTAAGAACTTGAACTTACAAGACGACCAACTGGCTATCTTGGTCGGTGGTAGTGCGCATAGAAAACTGTTTGAAATGAATCATAATCCAGACACAGGTGAGGCTACCGAAATAGCACAAGAAGCTGATACACGTTATGGCGCTCAAGCCTTTGGAAGTGAATCAAGCGAGGAATTGGTAGATGAACTTGTCGACAGTAGTATTGATTATGATGATTACGAGGCTTTAAATCTTGGTACCGTTATATCTAATCCTAAAGCACGCGATCTACTGTTCGCA
Organism: Psychrobacter piechaudii; assembly: GCF_900162825.1. GTDB lineage: Bacteria > Pseudomonadota > Gammaproteobacteria > Pseudomonadales > Moraxellaceae > Psychrobacter > Psychrobacter piechaudii. Next base: position 3,839 of record NZ_FUGE01000244.1, read on the forward strand.
CCTATTGTTACCTGTACTGTAGACCATCTCATTCAAGCCAGCGAGTGTAAACGAGGTGGAAAGTACATAGCCCCTTTGCTGAGACTACTTAGCAGTGACTTGATTCTTGATGAGCCTGACGACTTCGATCAAGCAGACCTACCTGCCTTAACTCGCTTGATGTATTTGGCTGGATTGATGGGTACACGCGTATTACTTTCTTCAGCAACACTAACACCTGACTTAGTTACCGGATTATTTAATGCTTATTTGTCAGGACGCCATGTCTTTAATAAAAGTCAAAATAAGCCTTCGCCTAAAGTTGTTTGCGCTTGGTTTGATGAGCAGCCAAATTCAGCATTTGCAACTAACTGCGCCAATACTGATGAGTTTTTTAGAACTCACAATAGCTTTAGTACTAAACGTGCTGCTTATCTAGATAAGCAGACAATTAGACGTCAGGCAGAAATACTACCTCTAAACTTACCTAAATATAGCAATGACACGCAAGATGAGTTTTATGCATCCCTTGCTCAAACTTTATTACATGGAGCCATTGCTTTACATAAAGATCATGCCTTTAGTTACCCAGATACGGGTCAAAACGTTAGTATTGGCTTAGTACGCATTGCCAATGTGAATAATATTACTGGTATCTCTCAACAATTCTTCAATCCAAGTAAGATATCAATTCCTGAAGATACTATTATTCATGTCGCTTGTTACCATGCCAAGCAATTGCTACTCTTGCGCAATAGTCTTGAGAATAAACTAGACCGTATTTTAGACCGTAACAATGGTGTGAGGCCTTATGATCATAACGAGGTTTCTGACATACTGCACCAGTATCCAGTTAAAAATCATATTTTCATGGTCCTTGCTACACCTGTTGCGGAGGTAGGTCGTGATCATGATTATGACTGGGCTATAGTCGAACCTTCTTCTATGCGCTCTATTATTCAGTTGGCAGGTCGAATCTGGCGTCATCGCCCAAAGAAAGTTGCCACTACGACTAATATGTTCTTGCTACAATATAATATTCGCTACTTTAAACGAAGCCATAGTAAGCGCTCTATATTTACAAGACCGGGCTTTGAAACAGCGAGCATCAAACCTGAAAGCTATGACTTAAATAATTTAATTGCTAAAGAGCAGCTCAGCCATATTGATGCAAGACCACGTATCATTAGCCCAGTACAAGCCGATAACACAGAATCAAAACAAGCACGAAGTTTAGATGAGCTTGAGCATTTAGTGATGAAGGATATGATGAATAGTAATAAGTTAAATTACGTCAATGCCTATTATCATCCACTAACACCAGCCAATCGAGTACATACCCATTTACAGCAAGTCAGCCCTTTCCGCTCTGGTAGTCCACAACAAGATTGGTTGCTTATCCCACGTTCATTAGAAGAGGTGCCTGAAGGCGCATCCCTAGCCTTTGAAAAAGAAACAGAGGACTTTAGTGGCTGTGATTACGATGCCTACTATCACGAAGATGTTCTTGAACAAGGCTTGATGTATGCCGGTAAGCATAATAAAGAAGTTATGAAAATGAAGTTTGAGTTTAACCACCCTCAAGTAAAACCTTGGCTCTACTCAGACGTTAGAGACGTATTACATACACTACAAAGTAAAGAGCCTGATAAAAGCTTACGCTCGCTTGCTGTAGCTTATTCCTCTGTATCTCTTGAACGCCTTACAACTAATAATAGTAAAGGATGGCTATATCATGAGTACTTCGGCTTTATAAAACAATAAAATGAAAAACGAACTAACCTATAAAACCATCTGGTCGGTGGTGAAGAATTATACTAAGTAAAGGAGCCCGTTATGCCCGACTTTTCGCCCGATCTGGCTAAGAATGTTGTCCAGGCATTTCTAACCAGTCAGTTTGACAAAAAGACTGAAAAAGAACAAAGGCAGTTGGCTAAAGCCATTGAAGATAATGATCTGGATAAAATATCTGAGCTAAAGGAAAAGTTATCTAAATTTGAGGACAGATACTCACTAGAAGTCTGGATGGATAATGCTGCTAATAGAATGACAAAACAAATAGGCTTTGGAACCCATATATCTAAGGGTATCCATTCAAGCTCTAAAGGTGACAATATAAACTTCGACCCTAATACAGCCTTACCAAAAGCAGTCGTCGGACATCAATCTATCAAAAATCATCAACTAGATGCTAGCGGTAATGCGGCGGCCTTACCTCTTTATTCTTTTTTTGAATTCGAGGTACAAGATGGAAAGAAAGTTAAAGACTACATTATAGAAAATGATAATTCATTCGAGCTATCGTTATCGTCAGATCCTGACCTATCTAAACAATATTTTAAAGCTTTCAGACAAGCATTAGTTGGAAAAAATAAGCAGCCTATAACTAGCGAATACAATAAACAAACTTTATGGCCTCATGCAAATAAACAATATACTTGCATTATCCCTCTATATCCTTCTTCATTAACCAATATTGTTTTCCAAAAAATACAGCACATTAAGTATTCTGACGAAACTAGCAGTAAAAGAAAAAACAGATTTTCTAATAAAGAAGATGTTATACAAGCTGCGTATCCTACTATTTCTGATATAGCTGTTGTTAAGCTAGGAGGTAGCAATCCTCAAGGCGTCAGTAGGCATATGAGTACTCAGGGAGGTATCAACTATCTTCTACCCTCTTTGCCGCCAACCCTTACTCGCTACAACACTCATTTTAAACCATCAAGATTTGCGACATCTATTTTTTCAAATGCGCTTGAAAAAAGAATCAGCCCCACTTTGCTTAAGATCTTTAGCGCAATTAAGACCAAGCCTAATAATGTGAAAGTACGTGATCTACGTAAGCAAGCGATGGATGAGGTATTAACACAGATTTTTGATTATGCCCACTATATGCAAAATGAACTTCCTGCCGGCTGGAGTAAAGATCAGGTAAATCTAAATGACAGCGAAAAGTTTTGGTTAGATCCAAGACGTGCAGAGCTTGAAGGTGAAGAATCTTGGAAAGAGAAGCGAGAAGCTGAAGACTGGCACAAAGATATTATTCACAGTTATGCACGTTGGATAAACAGCTTATTACAAAAGAAATTCAAAGATATCAAAGATGGGTTTTCTGATACTGAGCACACTCAATGGGAGCGTGACATGCAAGCTATGATAGATCTGTATGAGCGTGCAGGAAAAGGAGTATTTCTATGACCGCTGATTTTTTAAATATTGACTTAGGCGATGGCATCAACTCTAACGATGCAACAGCAAGTACTCAAAGTGTCGTGGGCTATCTGTTATTTAAACGTGTGCTTATTGAAGGCGCCAATGCTATATCCAGCCCCCTGACCTACGGCTTCCCGGCAGTAACAGGCTTTCTAGGTAGCTTTCATGCCATGTCACGTAAGCTTGCAGAGTCCAAAGCTGATGAGCTGTCAGGCATCTCTCTAGGTGGAGTTTTGCTTGCCTGTCATGAATGCACACCGCAGATTTATAGAGATAAGCCGTATAACAACTATACGTTTAACCAAACTCGTAATCCGATTAAACGTGATGGTAAGACTGCGTCAATTATCGAAGAAGGCAAATGCCGATTAGTCATGACTTTTGCAGTCGAAGTGCTAGCAGATACAGCTCTCAGTGACTCACAAACAGACACACTGATTCAACACACGACTAAATGGATTTGGCAACAGCGTATGGCTGGCGGGAGTGTGCATGGACTTGCTCGCTCGGAGCCAGTGCAGTTCTTTAGTTATGATAAAGCTAATGAGCTAAAACCAAACTTATTACCTGCCTTTGTCTTAATGGAGGCGCAGCAGGAATTTTCTGAAATCATTAAAGAGGTCCGCTTTGATAATCCTAATGCCACAGCACTCGATGCCCTTATAGATGTATCTAGCCTACATCACATCCCAGAAACATTGCCTAATGGCGAAACTAAATGGCATACCACTTCGCGAAAATCAGGCCGTGGTTGGCTAGTACCTATGCCATTGGGCTATCAAGGCATATCAGAGCTTTATGATGCGGGCGTGATGCAAAATGTACGTAATCCTGAATATCCTAGCCAATATGTCGAGGCTATTTATGGTCTTGGTAAATGGGTCTATCCACAGCGCCTAGGCAGTAATGAAAGTGAATATGATATCGCTAAAGCCTTTTGGCGATATCACTATGATGAAAAAAATAGTCTCTACTTGGTGACTCAAAATTCTTGATAAACAAATTTACTTAAACCTTAATCAACCCCCTTTTAAACGACTGTAATTTTAATAAAGGATCTATCAACTATATACAGTCTTACTTTTAATACATGGAGTATTATTATGAGCAAATTAACCACAGCCAGTGTTTTAGCATTTGAACGTAACTTTGATATCTCAGATGCCTTTTTGGATCAAATTGATAGTAAAAATAAAGACAGTAAACTAAAGCCAGTTACTATTAAAGAAAAGTCAGTCCGAGGTACCATTAGTAATCGTCTTAAAAACACTATTACCAAAGACCCTACTAAGCTTGATGCTGAGATTGAGAAAGCCAACTTACAGCGTGTGGACTCAGCCGCACTAGATGAAGATTGCAACACCCTAGTAGCTACGTGGAGCTGTAAAGTTCTGCCATTTGACGGCAAACCTTCTGTGTGTAATGACCAAGATTACCAGCAAGCATTACAATCTACGGTAAAAAACTATTTAGATACTCAAGGTGTCAGTGAATTAGCTCGTCGTTATGCCACTAATATTGCTAATGCTAGATGGCTATGGCGTAACCGTGTTGGTGCTGAACAAATTACAGTTAAGGTTAGTTGTGTTATTGACGGAACCGAACATGACTTCGAGTTCGATGCCAAAACCATCTCAATAAAAGACTTCAATACCACTAATGCAGACATCGATGGTTTAGCGGACTTAATTGAAAAAGGCCTAAATGATGAAGCTTTTGTTATTTTATATGTTAAAGCTTTTGCGATAGTAGGCTATGGTCAAGAGGTTTACCCTTCTCAAGAGCTGGTACTAGATACCGGTAAAACTAAATCAAAAGAGCTGTATCATGTTAACGGTAAAGCTGGCATGCACTCTCAAAAAATCGGCAACGCCATTCGCACTATTGATGATTGGTATCCAGAAGCTGGGTTCCCAATCGCTATCGAGCCTTACGGTGCAGTTACGACTCTTGGTAAAGCATTCCGTCAACCAAAAGAGAAAATGGACTTCTATAGTCTATTTGATAACTGGGTCTTAAAAGGTGAAGCTCCAGAGGTAGAGCAACAACATTATGTTATCGGTGTTTTAATCCGTGGTGGTGTATTCGGTGCCAGTGGCAAGGAGTAAGCTATGACTCATCTTACTCATTATCAAGAAATCACCTTGCTACCTGAGCCTGATATTAGTAGTTATTTTATATGGAGCAAATTATTTACTCAGCTACATATCGCGCTTGCTGATGTGAAAAACTCTCATAGTATAAATTCGATTGGGGTTGCATTCCCTGACTATTACTTTGATCAAAAAAACGGGAAGTCATCAAAACTTGGTAACAAGCTACGTATATTTGCTCCTAGTCAGGAAGACTTAACCAAACTCAACCTAAACAAATGGCTAGATCGCTTAATCGACTATGTGCATATCAAGCCGATTAAAAATGTGCCAAGTAATATAAAAGGCTATGTCAGCGTACACCGTTATCGCTTTAAACCTATCGAGGTGCAAGCGCAAAGCCTGGCTAAAAAACTGAATATTAGCTTGGATGACGCAATGGCAACGGTCGCTAAACGCACGCCTGAAAAGGCTGTGCCTTATGTTAGACTTACCAGCGAAACCAATAAAGCACCTTACTTACTTAAAGTGCTACAGCAACCCGCTGATGAACCTAAATCAGGACTGTTTAATGCGTATGGCATGAATGGCATGCGTGACAACGTGACTGTACCATTGTGGTAGGAGTGCGATCAAGCTGGTCATGATGAGTGGCCCAAAAAGAGGGTATAAAACCCCTCTTTTTGCACTAATTAAAAACTTGTAATAAAATCATATAGTTATGTTATGGTCAAAAAAAGAGGGTGAAATATGGCTTTTACCCTCTAGGCCATGTCACAACTCAACTTTTTAAGTTATAATTCCTCTTCACCACCGCATAGGTGGCTTAGAAAGCTGGAAGCTAAGGTTGATCAGGTTATAAAAACTTCACCACCGCATAGGTGGCTTAGAAAAATAATTGACTTTCTCGATGAGCATGAGGGCTCTTCACCACCGCATAGGTGGCTTAGAAATATATATGCTGTTTACTTTTGTTGTGGTGATGCTTCACCACCGCATAGGTGGCTTAGAAAACACAGCACTATGGACACGCCGCAATATGCTACTTCACCACCGCATAGGTGGCTTAGAAAGTAATTGATGCACTTAGATAATGATAAGCTGGCTTCACCACCGCATAGGTGGCTTAGAAAAATCACAGAAAAGCGGATATGGCATTTGGAAACTTCACCACCGCATAGGTGGCTTAGAAATATCCTTATCTGTGCCGTTAATTATCTTACGGGCTTCACCACCGCATAGGTGGCTTAGAAACTCAAGAGGGAGAGGGTGATTGTAAAAAGATTCTTCACCACCGCATAGGTGGCTTAGAAAAATAACAGTTATCCCCATGCTCAAGGGCATTGCTTCACCACCGCATAGGTGGCTTAGAAATCAGCGACCACATCTTGGCTCAACCTCTTGCCCTTCACCACCGCATAGGTGGCTTAGAAAGTAACGGCGTGGATAGGACGGTAAGACTTGGCCTTCACCACCGCATAGGTGGCTTAGAAATCGCAGATTAAGACTTCATCAACTTCAAACATCTTCACCACGGCATAGGTGGCTTAGAAATTTTCGATAAGTTGTTGCTCTTTGTCCAAGTCCTTCACCACCGCATAGGTGGCTTAGAAAAATCACAGTGCGAAAGATTGATGATTATTACACTTCACCACCGCATAGGTGGCTTAGAAATAGTGCGGTAGTAGATGGTGATGTATGAAAGTCTTCACCACCGCATAGGTGGCTTAGAAATGTTAATGAACCGCCGATTTGCTAATGCATCTCTTCACCACCGCATAGGTGGCTTAGAAAAGTCTTAACTGCAATAGCATCAATACTACTGGCTTCACCACCGCATAGGTGGCTTAGAAACACCGGTCAAAAGTCATGGGTACTAACCCTTACTTCACCACCGCATAGGTGGCTTAGAAATTCGCCTCCATCTCGCTCATTTCTGCTTCATATCTTCACCACCGCATAGGTGGCTTAGAAAATGCCAACAATCTCACCGCTTTGGATTTTCTCCTTCACCACCGCATAGGTGGCTTAGAAATTGGCTTGCAGTGGGTGAGCAATGGTTTTACCCTTCACCACCGCATAGGTGGCTTAGAAACGATTTAGACCGTCTAGCGTGTCTATGTTGTTACTTCACCACCGCATAGGTGGCTTAGAAAACTGCTTGATAGTAAAGGCTCGCAGTTGACTGCTTCACCACCGCATAGGTGGCTTAGAAATGGTAACGCTCACCCACTTTCTTAATGAACCACTTCACCACCGCATAGGTGGCTTAGAAAATGTTCACCCCCTATGCTTCACATTTAGCGACCTTCACCACCGCATAGGTGGCTTAGAAACCGAGTCCTCGGGCGTTTTGAGATTGCCGAGCCTTCACCACCGCATAGGTGGCTTAGAAATCGCAGATCAATAGCAAGATGCACGCAAGGAGCTTCACCACCGCATAGGTGGCTTAGAAATCGCAGATGCCAAACAGTTTGCCCCCTGAAAGCTTCACCACCGCATAGGTGGCTTAGAAATTTGACTGTTACGTCTCCTACCATCGCACCGTCTTCACCACCGCATAGGTGGCTTAGAAAAACCAGCTAACACCCATTCAGTCATTACTTGCCTTCACCACCGCATAGGTGGCTTAGAAATTATACAAGCGTCAACGTACGACAATGAGCTTCTTCACCACCGCATAGGTGGCTTAGAAATGAGTTTTGGGCTGCTATCAATAAGATGCAGACTTCACCACCGCATAGGTGGCTTAGAAATTGACGATGCCGTCACGTTCGTTTAATTGCTTCTTCACCACCGCATAGGTGGCTTAGAAATTATCTCCGTCTATCAATTCAACCGTTCATATCTTCACCACCGCATAGGTGGCTTAGAAATTTCTTGAAGCAGCCATCGCGATTGTTTCTAACTTCACCACCGCATAGGTGGCTTAGAAATTCGCGTTAAATTCGACGTCAATGCCTTCTTCCTTCACCACCGCATAGGTGGCTTAGAAAAATGGGTGGCGCTTCAAGCCACGAATGGGTTCCTTCACCACCGCATAGGTGGCTTAGAAAGCAACAAGAACACTTCAAAATTGGCACATATTCTTCACCACCGCATAGGTGGCTTAGAAATTTTGCATTGTGATAGCCCCGTCTTTATGGAACTTCACCACCGCATAGGTGGCTTAGAAATGACTCATACTGAGTAGTGATCACGTCATTGCCTTCACCACCGCATAGGTGGCTTAGAAATATGATGAGTGGCTAAAAGACAATCCTATGCCCTTCACCACCGCATAGGTGGCTTAGAAAGTCCTCGTAGTAAGCACGCTCAGATGGGTAAGTCTTCACCACCGCATAGGTGGCTTAGAAACACGCAAAGCGAACTGAGTTATCTAGCTTTTTCTTCACCACCGCATAGGTGGCTTAGAAATGATGATCTGTTAGTGCCATCTTTTATCCTGTCTTCACCACCGCATAGGTGGCTTAGAAATTTTGAGCCTGTTTACGAGCCTCAATAATGTTCTTCACCACCGCATAGGTGGCTTAGAAATTAAATGGCAGTTTTTGAAGCCTATCTACCTACTTCACCACCGCATAGGTGGCTTAGAAATTAGCCCATTGCGTGAATTTAGCAGCGTATTCCTTCACCACCGCATAGGTGGCTTAGAAACTCGACTGCAACGATAGAGCTAGTGATTGTCGCAACCAATCAACTAGAAACAGTGGATGCGATGACAAGCTATGCTAAGCGTTGGGAAATTGAGACTTTATTTGCTTGTCTAAAGGGGCGTGGCTTTAATCTTGAAGATACCCACTTAACCCATCTTGATCGGGTCAGTAAATTAGTCGCAGTGAACGCCTTAGCATTTTGTTGGGCTTATCATGTCGGTATTTATAAAGACAAAAATAAGCCGTTAAAGCGCAAGTTAAAGGCAAACGCTCGACCTCAAGCCAGTTTGTTTGCGCTTGGCTTGGATGTGTTGATTGAGGGCCTTCGCTTGGTGTTCTTTAACAATGATAAGACTGTACTTCGACAGTTAGTTAGCTTTTTAACCCCTAAACCTATGAAAATCCGGTGGGGATGATTTTTTTGTCGTGTGCAGAGTATTCATTCTTAAAAAGCACTACTAATATTAAAGATAGTAGATTTTTTATTCTAAACTCATTTTAGTTAAATCTACCTAAACTTACATTCAACCACCTCAAGTGTAAATTTACTTTAAATTCACAACATTTGGTGCTAAGTTCAAAACTATTCCCCTTAGTTTTGAATTTAGAGATTTAATAATGGACATAACAACAATAGCCAAGCTGCAAAAAAAAGGAATTCTCATTTCTCCTGTAATCGCCGATTTATTTAAAATTTACGCTGAGGATATCAGACCCTTCCTAGACCAGGATAAGAATCTGAAGCTTGAACAAAGACGCGCCCTATTTAAGCTAACAATACTTGTTAAAAGCGACAAGAAGCAGCTACTAGCCAATAACTTCGAGCTCTACTACCTCATCAAAAGTCACAACCTTGATCAAGACACACTTAAACAAAATGTGCTTGTCAGCTCATTAACTGAAGAGGAAAGTAACTTAGGTATAGCTTTTTTTGAGTTAATCGAAATTATCTCAAGATATAAGGCTATCTTAGACTTAAGAGTTATCTATACAAAAATTAATAACATACTGACCAAAGATATGACCCAAAAGCTGTTCAAAAAAAACGATTTTTCTATCATCACATTTTGTACGCTCATAGGCATTACGGATAGAGCCTATCATTCTCGCAATACTGGAAGCGTATAGCTATGACACATGATAGATTACAAACCAATCAAAGAAAGTGGTTATGTAACCCAGAGCTGTTATATTTCCTTAGTAATCACAATAAAGGCATACACCCTTTCTCGTTAGAGCTAACATGGAGATACAGCTCTAATATCAACCTATCTAAATACAACTATACTGATATTAAGCCCCAATATCCTAAGACCGTTTGGTCTGCTATATCCGCCATTACCTTATCCGTACATTTCAGCTACACAGATCCAAGCATAGCTACCAATAGCTTGATTGATATCATCGTAGAGCAGCTAAAAAAAAGACCTGTTTCCAATGATGATATGCAAATCAACAAATCGGCATTAGCGAGCAAGCCACGTTTAATGACATTGATTATGCTAATGCAGGATATTGTGATTAATAAGCAGTATTATCAACTCAAGAAGCAGTTGATTTGGCTATCTATAGCCCTGCACACTTCAGTGTTACAGATTTACTATCAGTCATACAGTGTTAAAAAAGACATCCTAATGCAGTTTAAGTTAGCTCAGTTTTATGAGTCTGCTAACAGAGCTTGGATATGGGATTCACTACCTGGTATCTCTGAGTTAAGCATGGATACAGAGCGTATCTTACTTATACTATCGGGCATCCTTGAGCAAAAAGAAGACGAGATTAAGTCTTTTGAAAACAGTGATGTTATCAGTCTTATTGAATCAGAAAAAAGTAGGTCTCCTTTAAACACTAGGCTTGGGCAAATACAAAAAATACACTTGGCTTATCAGGATGTATTCTTCTTAATAGCCAGGCGCAGAAAGTCAAAAAGCCGTAAAAACAAAGAGGGTGCCCTTAATAAAAAGAAGATTAAAGCTATTAACTTAACCCAGGATAATCCTGTTTATGAACCTTCAAATAAAGAGCCTGAACCTTATTATTGGGACACAACACCTAATGATATTGAGGTGCATATTCCAAAGATAGATATGAGGTTTTTCGAGGCTGAAATTGAAGAAAATGAGTCTAGTGGATTAAAGGCAAGTACTGAGGAGATAATTGACCACTATGATAGACCTTATATTAGCTATAGTAGGCCACCAGACCCACTAATTAATCACTCAGCTCCTTTACAAGCAATAGATATCACACTGCAACAAAACTATATGTCCCAGCGTGAGCTGGAGCTAAATTCAAATATAGTCATAGCCCCATAAATAAGATACACTGATAAGATGGCATATTCAAAAGACTACAGACAAATGATATTAGACAAGCTTGACGAAGGTTACAGTTATCGAGAGCTTGCCGAAGAATATCAAATCAGTACAACGACAATTCAGCGTTGGAAAAAGAA
>NZ_FUGE01000243.1 GCF_900162825.1 Psychrobacter piechaudii
ATGATAGAGATATCAATGCTGCTAAGAACATCCTTGCGGTCGGGCTTGACCGTCTAGCTGTAGGAATCCCCTCGGTTTAGCGAGGGGAGGAGGTCAAATGAGTAAAAATCTAAAAAAAACAGTTGGTATTACAGCTTTGGTACTTAGCACTTCCCCCCTGTGTCAGGATAGTTGTCACCCCTAACAATCAAGTAAAAGGGGGTAACAAGGAACAAAGATGTCCAGATACAGTAAAGAGAGAAAACAAGCTATATTAAGCAAGCTATCGCCGCCACATAACTTAAGTGTATCAGAAGTTGCAAGAAGTGAAGGCATAGGTGTACAAACCCTAT
>NZ_FUGE01000268.1 GCF_900162825.1 Psychrobacter piechaudii
GGCTAAGGTTTTAGCATTTTTTTAATGAGTCATTTTCATTAAAGCTATGCGACAGACAATTAACCAAACTCCCTAAATATTTTAAATCCATAACTATAATAAAGAGAAAAATATGTCTATTAATCAAACCATAAAAGTAGTTGATGATAATAATCATAATCTGAATGACGAAGCACAAGTAAGAGATGAGCGTAGATTACAAGCTGATCCTAAACAAGCGCCTTCTATTGATCAGAATGTAGATACTGAGATCAGTAACAAAGGCAATCTAGAGCCTGGTGATTATGAAGGTAGAAAGCATAAGCCCGACATCGATGGACCACAACAAGCTTCTCAAGAAACTGATGATGTCTATGAAGATGGTCGCGAAAAGGATGCTAAATTACCGCCAGCGGGTAAAAATGTCGGTGATTTAAACGCCTTTGATTTAGGTCGTCATGATAACGACTAGGTCGTTACATTAATTACTATAATAAAATAAATAGTGTGACAGTAAATGGCAATTTTAAAATAAATGCCATTTATTAAAAGTCTCATTGAAAAAAAAAGACCCACTAACTATAGTTGGTGGGTCTTTTTTTATTTGATAAGCTTAGGGACTCAAATTTGCAGCTTACTAATTTATAGGGGAGGATCATTACTTTAAGCCGGAATACCACTATGAAATCTTAACTCGGTATCTGGACTATTGATCAGCTCGGCTTCAACTTGCTTAAAAAAAGCAATACGTTGATCAATATTCATAGTCTCCTCATCGGTATTGATACTGCCATTAGTGGCTTTTGATAAGGCTTCAAGATCCACACTTGACCCGTCTTTGGGCTCCAATGAGCGGGCAAGAGTGATATAGTCTTCATAATGACGGCTTTCGGACTTGAGCAGATAGCGATAATATTTTGCCAAACGCTCATCATCAACCACTTCACTTAAGGCGGCAAAACGTTCACAAGATCGAGCCTCAATAAAGGCCCCGATAATCAGAATATCAATCATCGCAGCGGGTTCATAAGTGCGTTTGTGTTTTAGCATACCTTTAGCATAGCGGCTGGCGGGTAAATGCCGCCACTTTTGGCCGCGCTCCTCCATAATTCCCACCACTTGCTCATAATGTAGCATTTCCTCACGGATTAACTGCGCCAGCTTCATTTGCAGATCTTGATGGAACTCATAACGGAATATTAAGTTCATCGCAGTGCCTGCGGCTTTTTTCTCACAGTTGGCATGATCTTGAATAATAGTCGGTAAATCATTGACGGCCGCTTCAAGCCAAGCTTTAGGGGTAGGGGCCCCCAAGAAATCATGAATGTGAGAGATATCCGTTTTGGCAGGAGCAGTCACGGTGTTGTTTTGGTCATTAAGAAGATCGTCACTCATAATAGCAGCTCATTTATACCTTTGACTAAGCCAGACAGCAGGTGCAAATCAATAAGGTTATATTTTATTCAGGTTGATTGTGTATTCGGATTACAAGGTGTTTAGGTTAAAGGATATTCAGATTAAAGGGCATAAAGCTAAAAAAGACTATTGTAACAAATTAGAGGTAACATATTAGGCAAAGTTATACTTCTAGCTTTCAGTAGCTTAGTTTATGGCCTTGAAATTAATGCTAATAAGGCACTATTTAGGGCTATAAAAATCTTTTGTTACAGCTGCTAACGACGAATTAATGACAAAGAACTGATAAGCTCTCTCTAAAAATATTAGTTAATATATTGAT
>NZ_FUGE01000242.1 GCF_900162825.1 Psychrobacter piechaudii
CTTCTCGAACTCAGAAGTGAAACATCGTTGCGCCAATGGTAGTGTGGTTCGCCCATGTGAGAGTAGGTCATCGTCAGCTCCCTATACCTAAAAGCCCCCATTTAATTAGAATGGGGGCTTTTTCCTTTGTCTGGATTTTCCCTCTGATAATAAATCTTTAACCTCAAATCAAATATTGGGCTTATTCATTATTGTATTGAAATAAGCTACTATGGTAGTCATAAATCTATATAAAACCTATTAAAGGATTAGTTTATGACCACATCAACTGTTGAATACCAAGGCAATCTGCGCACTCAAGCTTTGCACCTACAATCTAATAATCAGATCATTACCGATGCGCCGACAGACAATCATGGTAAAGGTGAAGCCTTCTCACCCACAGATTTATTAGCCACAAGTTTAGCCAGTTGTATGCTGACTATTATTGGTATTAAAGCTACTGATATGGAAGTGGATGTGGTGGGAACTAAGGCGGAGGTCACTAAGATTATGGCTGCAGATCCACGCCGTGTCAGTGAGATTCAAGTCCGCATTAAACTTAAAAAAGACTTAGATGAGCGTACCAAAAAGATTTTAGAGGCGGCTGCTTTTACCTGTCCGGTAGCCAAAAGTATTCATCCTGATATTAAACAAGATGTGACGTTTATCTATGGTCATGGTGAGTGATATGACCGCCAACACCAAAACGTTACTTATCGTTGCTCATGCCCCATCACCTAATACCAAGAAGCTGGCCGAAGCTGCTTATAAGGGAGCTGACCACCCTGACTTAGAGGTTAAGGTTATCCTAAAGTCACCACAAGATACTCAGCCAGAAGACGTTCTCGCTGCTGATGCTTTATTACTAGGGACGACTGAAAACTTGGCTTATATGGCAGGATTAACCAAAGACTTTTTTGATCGTTGTTATTATCCAGTTTTAGAAAAAAAACAAGGATTACCTTTTGCCGTTTATATTCGCGCAGGGCATGATGGTACCGGTACTAAGCTTGCTCTGAAAACCATTACTACCGGTTTGCGCTGGGAGTGGATTCAAGAAGCCTTGATACTTAGAGGAGATTGGCAAGAGGCTTTTACCACACAAGTTGAAGAGCTTGCCATGACAATGGCGGCTGGGGTAGAAGCTGGTATTTATTAGATAAACGCAACAAGTTTAAATACAAAAAAACCGTCAATAGACTAATGCCAGTCAGTTAAGGCAAAAACTCAATAAAAGTAATAAAATAGCCCATCTAATAAGAAGATGGGCTATTTTACTATGAGACTACAAGACGCTATTAATGAGACGCATAAAAGGATTCCAGACACCCTAGAACAATTTAGTGAATTAATATATCCTG
>NZ_FUGE01000241.1 GCF_900162825.1 Psychrobacter piechaudii
ACGCCATCTTATGGTTCGAGGCAGTGGCATAAAAGACATCGCTTGCGTTGAGAGAATCAGCAAAGGCAAAGTACTAGCCACCCTAAAAAAGTGTCACTACCAAATAACCCCCAAGTAAAGGCAATACGACTGTCTTGAAGTCGATGAGCTTTGGACATTCGTAGGTAAAAAGACCAACAAACAATGGCTAATTTATGCCTATCACCGTGACACAGGTGAAATTGTTGCCTATGTGTGGGGAAAACGAGACCTTAACACTGTCAAAAAGCTTAAAGCTAAGCTGAAAGCCTTAGGCGTCAGTTGTGCTAGAATCGCTAGTGATACCTAGGATAGCTTTGTTACCGGTTTTAAGGGCTTTACCCAAGTCATTGGCAAGTTTTTCACAGTCGGCATTGAAGGTAATAATTGCACTATCAGACATCGAGTAAGGCGAGCATTTAGGCGAAGTTGTCACTTTTCTAAAAAACTGGAAAATCACTTTAAAGCCTTTGATTTAGCTTTCTTTTACATCAATCATGGGTATGTCTAATGTCAGCCTACTTTTTGAACCACCACCGAAAATTAAAATGTAGGGACACAACTTAATGTCTAATAATGATATATCAAAAACTACCCCAGCAGCCAAGTTAAAGCAGCTGACCCATAAAAGCTTAGGTGATAAGGTGCCAAGACGAGGAGGGAGTATTTCACCGCCTATTGCTCGGCGTTTGTTTAAGCTTTTGGGCTGGAAAGCGGTCGGTGAGATTCCTAATGTGCCAAAAGCGGTATTGTTGGCATTGCCACACACCTCAAATTTTGATGGGTTATATGCGATACCTTTGATCTTAGGTTTAGACTTAGACATTAATATTATGGGTAAAGACAGTTTGTTTAAGTACCCTATATTGGCTCGCTTCTTTAAATGGGCCGGCATTATTCCTATTAACCGCAGTAAAAGAGGTACGGTGTTACAAGCGAGTATTGATCGCTTAAAGTCGAGTGAGTCCCTGTATTTGGGATTAGCGCCAGAGGGAACTCGAGACTACACAGATAAATGGAAAACAGGATTTTACTATATTGCTGATGGTGCTCAGGTGCCTATTATTCCAGTGGCTATGGATTATAAAACCAAAGAGATTCGATTTTTAAACCCGGTGTATACCACGGGGGACTATGACAAAGATGTGATGAAAATTGTTGAGCAATATAAAGGCGTAGTGCCTAAGTATCCAGAAAAAATGTCAAAGCCCTTAAAAGATATCAACAAATAAACTTAGGATGCTACGACTCTTTTAATAGATTTAGTCCTAAAAAAAGACCCCTCTAAATATAGAGGGGTCTTTTTTTGTCCAAACAAATGAAAACAATGAAAACTTAAGGGGTAATACAAAAGAGCTAATTGGATAAAATGGCCTAGTTAGATAAAGACAAACCGCCATCAACCGCCAGTGTCGCTCCAGTAATCATACAGGCATCATTACTGGAGAGAAATAAGATGGCTTCAGTAATCTCGCTCATTTCGACCAATCTACCAAGCGCGCTTTGATCAATAAAAAGTTTCACATTATCGACATCATCACTGTCCTCGGTTGTTAGACCAGCATGTACCCCGTTGACCCTTATTCCTTGGGGGCCTAGCTTGTAAGCCAGTTGTTTATTATATTTCTCTAACTCGGCTTGAGTCTGTTTATAACCTTCTATCGACCAACTGGTACTGGTATCGGACAATAAAGACACATTGACGATACTGCCTTTTGTTTTTGAGAGCTCTGTGAGTAGAGCCTGACTAAATTTGATCTCAGTATTAATACTTATCACGGTATCAATTCTATTATATTTTTCTACGATATGTGAGACCAGCCTTGCACTGTGCTCTTCGTTGGTGATATCACCAGTTACTGCCAAATGGTTGCCACTATTGATCCAAGTATGATCTTCAGGAAGCTCACTAGCGATGTATTCAAGTACTTTGCTATTGCTACCTATTAACACAACATTGCCGCCTTCTCGGGCTATTTTTAGCGCGGTGACTCGGCCTATGCTCGAGTCTGCACCGGTAATAACAATAACCTTGTCATTGAATCGCTTCATATCCTTTTAACCTGTATATTTAAAGTTTTTATAATGTCTATGATTTTGACAAGAAAAGAAAGTTATAGCAACCACCATATTAAGGGTTTAAGTAACGGCACGAATTGTGCATAAAAAATATTATAAATATTATTTTGACATGAAAAAAGGCAGCCTCGAAAGGCTGCCTTTAATGGAACTATAATGACTTACTACTAGAGAACCAATAAATTATTGATCATCTGAGTTAGGGATTGAAGGCTCATCACCTGAAACTGTAGTGATTGAAGGCTCTTTACCTGTCTCTTTTGCAGTATTAGAAATCGCTTTCTCAACTTTTGCTTTTTCAGCTTCAGTTTCTGCTTTGTCTTGTAGCTTACGTAAGAAGCGAGCAGCGGCTTCTTGGCCACCAAGACCGAACGATAGAGCAAAGGCAACAGCCACAGCACCCAAAGTAAGACCAAAAGCTAGGTTTACGATAGAGTCTGCAATACCCATCGCTTTTAGACCCATTGCAAGCACAAGGCCCATAATAAGGACACGAACGATGTTGGCTAAAAATTGTGAGCCTTTATCAGAACGCTCAACCACACCAGCGATGATGTTGGCTAACCAGAAACCGATGAACAGGATGATAGCGCCTAAGATAATGTCAGCACCAAAGGCGATGAACATAGTGATGATGCCACTGATTTGTTCAAAGCCTAGTAAGTCTGCAGATAAAATACCGGCAAACAACATAGCAAAGAAGATGATGGCATAACCAACAAGATCTGAAACTTGAGTCTCACCCATTGCACTGTCTAGACCCACCTTAGCAGGAAGGGCATTAATGGTAGTGTTTTCAAGTAAGCCTTTAACCACGTTAGCCACCATTTTCATGATGTAGTAAGTGATGATTAAGATGGCTGCAGCAGTAAAGATGTTTGGTAACGCACTCATAATCTTGTTCAGCATGTTAGTAGCTGGACGAGAGATCACTTCAATATTTAGCGCATCTAGAGCGATAATTGTGGTTGGAATGATTACCAATAAAAAGGCTAGAGAACCTGCAATGTTAGGTAAGCTGTTTTCACGGTTATTACTAATACCCGCTTTTTCAGCAAAACCTTGTAGGTTTAGGCTAGTTACCATATTGGCTACGATACCGCGGACAATTTTTGCCACGATATAGCCCACAAAGAACACAACACCAGCCATGAATAGGTTAGGGATATAGCCAATCGCTTTGTTCAACATATTAGTTAATGGAGCAAATAGACCATCTAACTGTAGTTGACCCAATACGATAACTAAAACAAACAGCAGGATAACCCAGTAAACCATATCAGCAATGGTATTGCTCATAGGTTGTACACCGGCTTCAGCACTTAATTTTTCATCAAGTGTTGTCTTAGACAAAGCGGCATTGATAGCAGTGCGAGCTACTGTAGCTACTACCCAGCCAATCACACCAATAATAACCGCACCGATAAGTGTCGGAATGAAAGATAAGACACTATCAATCATATTGGCAAATGGAGCAGAGATAGCATTTAAGCTAAGCATACTTAATGCACCAGAAATGGCCATTAAGAATACAAACCAGAAAACGACTTTTGAAATTATATTTTCAAGGTCGTAGGCTTTACCTGTCGAAGTATTCATACGTTGGTTTAAATTAACGCGGGCTAGCAAATTGCGTACCACACCGGCAAGTGCCATAGCAATTAACCAACCAATGACGAATACCAAAATGGCTGCGATAATCGAGCCAATTGGTCCGCCTAAGTTGCTATTAAACCAAACAAACATGTTGTCCATGCTGTTTCTCCTATAATGTCATTCAATAAATGGGTCGATAAACAAACCCGGTATCTACTTTTGTATTTTTAAGTTTAAGTATTCAAATAAGCTGGCGTAACTAGGCTATTAAAAAGTAAATTATTAATTTTAATGAGCTAAATAAACTACAGCTTACAAGTTTTAC
>NZ_FUGE01000240.1 GCF_900162825.1 Psychrobacter piechaudii
CTCTGGTACACTTATCTTGCATGCTCTTAATCGCTTTGTCCCATTTTCGATCAGCTGACGTTCAAATTCTGGTTTGAATGCTTGGTAAAAGTCGTCAATGTGGCAGTATAATTCGGTTAGGTTGTCCATGTAAGAAGTCCTTTTTGTTGAGTTTTTATTAGTACATTAACTTTAACAATTTTGGACTTCTTTTTTTTGCTTTTTTTTGACCTGCTTATCCCGAACTCAGGTTAGTATAGGTTTAATGGCATAAAAAGGTAAAAAACCGTTAGCCCAGTCACAGGCTAACGGTTGTTGAATGATTGAGGGCGATGTGGTTTTTCACCCAATGGGTGAAATTTTACCCCAAACAATGCCCCCATAACCGCCCCGCTACTGGTTTTTTGCCAAATTTAAAGGTTATAAAAATCTTTATCAAATGCCTGTTTTAGATTGGTTGGCTCGGCACGTTTTTTATGATTTAAACGATGGCGCGTGGTCGAGGCGGTTTGATAGGCACGCAGGCGCGCGTGCTGCAGATTACCAATCGGACGGTTGGCTTCAATACAGCGAAACGGGGTAAATGACAAATGCTCCATGATGTCAAAGTTACCGTCATCTGGCACATCTTGGCAAGGGATGGTAAGTTTTGCCACTGTCACAAATGGCGCGTCTTTTTCATCCCATTCTTTGGTCAAGTCATTGATGGGTTGGTCTTTTAAGTTACGGCACAGCTGGATTTGCACATCAAACTCATAATCATGCTCACGGATTTCTTGTAAAATCAGAGGACGAATCGCCTCGTTAGTGGCGTTGACATCAAGATCACGGCGTTTGATTTTGGCTTGTGATGCTTTGGTCGGGGCGACACGGATTTTTGCCATATAGTCGCCATGACGCACCGCCCCTTGTGAGTAAAAACTGTATAACAAGGTATTTTGCGGTTTGATGGTTTTAAATTTACTAAAAGCCCTAAAAGTCTTGAGGGATTCTTTGGATGGCAGTTTTGTGCCATTTTGGGTAAGCCAGTCAAAGGCAAATTTGGCTTGACCTTTCGCCCCTTTGGCAAAATAATCATTTAATTGTAAAAATAGTCGTGAAATATAACTATAGTCTTGGATAGTATTACAAAAGAAAATAGGAAAATTAATCATATTGTAGTCAAAGTTTGGGCTATCTTGCTCATCTGGCAGTAATTTTTCGCCTTTGACACCAAAGACTTTAATCGCCAACCCTTGAGAAAGTCCCAACTTGTTGTCGGCAGCCACACGAGATGAGCCGTTAGAAAAACGAATCACCGCTTCATGACGAGCGGGTTTGGCATAGATACCTTGGGCATATTCTTTGGGCAGTTTTGGTAAAATCTCAAAGTTGGCTTTTAATGCACAGTAGCCTTTGGCATGGGCGTCTCGGGTGTGATAGTTGATTTTGCTAACGGTGTCTGATTTGCCGATATAGTCACGAATATCTGCGGTGATTTGGTCGATGGCTTTTTCATCGTCGCTAGTGAGCTGGTCGATGGCTGGGTCAAACTTGGCATAACGACGACCGAATAATTTATTTAACATGATGATTGTCCTTTGTTATTTTCATTATTTCATAAGGTTAGCAGTACTAAAAACGCCTAACCTTTTTTATTTAGTTTTACGCTAATATGAATTTTCGTTAAGCTCACTAATCCATTTAAGTGCCGACAAGCTCGGTACAAAAAGATATTCACCGCCTTGCAGGGTATTAAATTGCAAAATATTGGTATGACGCTTACGAATTGGCTCATCGGGTACGGTGAACACATCGCTATCAGCGTCACTACCTGCGTGTACGCCTAGCATTGGGTCACGTTCTTCCCCAAGGTTCATAAAGTTACCGTCATTAATCCATTGGCTTTGCAAAAACTCAAGCGTGTCCATGGCATGCGCGTTGATACCGATAAAAAATAGACCCCGCTCTTGACCATCGTCTTGGGTCACGTTGGGTGGCACGATATCGCCATACGATACGCTACGACGGATAATACGATGAAGACGCACATCGCTTAGAATAAAGTCTTTGGTATTGCGGGGGTTCATACGGCGAGCATGGGCACCAAACGGGCAGCCTTTGCCATAGGGATCGTCCGTGTAGTCAAATTTATTGTTTGCTACATTGTCTTTGCCTAGGGCTTCATCATCGTGATCTGGGCTTAGGGTGATGGGGGCACCCGAACGCCAGCGACCAAACATTTTTGCCCCCAATTTATCGGCTTTAGCTGGGTCATTGTCGCTTTGTTCAAGGCAATAGCGGTGAAAGTCAGCCACATTACTGCGGTATTTTCGCAGTACCATAAACGAGCCGTTTTTTCCCAATACTTCAGGCTGTGGCATGGGAGGTACCACGCCCGCTTCACCTTTATAACCTAACACAAATTCACCCGCCGCAATCGGACGTTCGGTGTTATTTTCAAGGCTGATACCACTGCCATCAACTTCTGGGTTACTGATGCCATCGCGATAACCAAACACGTTTTTGACCTCACCATCTGCGCCAAAATCATGTTCCACTAAGATTTCGATGGCGTTACGGCTGGTATCTAGATAAGGGGCAAACGCCTGTTTAAGTTCGTCAAGTTTGGCTTGCCATTTTTCTTGGCTATCGGCAATCACCGCGCCGCAAATATGAATATCGCCTTTATCACCAAATGGCGCAAGCCAGTTACTCGGGTCATTATCGCCTTTGTCACCCAAGATATCTGAGCGACCTGCCATACCTGTTTTGAAATTTTCTGGGAAAGAATCAAGCGAGCTTTGCGGTAAGCCCAAGGCTTTTAGCCCCTCATACGTCATCACAATGGTCAAATTAGCATCCATATCTTTTTGGAAATTTTTTGAGCCTGTGACGTTTGGTAATACCGCTTTTAGTAATTCACGACCCGCGTTACTATCATTGACTTTTAGCGCGACAAGCGTGCCATAGTAAGGCGCAGGGCGGTCATGTAAGATGATGGCTTGAATATCCTCAAGCTCCATCGTGGCGATATTGGGATAGATAGCGTTCGTTGCCCGTGTGGTGACGCTGTGCAGCTGCGTGCTGATTTTTTGTTTCGCTTCATGTACCCGTTCTTTGACACTGCCTTCTTCAGCGGGTGTATCGCTGTGTTCAAATTTGTCTTTAATGGCCTCTATGCCATGCTCGATACCATCCTGTAGATGGGTTTTTAATTTGCCAAGTAGGCTTTCATTCGCTGGGTTGTCGTTATTCATGGTCGTTCCTAGCAGAGAATTTCAAAAATTTGATGCTAAGAACCTGCTCACCATACACCACGCTAAATATCGTTTATGGTAAAAATCACGCAACAAATGGCTTTTGTATCGAAATTTTAACCTAAAGCTTGCCCATTTAGAGTACGCTTAGAATAGTACGCTGATAAAAGTGAGCTGATAAACGTGATATGGTGAATACAGGTTCTAAGTCGTCTTATTGGGCTTGTTCAATTGCTTTATTAATGCCACGCACGATTTTGTCATTACGCGCAATATCACGAACCGTCAGATGCGGTACACCCACATACCAACCGGTAGCGGTAATCTGATGGTCAAGGATAAATTGCTTGACAGTCGGGTCTTTAATCCCAGGCCAACCCTCTACATTGCCAAAAATCAAGTCCATGAGTTCTGGAATTTTGGTAGCAAAGTCATTGATGTAGGCGTCCCAATCGCCATCATAGGCGGTACAAAACAGTAGCTTGGTGTCATTGTCTAAAAACACCAACCGCAAATCATGCAAGGTGCCTACATTGGTCGCTCCTGCAAGATTGCCTTTGGTAATTTCTAAAATTCGTTTGATACGAGCTGCCCCATCTTTGGTTAAGGGGGCGATGGCGGTGAGTTCAGAAACTTTGCCTGATTTTAAGCCCTTTTCACCGGCGCTGGTCACAGAATGGTCATAGCCATCATTAGCGCCCTCTTTTAGGTTTGCCATGAGCATTTGGGCTTTTAATGCCACATCGTCTAATAAAGAAAGTTTTTCGTTGTTTTCAGTTGTCATATTTATTGCCCTTATAGTTGTTAGTTGATCATTAATTGAAGTGCTTGATTTAAATTTATTTATCTCATAGTTTTATTATTTAAAATTTAAATCCTTTTTATTATATAAGCCGCAAAAATTAAAAAGCGCTAAATTAACTTTTATCACCCATAAAATTACAAAACTAAACTATTGATTAAAAAATGACATACTAGAGACCGTAAAGCTAACAGTGTTGGCTTAAAAAATTTTCATTACTATCAATAGGTTATTCACATCCCGAATATAACCTAGCTATAGAGAAGTCATTTTTCCTGTGTTGCATTTGCTAAAAAAGTTGGGATATTGACACCTTGATGATTAACTTTAGCAAAGTAGCTTGCTGGTCTAATCTCACCGTATAACTGGCTACCACTTTTTAAAACAAAGTCTATCAGTTAAAAGGTTTATCAGTTAAAAGATGTTTATCATGGCTAGGGTGGATTCCACACACCCTGTCGGATGATAGGTGTCTAATGATAGGTATAGATGAAGCGAAAAACGTGCTTTAATTAGCACGTTTTATCACAAGCATTGAAGACGCCTTTAATATGTCTTTAAGATGAATTTAAGAGGCGATGGCGTGTTTGGGTGCAGCAGTGGTAGGTGTTTTTGGGGTTGCAGTGTCACGGGTTTGTTGCGGTGGTGCATAGTGACCCCTGCTGTCAATTCCGTACAGTTAAACTTGGGAGATTTTAGTTACCCAGCCTGACGATAATAATCAAACCACACCTGTCTTGGCGATTGATAGCCCAAACCCTTTTGAATCCTCGTCTGAT
>NZ_FUGE01000239.1 GCF_900162825.1 Psychrobacter piechaudii
CAGTTTTGTATACTGGTTGGGCTAATTTGATACTCTTCGGCTAACTCCCGAAAGCTGTAGCCTTCGTCAAGTTTGCTAAGAATCATTTGTCGGTAGTCTTTTGAATATGCCATAAGTTTTAGTGTACCACTTTATTCGTTCTTTGACTATAACAGCTCAGCCATAACCATATGCTCATCAGCGCTTAGCTTGCCACTTGATTGATACTTATCTTTTAGGGCGATGTATTTATCAATAGCAGGCTGTTTTTCACGTTCGGTGGCGTACTCTCTGTGCGCCTCATCAATAGCCATAAGTGCAGAGTTACATCCACTAATACTTAGTTTTGACAAAATTAATGTCGATAATAAAAATTTCTTTTTCATAGTTTTTCTTTATAGGTGGTCGTTATAGTTTTTTTAATTTATTTGGATAGATTTTAAATTGAATTAACTTTTTAAATGTTGCCCCAACTTTAAAGTAGTTGCTAACTGATAAGCGGTCTGAGCCACATTAGGATAGGCTGCATCTAGAATATTATCTAGCTTATCAAGTTTTTGAATGCTAGGTACGGCAATATCAAATGGCGAATTATCAAAGCAGTTTTCAGTGCTTATATCACGGTCTACACTTCCACATATAGCGATAACAGGGAGCTCTAGGTTAATGGCTTTGGCGCGTAATGCTACTCCATTGGCTACTTTACCCATAGCCGTTTGGGCATCAAGCTTGCCTTCTCCGGTAATGACCAAGTCGGCTTTGGCTAAGTGCTTGTCTAGTGCTACCATTTCAGCAATGGTATCAAATCCTGATTTTAACTCAGCTTGGCAATAAGCCATTAAGGCAAAGCCTAAACCACCTGCTGCACCGGCACCTTCAACAGAACTACAACAGTCGTCACTGACATTATGAGCATGGGTCACAGCAGCAAAGTGAGCCAGCGCTTTATCTAAAATAAGCACCTCATCGGAGGTTGCTCCTTTTTGGGGGCTAAAGACATGACTGGCGCCAGTAGGGCCGCATAACGGGCTGGTTACATCGCAGGCTACGGTAATTTTTATACCAGACAAGAGATTCTGAAGGGTTTGATGCTCAATACTATGTAGCTGACTGAGGTTACTGCCACCCGGCTTTAGTGCAGTGCCGGTAGCGTCTTGTAATTTAACTCCCAATGCTTGAAGCATGCCAGCGCCCGCATCATTGGTGGCGCTACCGCCTAGGCCAATGAGCATTTGTGTTGCGCCTTTAGCAATGGCATCAGCAATCATCTCACCCACGCCAAAAGTATTGGCAATTAGGGGGTTAAGTTCATCTGACTTTAATAAGTGCAGGCCACAAGCCTCAGCAATTTCAATTACAGCCACACCCTCTGCGGTAAGAAAATACTTTGCAGTAATCCGGCGCATTAAAGGGTCATGTACTTTAATCTGTTGCCAGTGACCGTCTAACACATAAGATAAGACACTTGAGGTGCCTTCACCGCCATCAGCGAGGGGCAGTAAAGTGTAGTTAGCCTCCGGATAGACTTGGCTGAAGCCTTGTTTAATAGCATTGCAGACGTCGATGGCTTCGAGGCTTTCCTTAAATGAGTCTGGTGCGATTAGGATATTCATATTTATTCAACCATTCACAGCATATTATTAAGAGGTCAGATTATAAGAAAACAAGAGTCAATAACCAGATAAAGATAATACTGGTGACCCCTTGAATACCTGTTGCCACAGAGTGGGTTTTATAGGCTTGAGACACACTCATACGGCTAAACTGGCTGACAATCCAGAAGAAGCTGTCATTGGCATGAGAGATCGTCATCGCACCAGCACCAATGGCCATGACCACGAAGACTCTACCCAATTCACTATCCAAGCCAATTTGACTCAGTAACGGAGCCACCATGGCCGAGGTGGTTACCAATGCTACGGTGGTTGAGCCTTGGGCTGTTTTTAATGCCGCAGAGACTACAAATGGCATGAATATACCCAAGCCTAGACCTGAGAGTGTAGTGCCTAAATAGTCACCAATGGGTGTCACTTTCAACATAGCGCCAAAAGCGCCACCAGCGCCAGTAATTAATAAAATAGGAGCGGCCACTACCAGACCTTCTGAAATAGAAGTGCTGACTCTTTGTGTTTTATTGTCGCCCTTAATCAGTAAAAACGATAAAAATAGACCAATTAATAGAGCAGTTAATGGATTGCCTAAAAAGATAATAATATCAATTAAAGTGCCATCGCCTAATGGTTTGCTTGGGATGTTAGCCACTGATGACAAGCAAATTAAAATAATGGGTACGATAATCGGTAAGAAGGCCATCAATGCTGAAGGCATATAAGGATAATCAGCCCGAGTTTTTTGATTTTCAGGCAGTATTGAATCGAGAGCATCTACTGTATTAGTATTATCAGGCTCTACATTTAAAAACCGATTGGACCACCACCAGCCAGCCATAACCGCCACAAAGGTCACGACCACTCCGACCATAATGACCAAACCTAGGTTGTTTTCTAAGCCTAAGTTACCGGCTGCTGCAATAGGACCTGGGGTGGGAGGCACAAAGGTATGGGTGGCATAAAGTCCGGTCGCTAGCGCCACACTCATTGCCACACTAGATACCTTCATGCTCTTCGCCAGTGATTCTTTTAAAGAGTTTAGAATCACAAAACCTGAGTCACAAAAAACAGGAATAGAAACCACCGCACCAACTATAGACATGGTCAAAGTGGGAAAGCGTTTTCCAATCAGCTTAATCACCGATTCAGCCATAACGATGGCCGCGCCTGTTTTCTCCAAAATTAAACCAATAATCGTCCCAAAAACGATAACTAGGCCAATATAGCCCAAGATGCCGCCAAAGCCATCGGAGATAATCTTAGCCACATCGGCAATAGGTACTTGGTAAAATAAAGCCACCAAAAATGCCGACAAAATCAGCACTAAAAAGGGATGCCATTTTAATTTTGCGGTGGTAAAAATAATAAAAATAATGGTCAGTAGTAACCAAATGACGGTCATGGTATTCCCCAAGAAGTGACAGGCTGGTGCAGCTATCTAACCAGCTATTTTGTCGATTTTTGTTTCAATATTAATAAAAATTAGTGGCTTAATATTTTTAATGGGTGTTAGTGGTTTATTCAGCTTCATTATCGATATTGTCGCTTTCTGCTTCATCCACATCATCAGAGTCAGTCACTACTTCTTCACTTTCGCTATCAGCATCTTCATCAAAAGCAGCATCAAGCGCTTGTTGCACCGCTTCGATACGGGCTTGGCACACTTTATAAGCAGCTATAGATTGCTCAACGGTATCCATTAAATTATCAATGTCTGGCTCATTTGAGCTTTGTAGTTCTTCGGCATTGGTCTTTAGAATTTGATAAGCAGCTTTAAAGGTTTTTGGTGCTGTCTTTTTGCGGGTACGTGTGGCCATAATATAATCCTTATAATAATTAAATTAATTGTGAGATATAAAGGTTAGGCTAATAAAGTAGGGAGTAAAATCAAAAAACACAGGGTTTAGCTTTGTTCAGAATCAGAGTCAGTGTGAGAATGAGAGGTTACGTTATAGACCACTGCGTTTAACTCACCATCACTCATAGCCACTTTAATGAAGTCGCCTTTTTCAATACTTTTAACCGAGTTTAGATATTTATCCTCTGAGTTTTGAATAAAGGCATACCCTTGATCAAGCAGGCGGGCAGGGCTTTGAATCAACACCACTTGTTGATAATAGCGCACTTGTTTTTCGATATCGTTTACCAACTTTTGACTGTTGGCTTTGGTGCTGTGATGCAGAGAGTCAATGGCATCAGTAGCTCTTGATAACTCGTTATAACTCATTTGGCGAATGCGCTGCATGTTACTTTCGGCAGTTAGCGTGACTTCACGCAATTCAAATTTAGCATGTTGTTTAATGCTATTAAAATGACGATCGGTTAGATGTTGCCAGTGCTGTAAGTTATGCTGGCTTAAGCTTTGAATAGTTGAAAATTGACGCTCAGTGGACATGGCAGTCTGAGTCAATTGTTGTTGACTTAATCGTTGAATTGCATCGGCATAACCTTGAGTGCGCTGCATGAGGCTGGCAAGGTGATTAACGATACCGGCGATAACCTTTGAGGGGGTATCAAAGCTGGTGTGCGCCACCTCATCCAAAATGACCGAATCCCGTTCATGACCTATACCTACCCAAACTGGAACAGGTTGCTCAGCGACCAAAGCCGCCAACTCATAATCATTTAAGTAAGCTAAATCCCCAACCGCACCACCACCACGAATAATGACTATCACATCTGGGTCACGATCATATTGCTTCCTAAAGGTGAGCATACCTTTGGTAATGGCATGACGAATCTCTTTGGGAGCGTGATTGCCTTGGAAGGTGGCGTAATGATAATGGAAGTGACAGGCATTGGTGCGATGCAGTTTATCCGCATCGGCTCGGAAATCACCAAGTCCAGCTGCTTTTTCTGGGGCAATAACCAATACATGCTCAATATCAAATGGGGCAGGGATTTGTTTGTTTAAGTTAAGTAGCCCTTCACCGCTTAAGCGCTCTAGTATGGCTGCATATTGACGCGCCAAATCGCCTAAGGTGTAGCTGGGATCAATATCATTGATGGCTAGAGAGAAGCCGTATAGAGGATGGAAGCTTGCGGTGACATTTAGCAGTACGGTGACATCACGCTCCAGTTTCATGCCGGTGGCGTGTTCAAATTTAGTAAGTACACGAGCGGCTTTAAAGCGCCATAGGTTACCACGGCAACTGGCTATGACTTTACCGTCATCATCTTTTTCTGCCAATTCAAAATAGTAATGGCCGCCTTTGCTAGACAGATTGCGAATCTCGGCTTTCACCCAGACACTGTGGCGAAAAGTCTCTTTAACAACCAGCTCAACTGCAGCTAAGTAATCACTTAATCTGAGAACGGTATTTTCAAGCTCATCATCAATGGAATCAGTAAAGTCGTCTGCATCGAAACTATCGACATCAAAGTCGCTATCCTGTGAGGATAAAGTATCAAGGCGAGACAAATCTGGCTTAGGCATAGTTATCAGTCTTAAATTTAAGTTTTATACTTTTTAATGTATAACAAGAAGAGGTTAAAAATAGGGCTACAATAGCATAGCACTTAAGCGGAGCTTTTAAAAAGGCGTTATTTAAGCATACCTGTACTAAAAACAATAGCCCGTTAAATACGATAACCCATCAGGTTAGCCTAGCTTTAAAATCGCTCAAAGTAATACTTTTCTTTACATATCTGTTTGAGTTGATTATGATTATTCCCGTTCAAAACTGATACCACGCTTAGACCATCTAAGTTTACCGGCCTATGTCAATAACTCAAATAATGGACTATTCAATAACTCAAATAATGGACTATTCAATGACCAATCACTACACCTCCGCCCCTCAAGCTTATAACTTCCCTTTAACTATTAAGCAATTATTAAACCGCACAAAAGCCACGTCCATGCATGAAGAAATTTTTTATTACCAGTCGCCGTAAAACCACCCACTTCAGGGCATAGGTATCTACACAATTTATCATTGAGCATAAATTTGATAAAATAGCGCAGTATGGCATAGATAAAATGGAGCTAGATACGAGGCTCATCAAACGATATCAACAACTCGTACACAATCACACTCACCCAAACGGTTATCTACATGCTGGTATGAAAGCAACTATAGATACTAAAAGCAGTTTTGCTCAGACCCAAGCGTTATGGCGATTTGTGCAT
>NZ_FUGE01000236.1 GCF_900162825.1 Psychrobacter piechaudii
ATGCACAAACCGCCATAATGCTTGGGTCTGAGCAAAACTACTTTTAGTATCCATAGTTGCTTTCATACCAGCATGTAGATAACCGTTTGGGTGAGTGTGATTGTGTACGAGTTGTTGATATCGTTTGATGAGCCTCGTATCTAGCTCCATTTTATCTATGCCATACTGGAAGATTCTATCATTCTTTTTTGCTCTTTTTAAGTTGTGTAGATACCTATGAGTTTTATAGGGTGGGTTCGACATCGACGAAGTTCATTACCGTTCCTTGATTCAAAGTTTATGGCTTACTCTCATTAATACAAAGGCTCTCATCCATAACCAACATCATATGGACAAAAAACCTAAATAAAGGCGAGTATTTCCAAGTGTTTTTGCTAGATGTAAAGCTGTTAGACAGATCTGTAGCTTCTCGACTGGCAATACCTATCCTAAGTGTAGAGACAGATGGGTTTTTCTGATATCGCATACCTTTATACTCAGGCTGATTGAGTGTGGTATCTTTCAGTTGAGCATCAGTAGTTATAAGCCAGTTTTTTTCAGGTAGTAGCTGTTTTGCTATACCTATAAAGCGTTTAAAGTCTTCTATTCTTGATTCCGGGAAGGATATATAAGCCTTACTGATAGATATTTTCTGACAACAGATATCCATGAACCATTGCCAATCTTGCTTGTATTGAGTGCGCAGTAGGCTGCCATTATTTCTTAAATGTGTAAGCAGTCTATAGTCACTTTGTTCTTGAGGCTTAAGAGGACTAAGCATAATCCTCTCTACCGAGTCTGGCTTGATAAAGCGCTCTTTATCTCGAGTATTGATTATATTGCTGACTTTATAAGCACGTTTCGCTAGGGTTTTTGCATCATCGAAGTTGATATTTAGTATTGTGGCAGCTTCTTTAAGTGAAATGCCCTTATCGGATAAGCAAAGTAGCTGTTCTACAGTATTTATACCATAGCGCATAAAGAGCTCATTAGTAGTGATAGGTGTAAAATCAGAAATAAATTGAGCTGTTGTTTTCTCTATGATAAATATTGGTGATTTTCGTATGCCTTGATTGATGCTCCTAAATAATAGGCCACGGATACTAGGCAAGCTTATAGTATTATTATCAATATCAGCATGGTTCTGCACCAGCGTTTTATTTGAAAACCCTGTAATGTTATTTAGGGTCTGAGTGGGAAGCTTGATATTTGCTTGGCTAAGCTCATAAGTAGCCATTAAAGTGGCTACATGATTATAGTATTCAAAACTGCGCTGAGGGGACAAATGGCCCATAATACCAGCTAGCGCATACCAATGATCCTGGGCATCAATGTGCTCGCCTAACAGCCCGTATTTGATACGTAGCACATCATCTTCATCATAGTCTGTTAATGAAGCTATAAGATGTTCGTGGCCCATCAAGACCATAGATAGGTTAGTTATGGCAGTATGTCGAAAGCCGTGGAAAGTATGGTTAATTGCTGGATCGCCTTTTATAGTAATATCTTTTACCACTCGTTTAAAAAGTTTTAACGGCGCATGATCATGTAGTGGCTGACGATCAGAGGATAACGTAAAGATAAATCGATTAGGGTTAGTGCCAATATTGCTTTGTATAAAGTTTAAAAAAAATGTTAATTCGTCAGGCTTAAGCAGTGCAAAGACTGGCACTCGACGAATGCTACCTTGAGTTTTAGTTGAGCGATAACGGTTGGGCCTTATTACTAGGGAGGGCTGTGACTGGGATAGACCTTCAATATCATTAAACTTTAGACCCAATATTTCTTTTTTTCGCATGCCAGTTCGATAGGCTAAAATAAATATAAGCGCCAACATGTCACGCTCTAAGAGGTCTACTGAGGCTAGTATCTGATTGATAATGGCGTTATATGCTTGAGGTGATATTAATTCAGAACGGACTCGTCGCCCTTTTTGTGAGTATTCTATGCTGACTTTAGGGAACTTGTACTTGTTGCTGGCAAAGCTATGCATACGGTTGAATAACTTTGCAGAGTAACCCAAATCAGTATTGCCTCTAGTAAAAGCTTTATACTCTAAAATGTCCTCATAAAGTGTTTCAAAATCTTCTTCCTCCCACATCTCTATTGGTTGTGCCATAGTAAAATATAGCCATTCATAGCCAATAGCTTTAATGTATTTCAAAATACTTTGATTGCTAGGAGGCTTTTTTGCATTTAATAAGCTGAGTATCCAGTGTAGTAAAACACGTTCACTCAGATCCTTATATTGATTGCAGCGCTTTTCAATCCGTTCAATTAGAGTAGGTGGTTTATAACTGAGCCGCTTTTTCTTGAGTTCCTTATCTAATTTAAAGTCCTGAGTCAGCTTATCAATCAGGTCCGATTTTCTAACTTTAATTTTCTTCTTATTAGTAATGACTGTATCAGTATCATCGGATTCGTGGATATTGAGTTCAATGATATCTTTGAGCTCGTAAGTAAGTTTCACTGCTTTATAGTTTTGACTTAACAGTGTTTCAAAGTTAAACGCCTTAAGCCCAGAGGTATTTTGCCTACCTCGCAGGACGGTTACGGACGCTTGGTCGATATCGACATTATCCAACACTTCCCAGTGATAGCTTGCGTAATACATGAGCTTTGCCAAAGTAGGTATCTTGATATCAAAAGGCTCGAGCACCGGTTTCAAAGCATTTTTTAGATGATTCTTTAGTGTCTTATCAGATAATTGGCAGAGTGTTTGCTCAGTCTTTTGTGGGCTAACCTGCTGATGATAGCGTATAAGCCAACATTGACTGACTAAATCGACAATGATTTGTTTGGTGTTGTAGAGAGTTTTGCCATCTTCAGATCGCTCATTGCCGTAATATGCATATTCAAACCTTGCGGATATAAAGGTTCTTTGATGAATAAAGGGTTTATATTCTTTGTTTAGCAATGCAGCAAGCCAAGCTCTAAGCATGTTACCTTCATTTATCCCACCATAGATGATGCCTGAGAAAATTAGCCAACCTAAAATTTCATCTGGGCTGTATTCTTTAGTTTGATACCAGTGATCATGTACGGCCCGAATAACCTGATTTAACTGTTTTCCCTGCTTAATCCAGCTTTGATTCACAGTCAGTGGGTTAGGTTTGGTTGGCTTCGGTGGATGAATGATAGGATAAAAATGCTTAGCCAGCATAAAGTGTTGATTCTGAAATTCAATAAAATCGGTAACGGCAACCCCTACTTGTTTTTGTTCCTTTTTAGTTTTGAACTTCCTAGCTATTAGTGCATTGCACCGCTCATGAAATTTTTGATAGCCTACGCTAGATAGAGGCCTTAGTCTTTCATAGACTTGGTAATGGAGCTTAGAGGGATAAGAACTCCAATATAACTGCAGGCTATTAAATCCTTGTTGAGAGCTAGGTTTGAATTCAAACGAAAGGCTTTCTATAGGTGCTACTAACTCGAAAAAATTTGAGGCTGATTTTAAAAACCTTATATTGCCAGGATACTCTTTTTGTAATTGTTCCCACAGTGTTTGTAGCTCTGAGAGTATCGAGATCCGAAGCTTTTCAACCTCACTGCTTTGGTTATAAATTTCGGGGTAAGGGACATATTTCTTTTTTCGGCCATCAAATTTGGCAAGCCCATCAATTATTTTAGGAGTATTTAATTTAAGCATTACTTGGCTCTCCATAATAATGCAGCGTTTTACTTTTGACGGTGCTTAGTTCCAGTAAATTGGCAAGATGCTCCAAGAATCCTCCAACTCCTTTAATCTTTGCTTTACTAGAGGAAGACAGCTGGCCAAGCGCTTCTTGACGACCTTTCTCATGACCAATGACTGTATTAATCAGTGCAAGATTAACTCCATACTTCTCTAGCTGTGTTCTAACAAAATGACGAGTCCAATAGGGGTCAGCGTCGAGTATATCTTGAGTCATCCGATAAGCATCACCTCGCTTAATATTATCTAAGCCATCTGTACTGTCTGATAATAGTCTTAGTAAAGCAACGTCCTCTCCAAGACTGATTGCATCGACACACTCGCTTATCTCATACTTTAAGGGATTGCGTAGCTGATAATCTATGAGGTAGGCCTTGTAGTCTGTTAAGTACCGTACTAGGGTAGGGCATAGGGGTACAAGCCTATGGTTTTGAACATTTTTGCTGGGCTTGTCATAAACTAATAGCCACCCTGTTTCCAGATCGATATCTGATATCGTACCAATGCTATTGTTTGGGCGTACTCCTGTTAATGTGCAAAATATAAACCAGACTAAAATGCTTGTCCTATTAAAGTGGATATCAGGATTTGGGCTGTTCCTAACCCATGCTTTAAGCTCATTCATAAAGTTATGAACATAATCGACTTTAAAAGCAAACGCTGACCCTAATGTGTATTTATGCCAAGCGGTTATGTACGATAGATCAAAGTCTTTATTTGCATTTAATTTATTTAAAGCGGCTTTATAGTGAGTAATCAACTCTTCACTCGTATGACTGCTGTAGTACATTGCAGGCGCATGGGAAGCAGGTACTCGGCAAATAATATCTGCAATATGAGAATGGCAGTTAGGGGTGTATCGAGAAAGGATAACGTGAAGCGCAGTTTCTACTCTATTTATTGACAGATATGGTAATTGCAGAGAGGTGCGCAGCGTTGATAAGTAGGCAGTTAACGCCTCTTTTGTGGGAAGTTGATTTGATGAGAGGTGATCAATTAACCAAACTGGTAGTGGTATTTTGACCTCATCAAATTCGTTCTCGAAGATTGCGTTATCAAACTTCTTGGACCTTTTGGTAACACCCAAGTGGTGCTTAATGTAAGCGCGACTAATGCCGACACTAAAGACACTGGGCTGATCGATATATCCCGGCATCATTAAAGACTTAACAGGTAGGCCTGTAAGCATTGAGAGTAATAACAGACTAGCTGTACCTTTGTCACCCTCTTTAGCGGCTGCTTTGGCATCATGACTTAGTCTACTAAATAAGCCTTGATATCCTGCCAAGGATAATATTCGTGTATAGTCATAGCCCTTAAAAACAGTCACACAGCCAAAGAAAATAGAAGAATAACGTATCGATACAATCTATTCCCCAATCTTGACGCTTTTTCTTAACCCAAGCCCAAGTTTGCTCAATAGGGTTTAAGTCAGGACTATAAGGCGGTAACCATAGAATAGTGTGTCCTGAATCTTCAATGATTTTTTGAATATCAAG
>NZ_FUGE01000235.1 GCF_900162825.1 Psychrobacter piechaudii
AAGAATGTTTATATCCTGATAATAATCAGACAGCTTAGTCGTTTGATCGAGTGGATTAACACTCATATAAGACTGCACCAGGCTTTTTGCCTCATCTTTAATATCTTGGTGAGAGCTATTACGATTTTGTGTTCTTAATTTATGCGCAACTAAATTAGTCATGTATCCTTACCTCAACTTGTTTTAAATTAAGCTCACATGCCACCTCATCAAGGCAGTCACTTAAGCTCTTGATCTCATTAATTGATAGTGATGACATTGGATGCATTGCCTCCTGGTCAGGTTGTTCATGACCATATAAAGCGCGTATTAAATGCTCAGGTGCTCTATTAGTCAGCAAAGTACGCAGTTGATGTCGAAGCCAGTTATCTTGATGACTAAAAAAGCCTTTTAACTGATAACGTACTTTACTGGGTTTAATATCGGAAAAGCCTTTGGGGTTTTTACTAAAAAGCTGAATTAAAGGCTGGCGAGAGTTTAGAATGTCTTCTATTGGAAATTGTACAGACGGGTATATAACATTGTGTAATACTGCAAACTGCTTTATATACTCTATATAATTTTGAATGGCTGTTATTAAGAAC
>NZ_FUGE01000233.1 GCF_900162825.1 Psychrobacter piechaudii
TGTGCTGAGTGTGGCACATGGCATGATAGAGATATCAATGCTGCTAAGAACATCCTTGCGGTCGGGCTTGACCGTCTAGCTGTAGGAATCCCCTCGGTTTAGCGAGGGGAGGAAGTCAAATTGTGTCGCTTTAGGAGTCTTGAGCTTGCAAGTGAGCTTCGCTTTCAGAATCAATTTGGTTTACCAAATCCACCATGTCATCATCGGTCTCATCATAACTAGGATACTGTTTTGGTAAATCAAGCATCTGCTGCACCAATGCCACTCTAAGGGTGTCTCGGCGTCCTAGATAACGCTGATAGAAGCTTGAATTTAGAAGGCTTGCGCCGCCTTGTCCTATCGCCCAAATAGTGGACAGATAGTCTCGGGTACTCAAACCACTATTTTGTGACTGTAAATACTGGCTGGTAAGGTCTATCAGACGCTTCATACGGGCGCGTCTAATTTTATATAATTCGCCAAACATTCTATTTAAGCCTTGCGCAGAGGCCGCCAGACGCTCTTCAATCTGATTAAATAATAAAGCCTTCTGTGGACTCATTAGCTGCTGCAGAATGATACGAGACACACCTGCCGATACACTGTCATCAATATTATTAATATCGAACAATTGCTCTTCATAACGGATGATAATACGCAAATATAATTCATCTTTGCTAGAAAAGTGCTTATATAAAGTTCCCTTCGCTAGGTCTAGCTGATCGGCCAAACTGTCTAAAGTAATGTCCCCACTTCCTGCTTCAAGTAAGAGTTGCTCAGCGGTGGCTAAAATCTTTTCTTCGCGCTTCTTAAATTGCTGCTGCCTACTCATGCAAACGTCCAACCTTATATAATCTTTGATAAATAATATCTGCTTAACAGGTCCTACCCTTTGCAAGCCTTATAATACGGACCCGAAACCATAGGAAGTTAATGACTGATTGGTCATAACCTACATAGCATACCCATTTTATTAAGCTTGTGCCAGTAAATCCTCGAAATTTTTTGTGGTAAGTCTGCCGACCTCTTCACTACTGATGCCAAATAGGTCGCCTAAACAAGTCGCTACATAAGGCACATAAGCTGGTTCATTTGACTTACCACGCTTTGGCACAGGCGCCAAATAAGGACTATCGGTCTCGATAAGCAGGCGGTCTCTTGGCACTTTTAAGGCAGCATCACGTAGGCTTTGTGCATTTTTAAAGCTCACGATGCCTGAGAATGAAATATAAAAGCCCAAATCCAGTGCTTTTTTTGCCGTATCCCAGTCTTCAGTGAAACAGTGAATAATACCATGCTCTGCTTTTTCAGCTTTTAGGATGTCGATGGTATCGTGCTTGGCTTCACGAGTATGCACCACAAGTGGTTTTTTTAGCTGCTGACTGGCGGCAATGTGACGGGCTAAGCTGGCTTTTTGTTCCTGCTTATTCTCATCGCTCCAGTAATAATCTAAGCCGGTTTCGCCAATCGCCCACACATGATCTGGCGAAGCTGTTTCTACCAAACGCTCTACGGTAGCCGATTTTAGCACCTCTAGATCTTCACAAGGATGGATACCTACGCTCATCCCTAGATTGAGCTGCTCATCGCCAAATTTGGTGATGATGTCATAAATTTCATCATATTCAGCGAAGTCGCACATAATGGCCATTGCACGGCTTACACTGGCTTGTTTCATGGCTTCAATAACGCCGTCTAACTTGCCATCATGGGCAGTTAAATCCAAACGGTTTAAGTGACAATGACTGTCTGTATACATAGTTTCTCTTTTTATAATTAATTTATAATGAATTAAATACGGATTTGAATTGTAAATAATTTAAAGCCTTCTAGCTTAGTGG
Source organism: Psychrobacter piechaudii (assembly GCF_900162825.1). Classification (GTDB taxonomy): domain Bacteria; phylum Pseudomonadota; class Gammaproteobacteria; order Pseudomonadales; family Moraxellaceae; genus Psychrobacter; species Psychrobacter piechaudii. The sequence continues at coordinate 1,821 of NZ_FUGE01000233.1, forward strand.
CTAGTTACCGCACCTTATCAATGTTATCAATAAAGCAGGTGTTTTTGATCACTGCGACTATTATCGATATTCACGCCAACAATTCAAGTTAGACTCAGTAAACACTGATTAAAGTTTATTACAACTAAAAGCAAATAGTTAACCCATGCCTTAAATGTCTGAGCTTACAATGAAAGGCTTTTAAGCTAATAAGACTTCAATGATTTGTCTAGATTTACCGGTTCAACTGATACTATTAATAATGCTTGATTATCGATTTGAGCTTCACCTGTGATAGAGGCTTTCTGCTGCAAAGTAAGCTGAGCATTACAGATATCACTAGCAATACTCGAGTCGTCATGTGAACGGTTCTGCTTAAAGCCGATATCATGGTCTTTATAACGCATATAAAAAACCCTGTCCGACTGTTGTTGACGATAAGCGGGCCTTGGATCTTGGCTAATCAGCTGATAGATAAGCGCCATATCCTCTGTCTTTAAGCCTTGATCTAAGTTGTCAGTGACACAAGCCATAAATTGGTGGCGCGCAGCCTCAGTGATATGCACTGGTTTAACAATCGGCTTATCCAAAGCAAAGCCACTTACCGCTTCACTAATGGCATCACTGTAGGCAATATAAGGCTTAATATCGATAATGGGCGTACCATCTACCATATCAGCACCAGAGATGTGTAAGGTAACAGAGTCGCCTACCCCCTCCACTTTTATTAGCTTTACCACTGATAAACCTAATTGCGAGGGGCGATAAGTACTGCGCGTGGCAAATACCCCAAGCTTGGTATTTCCGCCTAATCTGGGTGGTCGCACTTTGGGTTTAAAGGCTGCGAAGTTAGGGGTAGACTCTCCTATTCCTTGATTTGCATTAGGCACCTGACTGCTCTGAGTCGTCTTATCAAGATAGTTATGATGAGTATGCCAAGTTATCCAAAGGTGGCTAAAATTCTCAATTCCCTCGAAGGCATCCAACGTATTATAAGGGGCAATCATTTCAATAAGAGTCGGTAGCTCAACCAAATTAGGTTGGCGCGGGATACCAAATTTCTGCGATAAAGCAGAACGGTGATAGCCGATGATTGGCACAGACAGACTAGATTGATTCATTACAATTACTACACCGTAGATATTTGGGGATAAATGGATGATTTAACAGGTTACTTATGACTCTGATTAACCTATTGAATTAGTTAACCATTAGACTTACACACTCACTAAATCAACTCTAGGTTTTGGCTGGTAAAATCAGTGAATGTTACCAAATTTAAATGGTGAATACAGGCTTATAACACTTGCTATTAATAAACTATTTTACAATCGGCTATCTTTAACTAAGATTACTGCCCTTAAATAAACAATCAAAAAAACTCGTATCCTAGGTGGTATCTTATCTCTGCTATTCCCTTTATAGGTAGCTTAATATTACTATTCTGGCATTGCCAAGAGACTTCTCCTGAAACCAATCAATGGGGCGTACCGGCTAAAAGAGTACCTTAAATCATCTTGCTTATATTTTTTTTAATAGCTGTTATTCCATTTTATAATGATACTTTTGTGCCATTTTTCCCATATTGCCGTTATGATAAGCAATAATTTGTTATCATATGCATCTTTTAAATTATCCCTTTAGTAAGTGATACCTTACTAAAACGGCGGATACTTTATATAATAGGTAATTTTTTAATCCTATTAGTCGAATACTACACTAGGATTTATAGTTGCTTTATCAAATATAAGTCCAGAATATCTCTTTATAAACACAATTTATAACTCGCTTTGCCATCATTATTAATTGGGGCCTTTATGTCAAAATTTCACACTGAAACAGTGACTTACGTACACCACTGGAATGACTCTCTATTTACCATCAAAACCACTCGCGATGCTGGTTTGCGCTTCCGTAATGGTGAGTTTGCCATGATTGGTATCATGGTCGATGGTAGGCCTTTAATGCGTGCTTACTCTATCGCTAGCCCAAACTATGAGGATCATTTAGAGTTTTTCTCAATTAAAGTTCAGGACGGTCCATTAACCTCACGTCTACAACATATTAAAGTAGGCGATGAGCTAATTATCAGTAAAAAACCTACCGGAACCCTAGTGGTCGATGATCTATTACCGGGCAAAAACCTGTATATGTTGGCTACCGGAACAGGACTGGCGCCTTTCTTAGCCCTATCTCGTGACCCTGAGGTGTATGAGAAGTTTGATAAAATCATTCTATGTCATGGCGTTCGTAAAGTCGAAGATTTAGCTTATCGCGAAATGTTTGAAGAAACTCTGCCAAACGACGAGCTATTTGGTGAATGGTATCGTGAAAAGTTCATCTACTACCCCACCGTTACTCGTGAAGATTTCCGCAATACCGGCCGCATTACTGATCTTATGAAGTCCGGCAAGCTATATGAAGACATCGGTCTACCTCCTATGAATAAAGAAGACGATCGAGTAATGATTTGCGGTAGTATGCCATTTAATGCTGATATCTCAGAAATTTTAGATGGCTATGGTTTAATAGTTTCTCCACGTATGGGTGTACCAGCCGACTATGTGGTTGAGCGTGCTTTCGTAGGTTAATAAGTTTCTCAAAGAAACATAAATTAGTTACTGGCGTAAATAAATAATAAAATTTCTTGACCCAATTTGAGAGTTTGTTATAATACGCCACCTAGCTTGACTACCTATCTTGTTGATATATGTTATAAATCAACGATGATTAAGCTAACCCTACATGCCGGTGTGGTGGAATTGGTAGACACGACGGATTCAAAATCCGTTGCCTTTAAAAGCGTGTCGGTTCAAGTCCGACCACCGGTACCAATACTAAAAACCCTTATAGGCTATAGCTTATAAGGGTTTTTTCTTGTCTATAAATTATGTCATCCACACAGTATCAAAACCTGTAACAAAATAGTCTTGATACTATCTTGATACTTCAACTCACCTGGCTATTACCGTATGATAGTTCTATTAGAAGATCTGTTAAGAGGCCATTATGAAAGTTAAACTCACTAAGCGATTTGTAGACTCTGTTGAGTATGCAACAAATGGTACCGATATTTATATGGATGAAGTATTGACAGGTTTTGCATTAAGAGTAGGCAAGCAATCTAAAAAATATACTCTACATAAGCGGATCAACGGTAAGCTTTATAGAGATGAAGTAGAAGAGACACATTTAATCACTTTGACTGAAGCTCGTGAAAAAGCCAGTACCATGATGGTTAATATCAAGAAAGGTTTACATGTTTATGATGGCTATAAAGCTGGTCAAGTTAACCAACCTGCTTCAAACGCTGACGTTCCTACATTAAGAGAGGCGTATGAGTACTTTAAAACTATGAAGCCAAATCTTGCTAGTCGTACTATCGAAACATATGATCAGCAAATACTTGGTCGGCTTAGTGATTGGCTCGAGCTGCCCCTAAACGATATTACCAAAACTATGGTTAGTGGAAAACATAAGGAAATTAGTAAGCGTAGTAAAGCGCAAGCTAATGCTACTATGAGGGCTCTTCGCTCAGTTTGGAACTATTGTCAGGATAGTTTTTTAGATGAAAATGAAGAATACATCATCAAAGATCAGCCTATACGTATTCTGAATGCAAAAAAAGACTGGAATAAAATAAAACCTAGAACTCGACATGTCGAAGAAGAATACCTCGGTACATACTTCCACACTCTAATTGAACATAGAGATGGTGGCTCTTTCAAGCAGGCCCCTTATAGTAATAATGCCCGTGACATATTATTACTGTTTATGTTTACTGGTGTTCGTTTAAATGAAGCCCAAACATTAAGATGGGAGGATGTTGATCTTGATGCAGGCCGTATTGTATTTAAGGCCACAAAAAATGGTTCTGATTATCACATGCCTACAGGTGACATCCTACAGGCTATTCTAAAAGAGCGTAAAAGACTTAGTAGTGGTGAAGAATGGGTGTTCCCAAGTGACTTGAAAAGAAGTAATGATCATGTCAAAGACTTAAGCGGTAGTTACAAGACTATCTCTCAAAAGGCTGGCTTGTATATTACACCTCATGATTTACGCCGCACATTTGGCACAGTGGCTAATAGTTTAAACGTTAACTACCCTGTACTAAAAAGACTATTAAACCATCGTGAAGCAAAGTCTAGCGATGATGTGACATTACAATACATTCAAGTATCACAGCGCCAGCTTCGAGATGCTTTAAATGAAATAGAGGCCTTATACTGCAAACGTATCAACCTGAGTCAGAAGGATGTTATTGAAAAATTACTGTAGATTAAATGGTTGAATAAACTATGCTTTCATAAAATCTCATGCTCTGCACACGACAAAAAAATCATCCCCACCGGATTTTCATAGGTTTAGGGGTTAAAAAGCTAACTAACTGTCGAAGTACAGTCTTATTATTGTTAAAAAATACCAAGCGCAGGCCCTCAATCAACACATCCAGGCCAAGCGCGAACAAACTGGCTTGAGGTCGAGCGTTTGACTTCAACTTGCGTTTTAACGGCTTATCTTTGTCTTTATAAATACCGACATGATAAGCCCAACAAAATGCTAAGGCGTTCACTGCGACTAATTTACTGACCCGATCAAGATGGGTTAAGTGGGTATCTTCAAGATTAAAGCCACGCCCCTTTAGACAAGCAAATAAAGTCTCAATTTCCCAACGCTTAGCATAGCTTGTCATCGCATCCACTGTTTCTAGTTGATTGGTTGCGACAATCACTAAA
>NZ_FUGE01000281.1 GCF_900162825.1 Psychrobacter piechaudii
AAAACAATGAAGTTGCACCAACACCTACCACAATAGAGCCTAGCCTAACTGTTGGTATTGACTTAGGCATCAGCCACTTACTTAACTTATCAGACGGTAACAAGTTTGATAACCCAAAACATTTATCCAAATCCAGTCAAAGACTTTCTGGTGGTGGTTCAAAAAGTAGGCTGAAAAAAAACAGGCTGAGAAATTGATAAAATAGTGAAATGCAAATCACACTATACATCAAATGCCCAGCCTGTCTA
>NZ_FUGE01000232.1 GCF_900162825.1 Psychrobacter piechaudii
ACAAAGCCATACGCCAAGCCCATCATGAATGAATACTTTTAGGCGTGTGCCTGCTTTGTTGTAAAACAGGTAGGCACAGTGAGGGCGAATGCTTTGGTGCTCGGTGAGGATGTAGGCCAGTAGTTTGCCACTACCACATCGCATGTCCATGGGCATGGTGGATAGCCAGATGTGAGTGATGGGTATCATTGCAGCCCTCGTAGTAGGTCAATCAAGCTTTGAGTGTCTATTTGGGCAATGTTGAGGCTTATCGTCCCAGATGCTCGAGCTGTGATTTGCAGTTTGATGTTTTGTATGACGGAGGCTGAGCCTAGATGCGCACCTTCAGGCGCAAGATGGATTGGGATAAAGTGCGGGTTTGGATCATGAGGACTGTTTATAGTACCAGGTAATGTGTCAGCTTGAGTCTGCGTGCGCTGATACTGACGTTTCCAGTTATGTAGAAGGTTTTGGTTGATGCCATGCTCTCGAGCGATACTGGCAATTGATTGACCTGAGTCTGTCGCTTCTTTTACTAAAAGCGCT
>NZ_FUGE01000290.1 GCF_900162825.1 Psychrobacter piechaudii
GCAGCGCTGGGAGATTGAGATGGCTTTTAGGGAAATTAAGTCTGATTTACAGCAGGGGCTGTTGTTAAGAAGTAAGCTGCCACAGCTTGTGTTACAAGAATTCTGGGGGCTTATGATTGCTTATAATCTAATAAGACGTTTGATGCGCTATATGGCCCTTAGAGCTAACGTTAGCCCTCTAAGAATTAGCTTTCATATGGCGTCTATTACGATTGTTAATCTGTTACGGTTTGCACCTTTACAGGCTGCAGGACTCTTCCCTAAGTTGTTAGATGCAGTTTTAGAGGAAGGAAAATTGTTTGTTATTCCTGAACGTA
>NZ_FUGE01000229.1 GCF_900162825.1 Psychrobacter piechaudii
TTCGTCACTGTAGGTTCTTACTTTCTTGGTCATGATAAACTCCGATTAATACGCTTAGTTTACCAAGTTTACCTCTACGGTTTCTTCAGCATAGCTCAACTCTTCATAAACTATATAATGACGAGTCTTCTAGGATTGATTTCAATACCATAAATCAATTGTGCGAGTTTTTAGATGTCCAGGTAGGTGACTTATTTGTTTATGAGCCAGACTCTAAGCAAATTGATAAAGGAGAGGTATCTAATGAGGATTAAAAGGGGGGAGTTGGTTAATTTTTACTGAAGTCCAATAACAATACAACTAACTGATTTTTAATAAAAAAATTATTTATCTGGTCACGTTTTGGTCACGCTTTTTTTAATAGTTAAGTATCTAAGCTACCAAAATATGAGGTCATATTTAAAAAAACATTTTTATTAATAAAATATTTGATTCCAATCTATAAAATAGAAAGGTCGGGGTCAATTTTACGGTTGGGGTTTTACTACTTGGGCACGAAAGGGTCACGTTTTGGTCACGTCTCCATCAATTAAGATTTTTAATGTTAAGATATGATTAATAAATTCCTTTATACCTGATAGAAAATCCCTATTAACACACTGATTTTAAACACAAAAAAAGCCTCACTATGAAGTGAGGCTTCTTTAGAATTTGGAGCGGGAAACGAGATTCGAACTCGCGACCCCGACCTTGGCAAGGTCGGGGTTATGGAAGACTGGTTAATTAATGTCAAACGATAACACTGCTTGTCATACTTAGCAACAAAGCCTACCGCTGTTGTAGAGTTTTTTTTGCCTGAGCTATCGACATAGCTAATCTCTAGCGAGTCTTCAGTATCCTGATATTGAATGGTATAGATATATAACCGTTCGGGCTCAAGCTTACCAATGACATCGTGACTGCCCGCATTTAGATAATACACAGTAATATCAAAGACTGTATTGGTATTATGGTTGCTAATTTTAATGGTGCCTTTAGGTTGCTAATGGGCTGAGCAAGCCATCGGCCACCAATAGAGCTATTTTATTAAATTGAGCGAATCGGTTGACTCTCATAGTGAGTATATTAAAACCAACCCTCTTGCAAAAGATGCTCAGTATTACTCAGCTCAAATCCTGTCACCAAATCAAAAAAGGTCCCTGGATCTTCAATACCCTCTAGCAGCTCTCTTTTATGCAGAGCCACAAACATCGCTAGCGAATATGCAGGACAATGGATGTTCTTCTTAGGGTTAAATGAAATGTCCGTAAAGGCTTGATACTGCAGCACTTCTTCGTGCAGGTGTGTGTTTTGTTTTAACGCATTCACATACAGCCAATCATAAAATACCGTTAGAGGCTCTAGCCCCCAAACCATGCCAAAATAGTCATAACCGGTAATATCACCTGACGTTACTAAACGCTCGTCTTTTTTGGCTTGTCTAGGTGCAGCATCCAGTAAATCAACGAATGGCCCGCCTCTTTCAAACATCTTACTCGCTTGATAAGCGTTCTCGACACTATATTGCTTGCCATCGGCTTCATTGGTTATCTTTAGGCTAACTGAACTAAGTGGAAAGCTTAGTTTATTGCCTGATTTGCTAGACAGCTCCAAAACGTTTTTAAAGCCGTATTTCTTTTTGATGACTCGGTGCAAGTCGTTAATGGTTTTTTTCTTTTGTCTGGTCGCAAACCCCACATGATGTTCAATTCTAACCATATCGGTCTTTACCAGATTGTCACTGCCGACTCTTGGCATGAATACTGGTTTTTGTTCTGTCGGGGTTGCTGCTTGTTCCATAACGAGGTGCCTTTGCTTTAATGTACTTGCTATCAATAAATATTATTCAATCTTAGCGAGGCAGTTTAGCTTATTCTCAATGATTTATCTTGTTGTATTTTTTAAGTCTATAACAAAGAATCAAAAGTATACTCATTATAAAAAGTTGACTAAATTTTGAACAATTAATAAGGCGCCTGTATTTGCACAGAACAGGGCAACCACCCTACTTTTAATATTCTGTGCAAATCTGAGAGCAACCAAAATTGGCTAATTTCAGCTAACTTTATCTAGTTTCGGATCTTTTAGACTGACATTGCCGCGTAGGATGTCTGCATACATCCGAAAGTCACTAACAAAGCTTTGAACGGGATATTTAAATGTGGCGGGTTTATTTTTCTCAAAAAAGAAATGACCCACCCAAGCGCAGGCATAACCGGCAGCAATACCTTTAAACACAGGACTGACTCTGCCGGTTTTCAGTGCTGTGGCCAATCCAATTAGCCCAAAGCTACTACCAGCAAAGTGCAATCTTCGAGAGATGACATTTTGGTGCTCTTCTAGGTAAAAGCTATAAAAGCTTTTGTTGGCAGGCTTGGTGGTAATAATATTATAGACAGGCGTGTTCTCTGATGTGACTTCTGATGTTGTTGGGGATTTGTTATCTACTTCATGTTTCATATTAGCATCCTTGCTAGTTGGGTGTTATTTAACTCAATATCCTTGAAATCCAATGGCTTGTCAAATAAAACCCTTTATCTGGATTTTAGGTTAAAAAAATAGGCGCTCAGATTTGCACAGAACAGTACTAAGACCCTGATTTTATAATTCTGTGCAAATACAGGCGCCTATTATTTGACTGAAAATTCGCCTTTTTACCTAATAAACGGTCACTTGGCAGCATTTATGTTCTATTTCATCTATAATAAACCAAATTATCCCCAAGGGATACTTGGGGATGATTTAGTATAAAAGCTATAATAATAAAGGGTTTATATTTTATTTTATGTGGTTTTGGTGTCCAGTTTGGTGTCCAAATAAAGAAGTGATTTGGCACTGGATTTGAGTAGAGATAGTAGCAATGAGAGACAGCGAACGCTGTTTGTTAGGAATACTTTAGCACAATAATTATCTAGATTGTACAAAAATTATTTTATAAAAAGTTGTGCAAAAAACAGGTGCACTTTATCTAACTGATAAAAGCAATAAAGTGAGAAATATGATTATTCATAATAAACGGGACATCAATAGACTTGAGTGCCGTGATAAAGATTACCTAGTTGCGGTGGCTGGTGTGCCGGGGTTAAGTGTACGCACCTACCCTAATGGTAAAAAAGAATATTATCTACGTTATACCCACCCACATCAGCCTAATAAACGTCCACGTATGACTTTGGGCTCTGTAGAGGATATTAGTTTAAACGAGGCTAAAACCAAAGCAGAATCTGTATTAGATATGGTTCGAAATGGCACTGACCCTAAAGCCATACGCCAACAGCAACGGGTTAATAAATACGCTCATCTAAAAAATGCCACTTTTTCTGAGATTGCTGAAGCCTGGAAGGACAATAAAATTAATAGCCGCCGTCAACGCAAATCTGGTAAGCGCTCTTTTAGTGAATCTACCTTAAAGTTTTGCGATCTGTGCTTGGGTTATATGTGTGCTGAGATTGGCGACTTACGTATTAATGATATTACCAGCGAAACCATCCTAAACGTCTGTGAATCTATTCAAAATAACGATAATGAAGCAGCCTTTGTCGGTGCCAGTACCCGTTTATATACAGAAAAAGTATTTTCATTCGCTGTTGCACGGGGTTTGTGCGATAACAACGTTGCCATTTACACCCGTGGAGAATTGGCACCAGCCAACTCTGGTAAACACTTGCCAGCACTGACTAAACCCGATGAGCTTGCTATGTTATTAAGGGATATGTCAGAGTTTACTGCAGCAAGCGAGCTGACCTTGATGGCAATGAATTTATTGCCTTATGTCTTTGTGCGCAGTATCGATCTGCGCTCTATGCGCTGGGATGAGATTGATTGGGATAATAAGCTATGGGAGTTTTCACTTACTAAGGGTGAAGGTCGTGAGGATATGGTCTCAAGCTTGGTAGTGCCATTGGCAGATCAAGTTATCTACCGCCTGCGTGAGATTCAAAAGATAACCGGTTATAAGCCTTATGTATTTGCGTCAATTCGCTCATCAAATAATGCATACATGAGTAAAGCGACCTTGGTTCAAGCCTTTCATCGTCTAGGCTATAAAGGTAAGCACTGTGCACATGGATTTAGGGCATCTGCCAAAACTTTACTGATGGAACAACCTGAACTTCGCTATTCAGACATTGTGACAGAGCTACAGCTTGGCCATAGAATCAAAGATACCCATGGTGGAGCGTATAACCGACTTGATGAGATAGACACACGTACTCAAATGATGCAGCACTGGGCAGACTATATAGACAGCCTGAGCAGTCGTTAATGTAGGCGCTCCCCTACTCTACTAGTCTTTCTTTAGCTTGACCACATTCATGCTTGGATAAGCCAAGTCAATTTTATATTTACTGCCACCACGGTATGCTTTTGTTTTGACAATGCCTTGGCTGTGCTTATAGTCTACCTTTTCAACTCGGTAGCCCATACTGTTTAACTTACGAGTGGCCATTCTCTCTGCATTAACTCGATTGTACTCACTCTTCTTGTGTTTCTTCTTATTTTTCTTTTTATAGTCATCATGCTTTTTATAATCGCCTTTACCATCCGGGTAATAAACGCCTCCATTAGGATGATAAATAGGACCATGTAGGATTAATGGAGTTGATGTACAGCCTGTGGCAACCCCTAAAGTAGCAGCCATAAGGCCTGCTGATAGTAGCTTAATATTTGTCATGAAAACTTACCTCTAAGTATTAAAATAATATTTAAAAAGATGTTTGCAGTAATTTAGTCTTTTTCAATTTTAATGACATTTAGGTTGGGATAGCCGAGTTCAATTTCGTACTCTTGCCCGCCACGTTTGGCTTCAATCTCAAAAATACCACGGCCATTCTTTTCATCTAGTTCAATCTCATCAACACGATAACCCATTGATTGAACCTTTCTTACAGCCTGTCTTTTTATAGCAGGGTAACGAGCTTCTCGTTTAATTCTATCTTCAACATCATCGGCTTTATATTTCTTTTTATAGTCGTTCTTATGCTCTCTATCATGATGTTTGTTGGTTTGGTGTCTATCATCCTTTTGACTTCCTCGCCCTCGCTAAACCGAGGGGATTCCTACAGCTAGACGGTCAAGCCCGACCGCGAGGATGTTCTTAGCAGCATTGATATCTCTATCATGCCATGTGCCACACTCAGCACACCTCCATCCTCTTATTCGCAAGCCTGCTCTACCTTTTGGACTACTGTCACTTATTTTATGGCAGCACGAGCAGGTCTGGGTAGTGTAATTCTCATTTACCATCTCAAGCTGACAACCTGCATGCTTGCATTTATATTCCAGTTGTCGTTTAAGCTCAAACCATCCTGCATCGTATGTTGATTTAGCCAGATTGGTTTTTTTAGTTGTAAATGAGCGAGATTTAACATCACCAACCACAATTAAGCTGTTATCTTTAACAAGCTTGGTGGTGAA
>NZ_FUGE01000255.1 GCF_900162825.1 Psychrobacter piechaudii
CTCTGGTACACTTATCTTGCATGCTCTTAATCGCTTTGTCCCATTTTCGATCAGCTGACGTTCAAATTCTGGTTTGAATGCTTGGTAAAAGTCGTCAATATGGCAGTATAATTCGGTTAGGTTGTCCATGTAAGAAGTCCTTTTTGTTGAGTTTTTATTAGTACATTAACTTTAACAATTTTGGACTTCTTTTTTTGCCTTTTTTTGACCTGCTTATCCCGAACTCAGGTTAATTTAGTAAACACAAGTTAATAAAAAGAGGGATTGTCCTAGGACAGCCCCTCTTTTTTTATCTCTAAGATCTTTAGCTCTATATCGTTTTATGACTTAGAATAAGTTACTAAAGAATTTAGCAATGTGCTGCCAAGCGCGCTTGAAGATACCTGATTTTTCTACTGCCTCAGTAGCAACGATAGGTACTGAAGCCACAGATTTACCATCAATTACGGCCATCATACGACCAATCTCTTGGCCTTTAGCAATTGGGGCTTGGATATTATCAGAAATATTAATCACTGTGCTCACTTGGTCTGATTGAGTTTTGGTAATTAATACTTTTAAAGCTTCCCCTGTGGCTGCTTTAACGGAGTCTTCTTTGCCAAAATAAACCGGAACTGTGTCTACGAACTGATTGGCTGGAGCAACCACTTTAGTATCAAAGTGACCAAAGCCCCAAGTTAATAATTCACGAGACTGGTCGGCACGGTCCTGCATGCTCTTACTGCCCATAATTACTGAGATAAGGCGCATGTCATTGCGTAAGCTAGAAGCCGCTAGACAGTAGCCTGCTGCATCAGTATGACCGGTTTTTAGGCCATCTACTGTACTATCTGTGCGTAATAAAGCGTTACGATTGCCCTGAGTGATGTTGTTGTAAGTGAATTCTTTTTCAGAGTACAGCTTATAGTAGTCGCCGCCTTGTTTGATAATAGCACGAGACAAGATCGCTAAGTCACGAGCAGAGGCGTGATGACCTTCAGCGGGCATACCTGTGGCGTTAACAAAGTTGGTATTGGTCATGCCAAGCTCTTTGGCTTCAGCATTCATTAGCTGAGAGAAGGCTTGCTCACTGCCAGCAATGTGTTCAGCCATAGCTTTTGAGGCATCATTACCTGATTGAATAATAATGCCACGTAACATATCGATTACAGAGGCTGTCTTATTTACAGGGACATACATACAAGATTGATTGCTTGCACCACGACACCAAGCGTTTTCGCTCATCAGCACTTGATCATCTTCTTTTAATTCACCAGCCATCAATTTCTTTTCAATGATATGACTGGTCATCATCTTAGTTAGAGATGCAGGAGGTAGAGGTTGGTCTGCATTTTTTTCAGCTAAAATCGCACCGGTATCATAATCCATCAAGATGTAAGCGGTGTTATCCATTTCTGGTGGCGGAACAGGGGCCGCTGAAACAGCAGCTGATAAAGCTAGAAGCCCTGAGCCTAAGACAAAAGATTTCACAGTAGAGAATGGAGTTACAGTATTAGTTTTCACTAATAATGAAGGTAATAGCTTGTTTTCAGGAGCAGTCATATCTAAGACACCATATTTGGTCATAGTTTATTCAAGACTTAATCATAGGCTTAAATCCCTAAAGGCATTAACCTTTTTGATGACTTAACGACAAGCTAAGCCAAGGATGCGGTCAAGCAGTTATTTAGAGATTATAAGTTGCGATAACATCTGAATGAATCTAAATGGAAGGTAAAGGTTTACTATGTTACAAGTACTACATAATAGAAGTTAAAAAGCGTTAGGTCTATCCTTAACTATAAATAGAAACTATTGACAGTGGGGCCAAACGAGACAGTATATTAACAAATTGCACAAATGGGTTAAACAAATAATTGAGTAAATAGACGCTAAATTAAGTAAGTTAACTTTCAAATCTGATTTCGTCTAATAAATCAGAGTAAATACGGAATGTATCAGACAAAAAAAAGAGTCGAATCAAAGATGTCGACTCTTTTTATTATTTTTTATCACTTTAACTTTTTTATTACTTTAATACTGTGTGTTGACGTTGAAAGTTCTTATGTTAATGGGTTAGTTACTTTTTCACCCTAAAAAAGGCTTAAAAATCAGCACTTGCTAAGTCAGTACATAAGGCTAAGTTCTCGTCACGAGAATAACTTAAAGTCCAGTTGCGCATACTAGATAATATGGTCCTATAGTCTTGCTGAGTGGACAAATAGCGTATGGCTGCTTTTGGGTTATCAATAGACGGCAACATTTGCTTTAATTGCTGATTATACGTCTTTTGGAAGTTTTGTCTTTGCTGACGATTCAACATGGGAGGGCACACCTCAGATAACACTTGAAGTACTGCAATCTCATGTTTTGTGGCCGTAGCACGGGACAAATCAACCGGGATAGTGGTTTGTGCCGCTTGTGCTAGAGTTGACCCTATTAGAGCCACAGACCCAATAACGGCAGATAGAGCCAACTTACCGGCACTACTGCTCACTGAGCTGCTTAATACGGTATTACTTAAAAGGCTTGTCATAAGTTTTTTCATACTCATTATCATCATACTTAAAGATAAGTAATCTATAGATATCTAAGAATTACTATTAATTAAGAGGCAATGTCTTAAACCAGTAACTTAAAGACAACCAGTGCTCTGATATCACATAGATTTTTAAATCAAAAACAGGTTTTAAAGGTTAGGTACGCTTTTTATTATTGAGTAGTATTA
>NZ_FUGE01000224.1 GCF_900162825.1 Psychrobacter piechaudii
GAGCAGGTTTGCGAATAAGAGGATGGAGGTGTGCTAAGTGTGGCACATGGCATGATAGAGATATCAATGCTGCTAAGAACATCCTTGCGGTCGGGCTTGGCCGTCTAGCTGTAGGAATCCCCTCGGTTTAGCGAGGGGAGGAAGTCAATACTATTAAAGATAATACTATCTACGCTTTGCTAAAAACCACATCCTTGGGCAAACGTGACTTAGGTAAGGTGGCATTAATGTCGTTATCGCTTCGATAACCCAAAGCCACCAATCCTACTGTGGTATAGCCTTTTTCATTTAATCCGAACTCTTCATAGAGTGCCTGAATATCTACCCCTTCCATAGGCACCGAATCAATACCTAGCAGTCCTGCACCAAGCAACAGTGCTCCCATGCTCAAATACACTTGCTTACCCATCCAATGGGCTTCATTTAGCTTATTATAGCGATGAACTCTGTACACTACAAAAAACAAAAAAGCTGAATAAGGACAAGGCATAATAGTAATTTTTCTGACGAACCACACTATGCCAAACCTTAATCAGCTCGTAAATATATTATCGCAAAACCTAACCATGAACAAGGCAAGATTGACGTGTTTAGCCTTAATTACTCTAGCGATAATACAAGTACAAAGTAGCAACCTCAAACAAATAGCAAGAGGATTTGTCAAAGGTAGGACAAACAGTAATTACAGACGGCTACAACGCTTCTTTGC
>NZ_FUGE01000277.1 GCF_900162825.1 Psychrobacter piechaudii
AAATTGAATACTGCATAGCGGTTATATGAACCAGTATTTAAACTAGGTAATTTCTTAATTGTGATGTAACGACTATTAACCATCACAAGTTTTATCTTATTTTTTTGAAGGAAAATATTTATGATTAGAGATAAGGAAGCACTCGACCAAATTACTGATACTATTCGTCAGTTTGTAAATAACCAACTCATACCTAAAGAAGACTGGGTTGCTGAAAATGACCGTCTTCCGGAGGATATCATTAGTCAAATGCGAGAACTTGGCATGTTTGGTCTAACTATCCCTGAAACCTATGGTGGTTTAGGCCTTACTATGGAAGAGGAGGTCCTAGTAGCGTTTGAATTGGGACGAACTTCTCCTGCATTTAGATCATTAATAGGTACCAATAATGGAATTGGCTCGTCTGGCTTAGTTATTGATGGAACTGAAGAACAAAAGCAAAAATATTTACCTAAGTTAGCAAGTGGGGAGTTGATTGGTTCCTTTTGCTTAACCGAACCTGACTCTGGATCAGATGCTGCATCACTAAAGACTACTGCTATTAAGAAAGGTGATAATTACATTCTGAATGGTACAAAGAGATTCATAACCAATGCTCCTCAAGCGGGTTTATTTACCGTTATGGCCAGAACTAATCCTGAAGATAAGAGTGCCAGCGGCATATCAGCTTTTATTATAGAGAGTGATACTCCAGGTATTACTTTGGGGAAAATTGATAAAAAAATGGGGCAAAAAGGAGCTCATACCTGTGATGTCATTTTTGATAATTGCGTAGTACCTGCAAGTGCTTTAATTGGTGGCAAAGAAGGTGTGGGGTTTAAGACGGCTATGAAAGTTCTTGATAAAGGTCGTTTACACATTGCTGCTGCAAGTACAGGCGCTGCTACAAGGATGCTAGATGATGCATTGCGATATGCAGTTGAACGTAAGCAGTTTGGTCAACCTATTGCAAACTTTCAACTTATTCAAGCTATGTTAGCTGATTCAAAGGCTGAAATTTATGCAGCTAAATCCATGGTATTAGATGCTGCAAGACTTCGCGATGAAGGTAAAAATGTCGTTACTGAATCTTCATGCGCTAAAATGTTTGCAACAGAAATGTGTGGACGTGTTGCTGATAGGGCCGTACAAATACATGGAGGCGCTGGATATATAGCCGATTACGGTATTGAACGTTTCTATCGAGATGTACGCTTATATCGCTTATATGAAGGAACCACTCAGATTCAGCAAATTATCATTGCTCGTAATATGATTAAAGAAGTAAGTCAATAAGTTGATACTAGCATAACAATGACGACATCGGTATTTATTGCTAGCCAATAATCAGGGCAATCGCACTACAAATCGATTTTAGCTACATTTTAATTAATTATTGACCTTTTACAGATGTTATCACCAATTTTCGGTCGCAAATAACAAAAACACGAGATATATAAAAATATTTTAGTTATAGTTTCTAATTACTTAACACCTTTTATTTAGATAATCTAATTTAAAGCGGCTATTTTCTATAGTGCGATTGCCCTGAGCCAATAGTTGGGCGTTTAGATTATCGATAGTAATTCTTGTATTCTCACATATTATAAGGATATTTATTGTGACAAATACTGCGGAAGTCTTAAGTTCAACCAAGGAGCAGCCTTGGAAATTAGCATTCTTTTTTTGTTTTTTAGTTTTATTATGTGATGGTGCAGATATTGGTATTCTGTCTTTTACATTATCTAGTTTGAAGGAGGAGTTTGGTTTAAGTAGTGTGCAAGCGGGAGCTATGGGAAGCTGGTCATTATTTGGCATGGCTATTGGAGGGTTCTTCGGAGGCTGGGCCTGTGATCGCTTTGGACGAGTGCGTATAATAGTATTAGCTACAGCAGTTTTTTCCCTGCTATCTGGTTTTAGCGGATTTGTTCAGAGTTATGAGCAGTTTGTGGCTTTAAGGTTTATAGCATGCTTAGGTTTGGGCAGTTTATATATTGCAACAAACACGCTTATGTCCGAAATGGTTCCTACTAAACATCGTACTACTGTACTTGCAACATTAATGACAGGGTTTACTCTAGGATCTTTGGTTATAACTAGTCTTTCTGCTTGGATTATTCCCACTTATGGGTGGCGAACACTTTATTTATTAACTTTTCTACCTATAATTTTAGCAATACTCATGTATTTCTTTATTCCCGAGCCAAATGCATGGAAGGAAGCACGAGTTCTTAAACTTAGTGGGCTTATCGACTCTCCTAATAAGGCTGAAAGCCAATACAGAATAATATTTGAGCATCCGCAACATCGTATAACTTTTATTTTGTGGACTATGAGCTCAGGACTTCTACTATTTGGCTATTTTGGAGTCAGTAACTGGCTACCATCTTATCTAGAGACTGAGTTAGGTATCAAATTCAAAGAGATGGCGATATATATGGCTGGAACCTACCTTACAATGATATTTGCTAAGTTAGTAGCAGGCTATGTAGCTGATAGGTTAGGCCGAAAGGTTGTCTTTGCTTTTGGAACAATGGGTACAGCTTTATTTATTCCAATACTTGTTTATATGCATACTCCAGATAATATTGGTTTGTTGATGGTGATTTTCGGTTTCCTATATGGTATACCTTACGCTATTAATGCCACTTATTTAACTGAGAGTTTTCCTACTGCCATTCGTGGCACTGCAGTAGGGGGTGCATTTAATATTGGGAGATTGGGATCAGTAATTGCTCCCGTAGCGATTGGCTATATGGCTATGCATAATTCTATTGGCGCAGGTTTATTACTTATGGCAGGATCTTATTTTCTATGTGGTCTTATTCCTACTTTATTTATTAAAGAACAGCAGTATGACCCTCAAAAAGCATAATAATGTTTTCATAATAGATTCTCTACTTTCCGTTATATAAATA
>NZ_FUGE01000223.1 GCF_900162825.1 Psychrobacter piechaudii
ACAAAGCCATACGCCAAGCCCATCATGAATGAATACTTTTAGGCGTGTGCCTGCTTTGTTGTAAAACAGGTAGGCACAGTGAGGGCGAATGCTTTGGTGTTCGGTGAGGATGTGGGCCAGTAGTTTGCCACTGCCACATCGCATGTCCATGGGCGTGGGGATAGCCAGATGTGAGTGATGGGTATCATTGCAGTCCCCGTAGTAGGTCAATCAAGCTTTGAGTGTCTATTTGGGCAATGTTGAGGCTTATCGTCCCAGATGCTCGAGATGTGATTTGCAGTTTGATGTTTTGTATGACGGATGCTGAGCGTAGATGCGCACCTTCAGGCTCAAGATGAATTGGAATAAAGTGCGGGTTTGGATCATGTGACCTGTTTATAGCACCAGGTAATGTGTCAGCTTGAGCATGTGCCCGCTGATACTGGCGTTTCCAGTTATGTAGAAGGTTTTGGTTGATGCCATGCTCTCGAGCGATACTGGCAATTGATTGACCTGAGTCTGTCGCTTCTTTTACTAAAAGCGCTTTAAACTCAGCGCTGTAAGTTCTGCGTTTGGGTTTATTAGGAGATTGTGTTGTCATGTTAGTGTCCACGATTATTTGTTCGTGGACACTATCTCGCATTTTTTAATAGAAAAAAAGATGGGATGGTCGGATGCTTACGCATTTTTTAATAGAAAAAAAGATGGGATGGTCGGATGCTTACAGTCTAGGTCGTAACGCATAAAAAAACCCCATAAGTTGAGTCCAACTTATGGGGTTCAGTTCATTTAGGCTTAGAGCTTTTTTGATATAGAAGGTATAGCTAAGTGTTAGAAGTTAGCAAATTCAACCCCAATACCGCCACCAACATCTGTAGAGTGGATATCAGAATCAGATACCCAAGCACGGCTAGAAATGGTAGTTTTTGGGTTTAGCTGATGTTCCCAAGCGACATCTAATACTGTTAATTTGTCCGAATCTGGAAAAGCACGATTATTCAGATGAGATCTTTTTCCTTCTAAACCTGATTGATTAACTTTAGCGTGCTGCACTTTTGCATTAATAAAGTTTTGATTATTTACCCAAAGTTTACCACCCACTGCAATACTTTCGGTATCTCCGCCTAGAGAATAACCTAATGGGTAACCGTGTTGGTAATAGCCATCGGTATAGTTGCTATGAGTATAAGAAATATCGCGAACTTCACCACTAGTACGGGTATCCGTCCATTCAGTATATAACTGATATGGCATAGAGCCCATATTAGTTGTATTTAAGCTTGATGCGAAATCAGCCCCTGCTAGGTACATATTTTTAGCAGGTAAGCCACCAGCTTCATCCTCACCAATATATTGGCCATAAACACTTACGGGTACATTGACTAAAGGCGCTAAGTTAACGCGAGCATCAAAGCCAGCCAATTGGTTGGCTGGGTCACCTCCATCGCGACCGCCATTATCTTTAGTGCCTTTGATAGCATCCCAAAACGAACTGGCACTTTCAGGTCGACCTTCACCGCCCCACATAAAGGTACGTGAAGCACCGACTTCTAACCAGTCTGTTGGGCTTGCTGTTAGACGCATACCAATTAGTTTGGCATCTTTGGCTGCCTCATAGTCCTCTAATTGACCAGCGAAAAGCTGATAGTGCCAAGGACCGATCCAGTTCAAATAAGGATGGCTTGGTGCTTCTTGTGTATCACGCTGCATAGTGACACCAGTGACAGGCTTGCTAGCGTCACCACGGATAAGACTGCCGTCATGACCTGGTCCCCACCAAGTAGGGATCTGGCCCGCAATGAGCCACTGGTTGGCATATTTACCTGCTAAATACGAACCTTCAAAGCTTAAGTCTTCATCATTAATCATGTCTTTATCTTTGACATTAGCGCGAATATTAACTTCCCAATCTTCTTCACTTAAGCCTACTTGGGCAGCGGCTTGAAAGTTAGCGGTTTTATCATCAGCGAAGCTTTGAGGTAGTTGCTCTCTATCAGTTTGGGCATACGCTGAGACCTTAGTATTAACTAAAGACTTAGGATCTTTACTCAGGGTATAGCGAATAGATTGAACAATTTGCTGTTGTTCAGCAGTACGAATATCTGCATTAGACAAGGCTCTATTAATTTCATTGGCTGTCAGGGGCCAAGTACTGGTGCTGATTTGAATAACGCCTTGCGCTCTTAACCAGTCTAGCTCTGACTTTAAGCTCATGTCATTCATCTGTAAGTTCTGAGCACTAGCTAGTGTACCTACTAAACTTAGGCTTAGTAGTACACTCAGTCTTTTCAAAGTGAAAGTCTTTTTCATAGGGTGGGGCCTTAAGCTATAGGGAGATTTAAAAAGTATCTGGTCGCTCATAATAATGATAATAGTTAAGTAAAGCTACTATTATAGGCTATATAGATAGTTTATCTAAAGGCTATCTATTTTAGAGAATATAGTATTAATAGCCTCAACTGTCTTTTCGATTTCGCTATCTAACAGGGTAGGGTGGACTAAAAACATTAGGCTTGATTCCCCTAGCTGCTTAGCTACAGGCAGTCTTGGCTCTGGACGCAGCCCTGTGTTATCGAAAGCTTTTTCTAAATAAACTTCAGAAGCAGAGCCTGAATAGCAAGGAACACCTATCTCGTTAATTTCGCTGATAATACGATCACGCGACCAGCCTTCAGGTAGGTCTTCGGGTTTTACATAGACATACAGCTTGTAGTAAGCATGAGTACAGTCTTCAAAGCCTGGGGTCTGTTCCATTACAGGAACATTCAAATAGCCCTTTTTTTCCCAAGGCTTGCAAGCATCAAGTATGGCTTGAGCATTTGCAGTACGTTTAGCGGTCCATTCAGCCATACGGGTCAATTGAATACGTCCAATAACCGCTTGCATTTCAGTCAGGCGCCAGTTGGTACCAAAACTCTCGTGCAACCAACGATAGCCAGGTGGGTGCTCGGTTTCATAAACTGCTTTGTAGCTCTTACCGTGGTCTTTATAAGCCCACATCTTACGCCAGAGACTCTCATCATTGGTCGTAACCATGCCACCTTCACCGCCAGTGGTCATAATCTTATCTTGGCAGAAGCTCCAAGCACCAAAGTGACCAATACTACCCACACTACGACCTTTATATTTTGCACCATGTGCTTGAGCACAGTCTTCAATCACATACAAATCATGCTTATCAGCTAATGCCATAATACCGTCCATATCGCATGGCCAACCGGCTAAATGTACACAGACGATGGCGCGAGTTTTGTCTGTGATAACAGCAGCGATGGTGTCAGGTGAGATATTACCGCTGTCGGCATCAATATCTGCAAACACAGGCTTAGCACCAGCGGTAATCACACTTGAGATGCTGGCAATAAAGGTACGCGGCGTCACAATAACTTCATCTTCAGGCTGTAAATCTAAGGTGTGTAGTGTCAAATCAAGTGCTGTGGTACCGTTACTAACTGCAATCGCGTATTTGCTGTCTGCAAATTGAGCAAATTCTTTTTCAAATTCACGGGCTTCAGTACCCGTCCAGTAGTTGACTTTATTAGACAGTAGCACACGACTAACGGCATCGGCTTCTTCCTGAGTGAAGCTAGGCCAAGGTTGGAATAGAGTGTTTAGCATAATAGGTTATACCTTATGAGAACTATAAGGAATACGCAGTATTATTAGGCCTATTCCTCATTTTATGAAACTTGTTAGAAGTCTATTTTTTAACTAAGGGTTTAGCAGGGTTTCCAACGACAACAGCACCGGCAGGTACATCTTTAGTGACTACAGCACCCATACCTACGACAGCCCCGTTTCCTATGATAAGTGGTTTGTCAGGCGTACCTTGCTTTATAATAGCACCTGTTCCAATGTAGGCGTGGTCATGAATATGGATATTACCATTACAGCTAACTCTTGGCGCAAAGGTTACATAATCACCAATAATACAATCGTGAGCTATATAACTATAGATGTTAGCATGAAAGTATTTGCCGACTTTAATATTAGAAGTCAAACAGGTGTGATGACAAATAATACTACCCTCACCAAGTTCTACGTTATCTAAGATAGTAGCGTTATCTGCTTGCACGTCGATGTTTTGAATATCGTCTGCAATGAGCTTATCGGCTAATAGTTGACGTATTTTACTGTCTGCAATAGCAATTGTGATATATTTGTTATGAGTATCACGCTCCAAAAAGTCTTTATAAGTGATGACTTTATATCCATTTAAATCATTTATAGTATCTGCATCATCAATAAATACAAATGCCTCTTTATTTAGGTGAGCATATTGCTTTCTAACTAAAGGCATTACTTCTCTACCAAAACCGCTAGCACCGTAAACACCGATTAGCTTATTCATCACATATCCTTATTAAATTTGATTTCCAGTAAACTTGCTCATTGTGGCTTCGCCTTCAGCACTAATACCATCCTTGATAAGTACTTGTTTAACTGTCTTCGCTAGAATTTTGAAGTCTAGCCACAGTGATTGGTTATCAACATACCAAGTATCGAGGGCAAATTTTTGCTCCCAACTAATCGCATTTCGACCGTTGACTTGAGCATAGCCTGTTACCCCTGGTCGAACATTATGACGACGCGCTTGTTCGCTGTTATACAGAGGCAAGTACTCCATTAGCAGTGGGCGAGGGCCTACTAAGCTCATATCACCTTTTAATACATTCCAGAGCTCAGGCAGCTCATCGAGACTAGTACTGCGTAGTTTTTGACCAAATGGTGTTAGGCGCTCGCTGTCTGGTAAAAGGTTTCCATCTTTATCAGTGGCATCCTTCATGGTTCGAAACTTAATCATTTCAAACGGTTTACCATTTAGGCCTGGTCTAGTTTGCTTAAATAGAACAGGTGAGCCTAAGTCTTTTTTAACTTTATAAGCGGTCACTGCTAACACAGGAGAGAGTGCTACTAATGCAACGCTGCTTGCGGTTATATCTATTAGTCTTTTAAGCATGGCAAATTCTTATATATATATTTATTATACTGATATCTGCTTAAGGATTTCTTCTAGAGCCTTAGCATGATAGGCAGGGGTTAGTTCTTCAAAGAAGCTAAAGTTTATAGCAGTCTCAGATAAAGGTAGCTTTTCTAACTTATGAAATAAATTAGCTAAGGCTTCGGTTTCAGGTTGAATCACATAGCCTAGTTTATTTTCTCTAACCCAGCTAGCAACACTAGTACCTTCACCGCAGATAGCTATAACTTCACAGCCTGAAAATACATAAGAAGAAGACTTACTAGGGAAGGCATAATTAGTAACTTCATCTTCAATAGGCATAAGTCCAAAACTATATTTATGTAATAGCCTTGATGCATCTTGGGCAGACAGAACACCTTTATAAGTGACGTTCTCGTAGGCATCTGCTAGCTGCTTTATATCTTCTTTAAAAATTCCTGCACCTGCAAATACGAAAGGCAGCTTACCACCTTCATCCAAATACTTCTTAATAGCCTCAATTAAAAGAGGGATCCGCTGTAACCTTCCTGCATTACCACAGTATATAAAGCCCTTAATTCGATCAGTCTTAATCTCCGATCCTGTTCCTTGCACAGAAGGATTAGGTAGCAACTTTATGGATAACTCTCTTTGAGCTCTTTTATTAATATAAGATTTCATTTGATCAGTTAAAGTAATGATACAAGAGGCTTTAGCTATTGTTTTAGTGTCAATATAAGATATTAACTGGGTTACTATATTTTTTCTACCAGTAACAATAGAGGTAATCTCTGGATGAATGTCCTGTAGGTGATAAATGTACCTTTTATTAAAGATACTACAGTACCACCGTACAGCCAAAGGCGTAAATACTGGAGGGTTCGTAGCAACGTACACTTGGTCGGGTCTATGCCAAGCTAAACTAGCAAATGTAAATCCAGTAAAGAGTAGAAGCTCACCAATGCGTAGCATTATAGGGCTAGATGAATCAGTCAAAGAGGGTAAGGTAGAGAATATAACATTTTTACCACGGCCAGATTTTTCTAGTAACTTGGGAAAGCTCTTGCTGACCTGAGTAATTACTAGCGAGTCTGATTGCTTACCAAGAGACTCTGCTAATAGTAATAATGCCTCCCCAATAGCAGGATTATCTGGCCAAAAGCTGCGACTCACGATAGCAGTAGTCGGTCTTTTTGTAGCCATTAGTACTTCTTCCAAACAACACGATTGACATAGTCAGTATAGCTCAGAATAATTCTAGCTACTTTCTCACTTACATTTGGCATACTATAATCTTCAACTAAGCGTAAAGTACGCTCAGTACCGCGTAATTGAGACTCTAAGATATCTAGTCCTTGTAAAATACGGTCTGCTTTAAGCCCCACCATCATTACAGCAGCCTCTTCCATGCCTTCTGGGCGCTCATGAGCTTGGCGTAAATTTAGAGCAGGGAAGTTTAAGATAGAGGATTCTTCATTAATAGTCCCACTGTCTGATAAGGCTGCCTTAGCGGATAGTTGCAGCTTATTGTAATCACTAAAACCTAGTGGTTTTAATAATTGAACGAGAGGATTAAACTTAATGTTTAACTCTTCAATACGGTTACGAGTGCGTGGGTGAGTTGATACAATAACAGGATACTGGTATTTGTCTGCAACGGCATTTAGCATTTCGACTAAATCTAAAAAGTTTTTATCCGAGTTAATATTTTCTTCTCTATGGGCACTAACGATAAAGTACTCATTCTCTGTAAGATCTAAAGTCTCTAGGATGTTTGAGGCCTCAATCTTAGCTTTATAATGGTTAAGAACTTCAAACATTGGGCTACCAGTCTTAATAACCAAATCAGCAGGCAAGCCTTCAGCAAGCAAGTAATCACGAGCAATGGTGCTGTAAGTTAAGTTGATATCAGCAGTGTGATCCACGATACGACGATTAATCTCTTCTGGCACTCGCATATCAAAACATCGATTTCCTGCTTCCATGTGGAAAGTTGGTATTTTACGACGTTTAGCAGGCAGAACGGCCATACAGCTATTGGTATCACCAAGCACTAGCAAAGCTTCTGGTTGAACCTCATCTAATACTTTATCAACACCGATAATCACATTACCGATGGTTTCAGCACCCGTAGCACCAGCCGCATTTAAGAAATGGTCGGGTTTGCGTATACCCAAGTCATTAAAAAAGATTTCATTAAGTTCATAATCGTAGTTTTGACCTGTATGAACTAAAATATGATCAAAATACTTGTCACAGGCCTGCATCACCCGAGATAGTCTGATAATTTCTGGGCGGGTACCAACCACTGTCATTAACTTTAACTTATTCATAATATAACTCTTAATCTGTTATTGGCATTGCGTAAGTATCTGGTTTTTCACGATCAAAAATCTCATTGGCCCATAGCATAACGACCATTTCATCATCACCAATATTGGTAATGTCGTGGGTCCAACCAGGAACAGTCTCAACAATTCTTGCTTCTTCGCCTGAAGTTTCTAGCTCATAGTATTCATCAGTAATGACGTGTTTAAACTTGAATAAGGCCTTGCCTTTAATAACAAGAAACTTCTCAGTCTTACTATGATGATAATGACCGCCTCTGGTAATGCCAGGATGTGCAGTAAAGTAAGAGAATTGCCCCGCATCGGGTGTTTTAAGCATCTCTACAAAGACACCACGCTCATCACCGTGTTTTGGAACTGTGTAATCGAACTGGTTAGGTTTTAAAAAGCTTAAATAGGTAGAATATAAAGCTCGAGTAAGTCCAGTACCTACAGGTAGCGTAGTTAAGGTATTGCGCGAATTTTTAAAAGCTTGAAGTGTATCTGCTAACTGACCTACTGTGATTTGATACTCTGGATTGATTAAGAAATACTGATCTGGAGTATAGCTACCTTGTATCATTCTCCAGAAAGTCTCTACCACATCATCAATGTACACTAGACGAATAATTGCCTCAGGATCATTAATTTGAATGGGCAAGTCATTGGCGATATTGTGGCAAAAAGTGGCCACAGCAGAATTATAGTTAGGACGAGACCATTTGCCAAATACATTGGCTAAGCGGCAGATATATACTGGATTCCCATGGCTTTGCTGTAACTCTAATAAGGCTTGCTCACCACCTAACTTGCTTTGACCATAAGCGTTATCGCGCTCTGCCTGAATAGATGAGGATAAAATGATAGGTGTTTTTTTATTACTTTCTATTAGTAGGTTAGCAATCTTTTGGGTTAGGCTAACATTACCCTCTATAAACTCTTGCTCGTTTAAAGGACGATTAACGCCTGCTAAATGCACAATCCAGTCTGCTTTTTCAATAGCATCCGCTAAATCATCATCACTTGACTGACGATTAAAACTTAAAATATTGGTCTCTTGCTGTTCTGATAAAAATTGAATCAGGTTTTTAGCAATAAATCCATTCGAGCCAGTGACTAAAATATTCATGACTATGCCTCCGGGTCAATATAGCGACCTTCAGTCAAGGCGCGTACAAACTCTAACTTTAATAATAGTTTTTTCATACCTTCCACATCTAAACGCTCAGTATTATGCGAGTTGTAGTCCTCAAACTCAGTGATATGCAAATCACCTTCTTCTACATATTTTTCGTAGTTCAGGTCACGCTGGTCAGCAGGGACTTTATAGTAGTACCCTTGGTCAATTGCCACTGCCATCTCTTCACGACTTAGAAGTGCTTCAAAGGCCTTCTCGCCATGACGAGTACCCATAATAACCACGGGATGATCTTTTAGTTTCATTAGATCTTTCAGTGCTTCAGCTAATATCTCAATAGTAGCAGCAGGGGCTTTTTGAACAAATATATCCCCATTCTCACCATGCTCAAACGCATATAGTACTAAATCAACAGCGTCCTCTAGTGTCATCATGAATCGTGTCATATTTGGATCAGTAATGGTCAGAGGCTTGCCTTTTAGAATCTGATCGACAAATAAAGGAATTACTGAGCCACGTGAAGCCATTACGTTACCATAACGAGTACCACAAATGACCGTATCTAGACCTTCTAAATTACGAGACTTAGCCACCATGACTTTTTCCATCATGGCTTTTGAAATCCCCATTGCATTGATAGGGTAGACGGCTTTATCAGTACTTAAGCACACCACACGCTTTACTTTATTTTGGATGGCGGCTTCCAAGACATTTTCAGTACCAATAACGTTAGTTTTCACCGCTTCCATCGGGTGAAATTCACAAGAAGGCACTTGTTTTAATGCCGCTGCGTGATAAATGAAGTCCACACCGCGCGTAGCATTTAATATACTCTGATAATCCCGTACATCACCAATATAAAACTTAAGCTTAGGA
The DNA here is from genome assembly GCF_900162825.1 of Psychrobacter piechaudii. Lineage (GTDB taxonomy): Bacteria > Pseudomonadota > Gammaproteobacteria > Pseudomonadales > Moraxellaceae > Psychrobacter > Psychrobacter piechaudii. The sequence goes on from NZ_FUGE01000223.1 coordinate 9,263, forward strand.
TTAGAGTATGCTTTACGCATATCGTCCTGTTTTTTTTCATCACGGCTGAAGATACGAATTTCGCCAATATCTGTATCTAAAAATCTTTTTAGTACAGCGTTTCCGAATGAGCCTGTGCCACCGGTTATTAGAAGGGTTTTATTTTTAAATGGCATTATTTATTCCTTTCTTCTTATTATAAGCATAACGAAACATAGTAATATTAGATTCAATAGCGTTACGTTGAGCAAATTTTTGTTTAGCCCACTTGAGTACAGTCTGTCTCATCTCAAGGTGTTCATCTTCTGACATAACGCTTAGCTTATCTATCACCTCGCTAAATACATCTAGATTATCTAAAGGTAAATCCCAACCAATACCTAAGCTTTCTAGATTTCGCCAAGGAGTAGTGTCCGAAATTACTAAAGGTAGTCCTGCACATAATGCTTCAGCAATAACATGACCATAATTCTCACCTTTTGTTGGCATAAAGAAGAAGTCATAAGATGATAATTTAGACACTACCTGGTCAGGGGTTAGCTCTCCTTTATATTGTACAACTATGTTAGGTGGTAGTTCAGCTATAACTTCCTGACATTTTTTCCAATATAATTCATCTTCTATGGGGCCGTATATATCATAGAGTAAAGGCTCTTTAACTTTTTTGAGTATATTTAAGGCTAGGTCTAAGTTTTTCATAGGAGAAATACGAGAAAGGAAAATAGCTTTAGTAGTCTGTTCTCGATTTGGTAAGTTTTCCGCAAACTCCTGCGCTGCAATATCTTCAGCTATAAAAATATCTATTTTAGACCCTAATCCTCTTCTAATGTCCGCAGCTTCGTACTCACTTGAAGCTTGAAACACGATACCATGTGGCAATTTCAAGAGTTTATAAATTTCTATAAAAATTTTCTTCTTTTTAGTTTTCAACTTGAGCGCACCGTCTGAAAACTCTCCTCTTGTACCTAGGACTATTTTTCGCCTTAAAAACTTACTTACCAGTAAAGGGAAAAAAGAGAACTTAGGTGAAAAGAAGCTATTCAAATAAACTATATCGTAATTATCAGTAATTAATAATTTAACCTGAGTTCGGGATAAGAGCTTGCCTAAATCATTGAAACAGCTTAGTTTTTTGCAGCTTGTCCATAAGCCGACACGTTCTTGAGTGTCGGCTTAAAGGGAAACCAACAGTAAGCAATGAGTCCTGCTAAAAGATTAGCAGCGAAACCTGTGAAGCTTCGATGCCTTGAGTGTTCAATCTGACACAGGTTTTTAAGCTCATCAAAGACAGTTTCAATTAAAGAGCGTCCGTTAAGTAACGCCTCA
>NZ_FUGE01000222.1 GCF_900162825.1 Psychrobacter piechaudii
ATTTTAGTAAGTATAAAACGAATAAAGGGGACTGTATTGACAGCCCCCTTTTTGATGTTATTCAAGATTGGTTTGATATGAATAATTCAATTTATTAATAATGATCGTAGCTTATTTAGCAGCAGAATCTGCTGGAGCAACTACAGCATTATTTGATAATGAATAAACATAAGAAGCTAGTAACATAATACGTTCGTTACCAAGCTTAGTTTCCCATTCTGGCATCACACCACCACGACCGTTACGAATGGTTTCTTGTACGGTTTCACGATCACCACCAAATAACCAAATACCATCGGTAAGGTTAGGGGCGCCCGCAGAAATCATACCTTTACCATCTTGACCATGACAGATAAAGCATTTCTCACCAAAAATAGTTTTACCTTCAGCAATTTTGGCTGGATCAAGCTCTGTCTTCTCTTGGTTCTTAGAGATTGAAAGAACATATTCAGCTACAGCACGAACACCTTGCTCGCCAATATCAGCACGTTGAGCAGGCATAGGTAATGGCTGAGTAGGGTCAAGATTAACATGACGACCATTATGCAGGGTTACCAAAATATTCTCAGGCTCACCACCATGTAACCAATCATTGTCGGTTAGGTTAGGATAGCCTGGAGCACCTTGAGCAGTTGAACCATGACATACCGCACAGTTCTGTAAGAACAAACGTTCACCAGCCATCAGTGCTTTTTGGTTGCCAGATAGCTCTTTTACATAAGGAGCTAAAGCTTCAACGTTAGCTTGAATCTGTTCACTTAGCTCACTACTACGCTCAGATTTAACAGGCTCTTTAGCTTGTAGAGAGGCTAAAGTAGCCAGTTGCTTTTGAGCAGCCGCATTTGGTAAGAAGTTGTTATTAAAGTTTTCAGTGAAAACTTTGTTGTTCTTTTCTAGGTCACTATAAAGCTCATTTTCTGAGGTCCAAGGTACGGTTTTACCGTCTACTTCAACAGTAGAAAAGCCCTTAAAGTGACTTGGGAAAATAGCTGGGAATAGTAGGAAGTAAACCAAACCCCAAACAATAGTACCAAAGAAAATAACTAACCACCATTTAGGAAGCGGCTTGTCATACTCTTGGATAACATCGTCATAAATATGACCTGTAGTGCCGTCTTCTTGTAAATCTGGTTTATTACGCAGAACGAAAAGGAGCACGCCAAGAATACCTAACCAACAGGCCAGACTTAAGATGGTGATCCATGAACTCCAAAATATGCTCATCTTTTATCCTTATTGCGTGAATTAGAGGCTGATGACGCTAACATGTCATCATCCAACGCAAGCTGTGCATCTTCTTCAAAGCGCTTCTTGTTACTAGGAGAATACGCCCACCATGCGATGCTGATGAAGGCAATAAACGCCCCCACAGTAGCGATAATATGTAGGTCACTGATACTCATTAGCGCTGACCCTCCATAGCGGTACCAAGCTGCTGTAAGTAAGCTACTAGCGCATCAAGTTCTGTTGCACCTAATACTTGGTCAGGAGCGCTTTCGATGTCTTCTTCAGTGTAAGGCACACCAAAGCGATCACGGAACAAGCGCATTTTGGCTTGTACTTTACTGCCATCAACTTCTTGTTCAGCTAACCATGGGAAACCTGGCATAACTGATTCAGGTACCAATGATTGAGGATGGATTAAGTGCTTTTTCTGCCAATCGTCAGAATAGCGTCCACCAACACGTGCAAGATCAGGACCAGTACGCTTAGATCCCCATAGGAAGGGGTGATCCCACGTAGATTCTGCGGCACGTGAATAAGGTCCATAACGTTCAACTTCAGCACGTAGTGGACGAATCATTTGTGTATGGCACACGTGACAGCCTTCACGGATATAAATATCACGTCCTTCAAACTCTAACGCTGTCCATGGTTCCATAGTAGGTAGGGGTTGGTTAACCCCGCCTTCATCACTAGACTTGGTATCAAAAATTAATGGAACAATCTCTACTAATGTTGCAAAGCTAATTGCAATAACAATAAAGATGACCAGCAAGCCTGTGTTTTTTTCAATTATTTCATGAGCTGTACCCGCCATGATATCTCCTTAAGCGATTGCTGGTTTACACGTTAACAGGCTGAGTGTCTTCGTCATCTTTGACGATAGGACTATGATTTGTTGGGTCAGCTTCGTCAACAGGACGAGCGCTTGGCATCTTGATAGTCTTATAAGCGTTATAAGCCATCACAAACATACCACTTACATACAACAAACCACCAAATGCACGACCGATATACGGATAGTGAGAGAACGTTACTGTCTCAATGAAGTTGTAAGCAAGCGTTCCATCTGGGTTTGTTTGACGCCACATCATGCCCTGTCCAATACCAGAGATCCACATAGAAACGATGTAGAAAATAGTACCTGCAGTTGCAAGCCAGAAGTGAGTATTAATTAAGCTAATTGAATACATCTTAGGCTTGTTGAAAATACGTGGAATTAGCACATATAAAGAGCCCATTGTAATTAGACCTACCCAACCTAGTGCACCTGAGTGTACGTGACCTACAGTCCAGTCAGTATTATGCGATAAAGCGTTCACTGTCTTAATTGACATCATTGGGCCTTCAAACGTTGACATTGCGTAGAATGACAAGGCAACGATCAAGAAGCGAATGATTGGGTCAGTACGTAGTTTATCCCAACTACCTGAAAGCGTTAGAACACCGTTAATCATACCACCCCAAGAAGGAGCGAATAGAATCACTGAGAACACCATAGCTAAAGACTGAGTCCAGTCAGGCAATGCTGAATAGTGAAGGTGGTGTCCACCAGCCCACATGTATGAAGCGATTAACGCCCAGAAGTGGACAATTGATAAACGGTAAGAGTAAATTGGACGACCGATCTGTACTGGTACGAAGTAATACATCATACCTAGGAAAGCTGCTGTTAAATAGAAGCCAACCGCGTTATGTCCATACCACCACTGAACCATCGCATCTGTAGCACCACCAAATAGTGAGTAAGATTTAAATAATCCTACTGGGATGGCCATACTGTTTACGATATGTAGTAAAGCAATAGTGATGATGAAAGCTGCAAAGAACCAGTTTGCTACATAGATATGAGACGTTTTACGCTTAATCAATGTACCAAAGAAAACAATGGCATAAGAAACCCAAACGACTGCGATCAGGATATCGATAGGCCATTCAAGCTCTGCATACTCTTTAGTTGAGGTTAAACCTAGTGGTAAGGTAATGACAGCAGCAACAATAACTGCCTGCCAACCCCAGAAGGTAAACCACGCCAAGTAAGGAGCGAATAGTCTGGTTTTACAGGTACGCTGTACGATGTAGTAGGAGGTTGCGAATAAAGCAGAACCCCCAAACGCAAAAATTACCGCGTTCGTATGCAGCGGTCTTAAGCGGCTAAAAGTTAGCCAAGGGATATCAAAGTTTAGGGCAGGCCAAGCCAATTGTGAGGCGATAAACACCCCAAGACCCATGCCTATAATCCCCCAGACGATTGCCATGATTGTGAAATATCTGACAACTGTGATTTCATAATCACGATCGACTGGAGAGACTGCTGTGTTATTTATACTCATTGGAATATTTCCTTTACAGCCTTAAGTATCAAAGGTGTTAACCAAAACTAAGTAGCCGATAAATAACTCTGAATGATAAAGGAGATACTCAGGATCAACCTTATTGGGTGTCGATAACACAGTAATTCAGTTATTTAATTTAGAAACGGCTAACTCTTGAGGGGCTAAAACTAAATTTCAGTCTCAATTGTTTGGTTTTTATACCCGATGTTATCTAAATATGAAGCTATTGTAACGCATAGGATACAAAATATCATCTGACGAAACAGTCAAATCAAAAAAAACCCGTAAAAAAGTTGTGGGTAAACGGCTTTATTCGATAAATACTTATGTCTCAATGTCTATCTTAAGACTTAATGTATATTGTTTATAGCTATCAACATGCTACGTTTAAAGCAACATAGAGTAACACTTAACTGACAACAATAAAAATGACTTAGTAAGTCAAATAAATACTATAGGGTCTGTGGTTTTTTGAAGCACTTTAAACCTTAGTATTCACCTTAATGCAGTTAAATAGCTATTTTTTAGGGTTTTAATTAACACATAGTTAAATTGTATATGATGTGACCTAATAGATGATAAGGCTTATAATGATAACTTTCGGTCTAGTCGAAATAAATTTTCGCTATTTTAATAAAAGCTATCTTGACTATATAAAGTAATCACTATATAAACTATAAATAATATTTTGAAATAGCAACTAATATGCTTAAGGTATATTTTAACCCTATTTTTACTTTAACTCTATTTTTAATTTGAACAGGGAAACACTTATGGCAGTTTTTTTAACGGATGAATGGTTTAACGAAGTGGATCGTTTAACTGCAGAAGCTGGTGATTTAAATCTTCCACCCGCATTGGCCAATACTAAAATCAACCTAAACGTCACTAATACTGCAAATGGCGATGTTAGTGCCGCTCTTGAAAACGGTGTTTTGAAGAAAGGTGAGACTGACGCAACTACTACCATCAATATTGATGAAGAAACCCTAAAAGCCATTGCTTTAAAAGGCGATATGAATGAAGCAATGAATGCTTTTATGTCAGGTAAAATTCGTATTGATGGTGATATGGGTCAAGTTATGGCGCTACAAACGGCCAAGCCTTCACCTGAACAAAAAGATCTTTTTAAGAAAATCTATGCGATCACTGAACAGGCTTAATTGGTTTTATGGTTTAGTCTAAGTCAAAAAAAAGAGTGTTTGCTAGTCAAACACTCTTTTTTTATGTCTACATGTTTTTTTAGGTTATAGATAGTTTTGCGGATATTTAAGTAATCAAAGAATCAAATCATAACTAATTAAATCAAATGTATTAAATAAAACATTAATAATATACCCGAAACAAAGAAGCTGACGGAAAGTGAGCTGATAGAGTTAAAGGCTTTCTCGCCAAATATAGATTTCATAAAAAGGGCCAGAGAATTACTGCTACCTTCGGTGGAAGACAGCTTGCTTGCGGTACTATCAAAAGTTGAGAGTTCAAAGCTTGCACTGGCTCGTTTTGATTCAGAGTCAGCATACGCTGCTGAAGGCTTAGTAGCACTAGATTGGCTACGATATAGGATATCGGTTGGTTCATCCACCCCTGAAAAATGAGTAGCCATCTCTATCGAAGGGGTAGAATTTACCTTTTTATAGGCATAAGGCTTTGTAGTCATTTTATGAAGAGTAGGTTGTAAACTGTCAGAGTCGGTAGTGCTTTCTGCCATGAATATTGGAACAGGCAGTGAGGAAGGGCTGAAAATCTTGTCAGAAGTAGAAGGTTTCATAAACACACTGATATGAATCGAATAAACTCTATTGATTTACTCTTTCATTTAGAGAAGGTGATTTATAGTAACCTGATTTTGTAACAGTTGTAAATACAGAGCTTGTCTGAACTGTTAAAAAGTCAACTATTTTTGATATATTTATCGGTTTTGACCAAAAATCAGTAATTTATCTACAAATAAACTGACCCAAAACACAAAAGCTGACTCAAATATAGGAGTCAGCCTTTTAAGTTTTAAAAGCCATACTTATTTTTAATTAGTCGGCTTGATTTTCATGATAAATAGCCGCCTGTAGCCAAATATTGGCTTGAATATAATCATTGACTTCAATTTTCTGAACTTCTTCAGTGGTTGGGGTAGCCATACGCACCACAAAAGGATCTGCGTCTGGCTCACGTAAGATGGCCACATCAAAGACAGTTAATTGACGGTCATATAAGGTTTGTTGCTGTTTTCCCAATACCTGGCCTTGACACCAAGCCTCATCCTCTTGACCCAAAGTTTCACCAAATAAGTAAGCACACATATTGCCGAGATTAATTTCAATAGGGGCCAACTCCTCATCGGTATCGGCTTGCCACTGATCTATTTGCTTGTCCAAGTCGGCAGGAATAACACCATTATTTTTGGCCACAATGTCATTATAAGCACGGTGATAGTGAATGGCTTCCGGATCTTCTACTAAAATAATCTCATCTTTATTACTAGGCTCAATCGCATAAGCCCAAGCGCTAAAGTTGACAAAATACTGCTGATCTTGGCGATAAAGAGGCTGGTTAACGGTATACATTTGGTCAAAAGCATAGATAACGCTGCCATCTTCGCTGATTAAACGTAATACGGCATCTTTTGTTGAAGGATTGGCGATAATACGGTCAATTTTGCAAGTCAGGCCATAAGGGCTATTGACACAAGGGAAGGCATTGATGAAGTTTTGAGGCTTGCCATCTTTCATGGCCAATACTTGGTTTATATGACACATCTCATTGCAAGATAATAGCAAATGACCCAAAGAGTCTTTGGTTAAAGCAGGGTTTAGACCAGCAGCTATGGTTGCATCGTCAATAGAGTTTTGTAGCCAATTAGGCACATCGTTTTCAATACTATCAGTTAAGATACGCCAGTGGTCGCCATGACCCGCAGTTTGTTCATCCGTTAAGGTAATGGTGATAGGGCGTATATCTGGATGCTGGCTATATTTATAAACTTGAGTTGTCATAATAAACTTATACTTTTGATGGTTGGTTTTAAGAGTGGCTACATTTGTAATTTGTTATAACCTGAAGCTGTAATGGCAAGCTGTCGCTTTAATATCGAAAGCTAATTAGTAAAAGGTTTATCAACGTAGCTAAAAGTTTTGCAACCCTCTGCTCTATTAACTAAATAGGGGCAAGTTATTTTAATACAAGATCAAACCCTTATTATCGTTGGTAAATTGCGGTTATTATTTTAAGCTATTAATACT
>NZ_FUGE01000221.1 GCF_900162825.1 Psychrobacter piechaudii
CTGATTCAGCTCTTTTATGTGGTTGTCTTTAATGCGTAGCTTGAGTGTTTTCATATATTCAGTATGGCAAGATTAATTTTAGCTTACAACCCTTTAACGACTTCTTACGACAGTGTGTGTCGCCTTATATCCACCCCCTGAAGTGGGTGGTTTTAAGGCGACTGGTGATAAAAAATGTGCTTATGGTAACAAGTTTCAATGGGTTGTGGATAGATTTAATAAACACATTTATAAAACATGTGCCCAGCATAACAACTATAAGGGCAAGTCTTTACGATACTGGACCACGTCCGTTTCACGGGCTAATTTATCATACAAGTAACGTGCGTTTTCATTATCCGTATCGGTAACTCAGTACACACGATTACAATTATGCACTTCAGCAAACTGATATACCTTTTCTATCAACGCCCGCCCTATCCCTAAACCTCTAGCAGCACCATCTACATATAGGTCTTCAAGATAGCAACAATCTGTGGTATTCCAAGTATTGGGGTGTAAAACCACATGGGCAATACCAACGAGATTAGTTCTATCAAAAGCCCCGAACCCATAAATGGGAACGTTGCTGTCTAATATTTTTGCCCAAGTGGCCTGAGTCACTTCTTCCGTCAATGACGTTTTATAAAAGCTTAAATAAGCTTGCCAGTATTTATACCAATCACAATAATCCCCTTCAGTGAGAGGCTTAACAGTTACTTCATTAGTTTTCATCTCTGCACACGACAAAAAAATCATCCCCACCCGATTTTCATAGGTTTAGGGGTTAAAAAGCTAACTAATTGTCGAAATACAGTCTTATCATTGTTAAAAAACACCAAACGAAGACCTTCAATCAACACATCCAGACCAAGCGCAAATAAACTGGCTTGAGGTCGAGCGTTTGACTTCAACTTGCGTTTTAACGGCTTATCTTTGTCTTTATAAATACCGACATGATAAGCCCAACAAAATGCTAAGGCGTTCACTGCGACTAATTTACTGACCCGATCAAGATGGGTTAAGTGGGTATCTTCAAGATTAAAGCCACGGCCCTTTAGACAAGCAAATAAAGTCTCAATTTCCCAACGCTTAGCATAGTTTGTCATCGCATCCACTGTTTCTAGTTGATTGGTTGCGACAATCACTAAA
>NZ_FUGE01000237.1 GCF_900162825.1 Psychrobacter piechaudii
GTTGATTTGATATAGGCTTAGGTTGTAGCTATCGAATACATCGATGATAAGCTTTTGACCTTTAGATAGCGATAGCTGTAGGGTTGATTTCAGTGCCTTCTTACCTGTCTGCCTTGTTTGCAAGTACTTGATAGCAGATTTCTTAAAAGGTATCCAGCCAAGTGATTTACGCTTGGCATCAGCTCTATTAGTACGCCAGTTAAGTTTGGCTTTTTTAAATTGTTTACGTGATTTAGC
>NZ_FUGE01000220.1 GCF_900162825.1 Psychrobacter piechaudii
CCCGACCGCAAGGATGTTCTTAGCAGCATTGATATCTCTATCATGCCATGTGCCACACTCAGCACAAGTCCATCCTCTTATTCGCAAGCCTGCTCTACCTTTCGGACTACTATCGCTTATCTTGCGACAGTGCGAACAGGTCTGGGTAGTGTAACTCTCATTTACGATCTCAAGCTGACAACCTGCATGCTTGCATTTGTATTCCAGTTGTCGTTTAAGTTCAAACCATCCTGCATCATATGTCGATTTAGCTAGATTGGTTTTTCTAGTTGTAAATGAGCGAGATTTAACATCACCAACTACAATTAAGCTGTTATCT
>NZ_FUGE01000274.1 GCF_900162825.1 Psychrobacter piechaudii
AATTTTAGCTTACAACCCTTTAACGACTTCTTACGACAGTGTGTGTCGCCTTATATCCACCCCCTGAAGTGGGTGGTTTTACGGCGACTGGTGATAAATATCCTTTTTTGGTGGTAGTTCAAAAAGTAGGCTGGAAAAAACAGGCTGAGAAATTGATAAAATAGTGAAATACACATGACACTATAGTCAAAGAACGAATAAAGTGGTACACTAAAACTTATGGCATATTCAAGAGACTACCGACAAATGATTCTTAGCAAACTTGACGAAGGCTACAGCT
>NZ_FUGE01000217.1 GCF_900162825.1 Psychrobacter piechaudii
TAAGTTTGGCTTTTTTAAATTGTTTACGTGATTTAGCGTGTGTCTCATTGATAGCCTGTAAGGTCTGACTGTGTAATCCTAAATACTCACCGCTACCTTTGGTGTACTGATTTAAATCATAAGCACTAAAAAACTTACCAGTACGGTTTAAATGCTCAAAGCACAGCGCATTAACATAGTTCCACACGAAGTTTACTGAACCGCTTAGCTGATTCAGCTCTTTTATGTGCTTGTCTTTAATGCGTAGCTTGAGTGTTTTCATATGCTTAGTATGGCAAGTTTAATTTTGACTTACAACCCTTTAACGACTTCTTACGACAGTGTGTGTCGCCTTATATCCACCCCCTGAAGTGGGTGGTTTTACGGCGACTGGTGATAAAAAAATCCCCCTGACCTAAGGTAGGGGGTGGAGAAAGCTTAATCTTATTATTGTTATTAATTATTATTAGTTTTTTATTCTTGCTTCATTACTTATTAGCCTGCGGTTTTAAAGCTTATCTCTTTAAACGCCTGCTTAAGGTTGTGGTTGTGTTCTAGAATACGCTTTTCGATCATCTGGTATTGGTCTTTAAGCGCTTCATCCGCTTCATGCAAACGCTCAGCAAACTGCTCTTTCTTCAGTTGAATGGTTTTGGCTTTAAGAGCTTGCCATTCTTTAACTGTGTCATTAAATAGCTGATATTCAAAATGCACACGGTCACGAAAGTTTTGCAGACTACGCGATAAGTTGCTGTCAGTAATTAACCCTTCATCATTACTGATTTTTGCAATTTTATTTTGGGCGCGTTTAAACATCATATTCACTTCAGCATGTTTGATGGTTGTGTCATCTACCGTACGTAGGTCTGACGCTAAACCTACTTTTGCTAAAGCCGCAATTAACCATTTGGTAGGGTCATACTGCCACCATTTAACCCCATTACGGTAATCGTATTGGAAGAAATGATGATAGTTGTGATACCCCTCACCCCATGTCGGAATGGCCAATAGGAAGTTGTCTCTGGCAGTATTGGTATCAGTATAAGGACGCGTACCAACCATGTGGCATAACGAGTTGATAAAGAAGGTAAAGTGGTGATTAATCACTAAACGTACCAAACCGGCTAATAATAAAGTACCCCACACATCACCGATTAACCAACCGATAGCACCGATTAGGCCTACGTTAGCAACGACTACCCAAGCTCCATAATATTTGTGCTGAATTTGTAGCACTTTGTCTTTGGTAAGATCAGGAATGTTTTTATAATCAAAGTTACCACTAGGATAGTTTCGTAGCATCCAACCTATATGGCTAAACCAAAAGCCGCGTTTGGCTGAATAAGGATCATCCATACGATCATCAACATGTCTATGATGGGTTCTATGCCCAGAGCACCAATCAAATGCTGAGCCTTGCACCGCAAGTGTTGCACCTACTAAGAAGAAATTACGTACTACAGGATGTGCTTTATAGGCCCGATGTGACATTAACCTATGATAGCCGGCAGTAATACTCAAGCCGGTCCAAACCCCAACAGCAGCAAACGTCAACCATACTGGGGCGCTAACTTTATGGGTAGCTAAATACCAAGGGGTAATTAAGGCTGCAGCAATCGGTGTGGCAACAAGAAAAGCGGCTGGGACCCAGTTAATAGGGGCGCGTTTAAAAGCCAGCTCTTTGGCCAGTTGTTCTTCTTCAGCAGTTAATGATCCCTCAAAAGTGACGTCAGCTGAATGAGTAGATAAATCCGTTGATTTTTGACGTTCATCTTTAACAGTTTTGATAGTAGCTGAAGGTGCAGAGCTATCAGAATTTAACTGCTTATTAATTAGTTCAACTAATGGCAAACGAGTTAGGGCATCCGCCACTTTTTTGCCGGAGTGAAATGCTTTGTGGGCGCCATGTACAGATTTTCGTCCTACAGCACGCAAGGAAGACAAAAGACTTCCATTTCTTATTTGCATTACTAGGGTATCCTTACTTGAAATAAGATTAGTGATATTGATAAGAGTAGAATACCTTAAATAAA
>NZ_FUGE01000286.1 GCF_900162825.1 Psychrobacter piechaudii
GCTGTAAATCAGACTTAATTTCCCTAAAAGCCATCTCAATCTCCCAGCGCTGCAAGTAAAGCTGTGCCACTTTATCCTTAGTAAAGCGTTTATCATCTACTAAAGAGGTGATGTATCGTCTTATCTTACTCTCATAACGACACTCAATTAATCGAGCTTGCCAAGTAGCAGGTAGGTTTGGATTTTTGTTTTGTGCCTGAAAAGAGACGGGCATTTGTATCAAGTAGTCCCCTTCACTAAAGGTTTTAATCACAGTGTAACGCAGATTATCTTTAGCCCGCATGAGCCAGTGACTGTTTGG
>NZ_FUGE01000216.1 GCF_900162825.1 Psychrobacter piechaudii
CTACCAGTCTTAATTCAAATGATAAATATAAAAAAAGAGTCCAAATTATTTTGGACTCTTTTTTTATCTAAGCTATTTTTTTAGCTACTTATGATTAAGTTACTAAAAAATCTTATTTTTCTAGGATACAAGTTACGCCCTGACCACCTGCCGCACAGATAGAAATTAGAGCACGGCCTGAGCCTTTTTGATCCAATAGTTTAGCAGCAGTGGCCAAGATACGACCACCAGTTGCCGCAAATGGATGACCTGCAGCTAGCGATGAGCCATTAACGTTTAGCTTGCTACGATCAATTGAGCCTAGGGCTTTCTCTAGACCTAAACGCTCTTTACAGAAAGTTTCATCTTCCCAAGCGGCTAGCGTTGATAGAACTTGTGAGGCAAAAGCTTCATGAATTTCGTAGAAGTCGAAATCTTGAAGAGTTAGACCAGCACGCTCAAGCATACGAGGTACCGCATACGCAGGTGCCATTAATAGACCTTCTTTAGGACCACTCTTACCTACGAAGTCAACCGCAGCAGTTTCTTGATGTGCAATGTAAGCCAATGGTTTTAGACCATGAGCTTCAGCCCACTCATCAGTACCTAATAGTACGCAAGAAGCACCGTCAGTTAGTGGAGTAGAGTTAGCTGCGGTCATAGTTGGGTTAGCGTTACGCTTACCGAACACAGGCTTCAAAGTAGCTAGTTTTTCTAATGAAGAATCTGGACGTAAGTTGTTATCACGAGTCAGACCTTTATAAGGAGTGATTAGGTCGTCAAAGAAACCTTCATCATAAGCACGGGCTAGATTGTGATGACTGTTAACCGCCAACTCATCTTGGTCTTCACGAGAGATGTTCCACTCTAAAGCAGTAATGGCTTGGTGATCACCCATTGATAAACCAGTACGTGGCTCACCATTTTGTGGGGCATCGATAAGCTCTTTAGGATTGATGCTAGTTAACGCAGCTAAACGTTGTTTGTTGGTCTTCGCGGCACCCAATTTGATTAGAGCTTTACGTAGGCCATCACCCACCGCGATAGGGGCATCAGAAGTGGTATCTACACCACCGGTAATGGCAGAGTCGATAATACCTAAAGCAATCTTGTTACTGGCTGCAAAAGTGGCTTGAAGCCCAGTACCACAAGCTTGAGAAATGTCATAAGCAGGGGTTTGTGGATCAAGAGCTGTATTTAATGCAGACTCACGTGTTAGGTTTAAGTCACGGCTTAACTTTAGAACCGCACCTGCAACAACTTCACCAACACGTTCGCCTTGCAGTTCATAGCGCTCAACCAGACCGTTAAGAGCAGCACTTAACATATCAATGTTGCTGGCATCAGAGTAAGCGCCGTTTGAGCGAGCAAATGGAATACGGTTACCACCTAAAATGGCGACACGGCGGGGAAGGGCTGAGGTTTTTGAAGCATCAGACATTGATTTTTCCTTATTGATAGTGGGTTTGTCAGTAGAATCTTTTTTCGACTCATCTGTTTTCTTAGACTCATCAGCTTTAGAGGGTTCTTTATCGTCTTTTTTGGCTGACTTATCTTCTTTTTTGTTACTGGTTTTTTGTTTGGTAGCAGATTTCTCTTTAGTTTGCTCTTCGCTACTTTCTTGTGATTTTTGTTGTTCAGAATCTTTGGCAGCCTCTTTAGACGGCTCAACTTGCGAATCAGCGGCTTCTTGTGCTTCCCTTTCTTTTTCTTCTGCAGCTTGAGCTTTAGCTTCTTCTACAATTCTTTGTTTGGCAGCTCTGTCTTTACTGATTACGGCATCCTCTTCTGATTTTTTAGAGGAGTTTACTTCATTTTGAAGATCAGAGAAGTCAACGGACGATTTTGATTGCTGCGTATTGTCGGTGTCTGCAGTGTTTTCATCTAATAAAGATTGACCTGCTTTACTTACTACAGTTGAAGTTACTGCTGAATTGGCATCAGCCTTCTTATTGTTAGAATTTGATTTGCTCATTTAATATCCTTATATCTTATGACTTAAAAAAGCCGCTTAGTTATGATTAATTATTCAGTTATGCCAAAATTAGTACTTAGACCATAAGAAAACATTAACTGAGTCAATAGAGACAATTTTAACATTGTTACTAAAGCATTGTAGCGAATGTTATTCTATAATAATATAATGTTATGATTACAAGGGCTACACATAACATTAGGTTTAATTTTATCACATAGTCAATAATTGGCAATCTTATATCGTTGAATAATGATACTAAGTAGTTAACAGTGTGAAGCAAGTGTTGCTGAGAGAGCCTTAAAGTGAGGTTTTTTAACAAAAAAATTGCGTCTGGGTGAGTGTTGAGGGGGTTTGAAGGAAGTGGCTTTAAGCTTTAGCATGAACTGGGTAGTCGTAGTTTTTTATGTAATAAGTCTCATTAAGATTGAAAATATAGGGTAATTTAAAGCATGCCCCAAATATTTTTTTGAATTAAGACCTTAAACTTGTGTTTTCATGTTTATTGTTTTTCATGCTTATAAAATTGGCCAAGTGAATTGGCTACGTAAAGCTACGAAGTTATTTTCGCATGGTTTTTCATAACTAATAACCAATCATTAATATAACTAGGAGATTTCATGTCAGATCGCTATGGAGAGTTTGTTCAGTCGTCACTAGGTAAAAAAGTTGCTAAAAACTTAGGTTTACCTCTACCAACTAAGTTAGATCGTTTTGAAGCGGGCGAGAAAGTCGTTCGTGGTAGCGTACTATTTGGTTCTGCTGCTGGTGAAGACAGTAGCGTAAGTGAAGCTGTTGCTACCGTATTAAATAAGCTTCATGCCGAAGTGTATGTGGCTGGTGATGATGCTAATAAAGGCGCTTTAACGGGCGCTGGTATAGAAGCCAAAAACAGTGAAAATAATAGTGATAAGTATAAAGTCCTTATCTTTGATGCCAGTAACATCGCTTATGCCCCAGATCTAAAACAAATGTATGACTTCTTCCACCCAGTAGCTCGTCAAGTTGAAAAGTCTGGCCGAGTAATCATTATTGGTCGTCCGCCAGAAGAGTGTGAGACTATCGGCGAAGCTTTGGCGCAAAGATCTCTTGAAGGTTTTGTTAAGTCTGTAGGTAAAGAATTTAAAAATGGTATTACTTCACAGTTGCTATATGTGAGCAAAGGGGCTGAAGCGAACATCGATTCTACCTTACGTTTCTTCATCTCTGCTCGTTCCGCTTACGTTTCAGGTCAAGTAGTGCGTATTGGTGAAGGCAAAGTGCAAGAGCTTGATTGGTCGAAACCATTTGCTGGTAAAACAATTTTAGTAACCGGTGCTAGCCGCGGTATTGGTGAGTCTATGGCACGAGTATTGGCTCGTGACGGCGCTCATGTGATTTGCTTAGATATTCCACAGCAGCAAGCAGACCTACAAAAAGTAGCAGGTGAAATTGGGGGCTCTACGCTTGCTCTAGATATCACAGCTGAAGATGCAGGTGAGAAGATCGCTGAAGCCGCTGCCAAACGCAATGGCTTAGATGGTATCGTCCATAATGCAGGGGTAACTCGTGATAAGACCCTAGCTAAGATGGACGAAAACCAGTGGAACATGGTTATCGATATTAACTTACAAAGTATCGCAGCCATCAACGACTACCTATTTGAAAATGATGTGTTGAATGAAGATGCCCGCATTGTTTGCGTATCTTCAATTTCAGGTATCGCTGGTAACCTAGGTCAAACCAACTATGCAACTTCTAAAGCAGGGGTTATTGGTCTGGTTCAAGCCACCGCTAAGAAGCTAAAAGAAGAAGGCAAAGGCATAACCATTAATGCCGTTGCTCCAGGCTTTATTGAGACGCAAATGACTGCGGCTATTCCATTGACCATTCGTGAAGCCGGTCGCCGTATGAACTCTATGAGCCAAGGCGGTTTACCAATTGATGTTGCTGAAGCAACTGCTTGGTTAGCAACACCAGCATCAGGTGGGGTTAACGGTAATATCGTTCGAGTTTGTGGTCAAAGCTTATTAGGCGCTTAATCCGCTTTATTAAGCTATATAGGATATCAACGGCTAGCTATAGGTAAGTCAATAGCTGTCTTTGATATTTGCGCGAAAAGGGCCATCATTACGATGGCTCTTTTTATAATAATTTGCTATTACCTATACATTAATAATAAGGATTAATTATGACCATTCGTGAATTTAAAAGCTTACCTGAAGCCAGTCAAACTTACCCCAAAGTCATTAAGTCATTGCTACCTGTCGTTGGTGGTAATAAAAAAGCTAAGAAAAACGTATTACCTGAAGCCACTTATACAGTAAATGAGCTAAAAGTTAATAAGACTAACTTACAAAATTATCGCCGTATTTGTGGTTTTGCTGACAACGGTCAAATTCCTCCTACTTACTTTGCAGTGTTGTCTCAGTCTTTACAGATGAATATGATGGTAGATGAGGCTTTCCCATTTGCTATGTTGGGCTTGGTACACGTGGCCAACTCAGTCACCCAGCATCGTCGTATCGCTGATTCAGAAGTAGTGACTATGCGAGTCAGCTTTGCCAACCTACGTGATCATGACAAAGGCAAGCAGTTTGACTTTGTGACAGAAGTTTATAGTGAAGAAGAGTTAGTGTGGGAAGGCACATCGACTTATTTATCTCGTCAAAAAACTGAGAATTCAGGTAGTAAGGACAGCAAGCCAAAAACAGTTAACCAAAAGCCTGCTGCTGCTAAAGATGACTTACACAGTATCTTTGCAGTACCAGAAGATATTGGACGCCGTTATGCCAAAATCTCAGGTGACTTTAACTTAATTCATATTCATGCAGTAACTGCTAAAGCTTTTGGTTTCCCAAAAGCCATTGCTCATGGTATGTGGTCAAAGGCCAAGTGTCTAAGCTTAATGGATTTTCCTGAAGCATACACTGTGGACGTGGCTTTCAAGTTACCCATTCTTCTGCCATCAGAAGTTGAGTTAATTGGGGATAATCTGAAGAAGCTGCAGCAGTCTGGCACTGTTGAATTTGACTTGTATAGTGCTAAAAATGATATGCCACATCTGGCAGGTACTATTAAAAAGCTGTAAGCTTTAAAACGGTAGCAAGATAAACTATCATTGTTATATTTATTAGGATTCAGCTAAGGCTCATTGCTTTGGCTGAATTTATTACGTTTTTAAGGGAAAGAATATGGCCAATGAGGTTGAAACAACAGCAGAGCGTACCGAAACTCAGGAACATCAAGCAACATCACTACAAGCTTCGTTAGAGCAAGTGTTAGATAATGCTAAGTTTCCAGATGCCAATACGGTAGTAACGGGCAAATTATCTCCAGAAAAAATTACTAAAATTGCGGAAGCAGGTATAGAGCACATCATCAACCTACAGCCTGACTCTGAGCTGACTTTTGATGAAAAATCAGCGGTAGAAGCAGCTGGTATTCATTATACCCATTTACCTATTTCAGGGGCTGATGATCTAAAGCAAATCAATCTGTTGGAGTTTGATAAAGCGTTACGGACCCATCATGGCAAAAAAACGTTACTTCATTGTGGTTCAGGGAACCGGGTAGGGGCTTGTATAGCTTTACGTACTGGGTGGCTACGAGGTCGTAAGATGGATACTGCCTTAGAGCGCGGTAAGGAGCATGGCTTAGAGAGTCTGGAAGAAGAAGTCCGCATGCGTTTATTGGTGCCGCGCTAATAACGGGTCTTATTAATAATAGGCTGGCTATCATTTGATAAATGGACACTTTATAGCCTGCTCATCTTTGTTTTTTAATATTTAATTTTTAGAGTTAGCCTATGGATAATCTGCAAGCACAATTAACCCAGCTTATGAGAGATTTACAATTAGAGGACGCACCAGCAGGTGGCTCTGTGGTGGTTTATCATAAGGGGGAGTTGATTGCACAAGCCAATGCTGGCTACGCCGTACCTGACACCCCATGGGACAAAGATACTTTATCGCTGAACTTTTCTACTGGAAAAGGGGTATTGGTAACGCTGATTCATATCCTAGTGTCTAATGGCTTATTGGACTATGACCAACGGTTGGCACATTATTGGCCAGAGTTTGCAGCAAATGGCAAGCAGGACATTACTTTACGCCAAGTGCTAACCCATCAAGCAGGGCTATTTAATATTCAGTCAGTTACCGATACCGCGGAAGATATGGTTGATTGGCAACAGATGTTGAGTCGAGTTGAAGCCATGAGCTCTAGAGTCCCAGCCAATGAGCAGGCGACAAGTGCTTACAGTGCTCTGGTCTCCGGCTGGGTATTGGGAGGTTTGATAGAGAAGGTAACCAATCAAACATTAAATGAAGTTATCAATGAATATTTGGCAAAACCGCTAGGTATTGAGGGCAGTCTTTATTTTGGGGTTCCTCAACAAAAACTGGCGGATGTGGCCACGCTCACTAAGAACTTTGAAGATTTCGAAACTTTTATTGGTGTAAAAGAGCAACCACAGTCTGATCTTTCTGCCCCTAAAAAAAGAAGTGCTAAGCCCAAACTACGCTCTGATAATGAACAAACTTTGCAAATCTATCAAAATATGACGGCTTACCCGTGCTGGCAGAGTGCTTATAAGCAGCAAGACAAAGATAGTGATGGAGCGGTTTTAAATACCTTAGATATTGCCAATTTATATTTTGATATGAGTAGCATCCAAATGCAGGACTTTAAGTATGCTTTGGTCCCTGCTGGACGCTCAGGCTTTAATTACTATACTGCCGACGCATTGATGGCAAAAATACCTGCAGCAAATAATGTGGCTTCAGCTGATGCATTGGCTAAGATGTATGCCATGCTTGCCAATAAAGGAAGCTGGCAAGGCAAACAGCTCATCTCTGAGCAAGTATTTCAGCAATTATCGCAAATTAATGTTAAAGGTCCAGATGCCATTATGCCCGCAGCTGATCCTCACAGCATGCAGTGGCGTCTGGGTTATCATAGAGTTTTTAGTCGTTGTTATAGCAGTGAGGAGCTAAGCTCTGCCTTTGGCCATATGGGCTATAATGGTTCAGTGGCTTGGTGTGATTTTGAGCGAGAGCTTGCTGTGGCATTTGTGCATAACTACGATGTGGTCATGAGTACCGATATTCGCCAGTTTGCGATTACCGAGACTATTTTGCAATGGCTTGATCAACAACAATAGTTGATGATTTTATTCACTCACAGCTTCAAGTTACTTTGTTCCAGTAGACAGCTTCATTAATAGCGGCGCGGTGACGCCATGGATGAAGATTGAGCCAATCACTACAATAGAACAAATAATCCATAAGTCGCTGGCCTCAGTGGGATCAAAAACGCCCTTATTTAGCGCGTAAGCCAAATAGTAAAATGTGCCTATACCTCGTATGCCCAAGCTTGCAATGGTAAAGCGTTCTTTATGAGGCAAGTTCAATCCTGCTAATCCTATCCACCCTGCGAGGGGACGTACCAATAGCAGAATAATCAGACTCACAGCATAAACCTGCCAAGTCAGCTCTACGCCAGAGCTGAGTCCTTGACCCAGTGCCATCCCAAAGATAACCAACACCAATGACATCAATAAGCCTTCAGATTGCTCGGCAAAGTCATGTAACTCTTCATGATAATCATGCCGATGTTGGGTGCGCCTAAAGGCAAATGCTGCCACAAAGACTGCAATGAAGCCATAGCCATGGATAAATTCAGCCAGCCCATAAGCCAAAAGGGTAATGGCAATGATGACATAGCCTTGTGACAGAGCTGTCTCTTTGGTTCTGTTAGAAAAGACAATACGTCCAATAATTTTTCCGACAGCTACGCCAATAACTAAACCTGCTGCAATCCGCCAAACCACATCCATGGTAAACCAATCAAGTAGTAAGTTTGAGGTTATCTTATCGGTGGTGGTAAATTGTTCTGCAATCTTGATAGCAAGGTAAACAAAAGGGAAAGCAAGACCGTCATTAAGCCCCGCTTCTGAGGTTAATGAAAATCGAGGTAAGTCTTCTCCCTCACCATTAGGCGGTCCCACTTGAACGCTTGAAGCCAGTACAGGGTCGGTCGGTGCCAGTACTGCGCCAAGTAGTAGGGCTGCGCCTAGGCTCAGACTAAATATATAATGACCCAATGCTGCCATAGCTACGATGCATAACGGCATGGTTATCAGCAACAAACGTATGGTGGGTCGCCATCTTTGATATTTTAAAGGGGTGTCGAGCTTAATACCTGCGCCAACCAATGATACTAAGACTACCAATTCACAGAGCTTTTCAACAAACGTGCCATTATCAATAGGACTTAAAAAAGGAAAGCTGGTCCATAAGTAGCCTATAGTCAGGCCTAATATAACCTGCAACATAGGTAAGGAGAGTGGTAGTCGCTTTAAAAAATAAGGGGCGAATCCTCCTAGTAAAAAGGCAAAGCCGCAAACTAATAAGAAATGGTTATAGTTTTCTATCATATTGATCCGATTGTTTTGGGAGGAGGGTTAATAATTTTTTATCTTCCTACAAAGACAAGTCTCACCCTATACCTGTAGGTAGGTTAGGCTAGAGCAGAGCAGCTATTTTAGGGCGAGATACGATTATTTTAAGTGCGGATACAATAAATTATAAAGTATCAAGGAAAGCTATGATGAAGGAATAACTAATAAAAACCGTTATTTTTTAGTTAATGAAAAACAAATAAGTTTTGTGATTTGGTAAATTTATAACCTTGAAAGGGAGAAACTGACTGTCAGTGTCTGGTAGTAAGCTATAATAGGTAACGTATGAAAAGTGAGGGGTGCTGGGCATGAGTAGTAAAAAAATCACGCCTGCCCACAACGCTTAGCAACCACTACAGAATATTTTCAACCCCCTGTTGTGGCGGTAAGGGGTTTGACACTCGCCCAGTCAGTTCCAACTATTATTGTAGCAAATAAGGGAAGGTTAGAAGAGAATAATAGGACTTATTGCATCAAATCTATTTGCCAATTATTGGCTTGAATAACAAGATTTAATTTACGTAACTTCATGGACAAATCGTCGGCTTGCTTCTGTAGGGCTGACACAGAGACCATCACTTTCCATTTTATTTCACGGGGGCTATAACGGGCAGCTTCGTTACTGGCCATATCAATGGCGTCGATTAAAAGTTTATGACGCATCTCCAATTCATCTCTTTTATTCAATAGGCTCAATAAAGATTCGCCTTCGCTGGTTTGACTCAAAGCATTGGTGCGGTGAATTTTCTCTATTAGTAAGGCAAGCTCGGTGATGACTTGATTGGCTTCAATGATGAGCGCATTGGGATCTTCGTTTGGGGTATCACCGTCTTGCACTTTTACATTATTGGCAATGCGTGCTTTTAATTGAAACAACTTTTTTTGTAAATCACTTCGGATCAATAATGCTTCTGCGAGCTTCATGGTATTTCCTATTTAATAGGTGATAGAGGTTCTATATTCTGTATAAAGAGCACAATGCTCACTCTATAAGATAATAACTTTACAGGAAACTGACTCTATAAGTTAAGCGTTTTTTATGGGTTATAAAAATAATATGTTTTAAGCATAAAAAAACCCAGCCTAAGCTGTAATGCCAGTCAGTTAAGCAAGAGACTTAGCGGAGATTTGGTTTTTTAAAACCAGATGACTCCATAAATATGGGGCTCTAGAAAAAACGAATTTCACGATTCCGCTATAAAATCTCTTAACTGACAGGCATTAAGCCGAAGCTGACTTTTTATAATAACAATGATTTACAGTTTAACGCTCAACTTGACTAACATCACGTACAGCACCGGTATCGGCACTGGTAGTCATAGCAGCATAAGCACGTAAAGCTTGGCTCACATGACGTTCACGGCTAACGGGTTTCCACGCTTGGCTACCACGGGCTTCCATTTCTTCTCTACGTTTTGCCAATTCACTATCAGAGATTTCAAGATTGATACTGCGGTTAGGGATATCAATGTGAATGGTATCACCTTCTTCTACCAAGCCAATAGCACCACCTTCAGCGGCTTCTGGGCTAGCATGACCGATTGATAGACCCGAGGTGCCCCCAGAGAAACGACCATCGGTTAATAAGGCACACTCTTTGCCCAAACCTTTTGATTTTAGGTATGAAGTGGGGTAGAGCATCTCCTGCATGCCTGGACCACCTTTAGGTCCTTCGTAGCGGATAATGACGATATCCCCAGCCACAACCTTATCGGCCAAAATAGCGTCAACGGCATCATCCTGCGATTCAAACACACGAGCACGACCGGTAAACGTTAAGATGCTGTCATCAACACCGGCAGTTTTTACCACACAGCCACGTTCAGCAATATTACCAAATAATACTGCTAGACCGCCGTCAGTAGAATAGGCATTGTCGACAGAGCGAATACAGCCAGACTCACGGTTTAGATCAAGGTTAGACCATGCTTTATTTTGAGAGAATGCTTGCGTGGTACGTACCCCACCTGGTGCTGCGATGTATAAATCACGAGCAGTTTGATGGTTTGGATGGTCAGTATTCATCACATCCCACATCTCTAAAGCTTCTTGTAGCGAGCTACTATGAACAGTAGGAATATCCGTAGTCAATAAACCTGCACGATTTAGCTCTGCTAAGATACCGAAAACCCCCCCTGCACGGTGTACGTCTTCCATATGGTATTTCTGAGTCGCTGGCGCAACTTTCGACAAGCAAGGCACGCGGCGGCTTAATTGATCGATGTCCGCCATTTTGAAATCTACTTCCGCTTCATGAGCCGCAGCCAATAAATGCAGAATGGTATTGGTTGAACCGCCCATGGCAATATCTAAGCTCATGGCGTTTTCGAAAGCGGCCTTAGTAGCGATAGAGCGTGGTAATACTGAGTCATCATCTTGCTCATAACGGCGTTTGGCTAAGTCAACAATGCGGCGTCCTGCTTCTAAGAATAGCGATTCACGCTTGGCATGAGTGGCAAGCAATGAGCCATTACCTGGAAGTGATAAACCTAATGCTTCGGTTAGACAGTTCATTGAGTTCGCAGTAAACATACCCGAGCATGAGCCACAAGTAGGGCAGGCTGAACGTTCAATCTCAAGCACATCTGCATCGCTAACGTTGTCATCAGCGGCATCAATCATCGCATCAACTAAGTCTAGTTTACGAATCGCTTTACCGTCTTCATTAACAGGCGCATCTAAATTGTGGCTAAGAGCAAGATCGGATGCCAATACCTTACCAGCTTCCATAGGGCCCCCTGAAACGAAAATTACAGGGATATTAAGGCGCATAGCCGCCATCAACATACCTGGGGTAATTTTGTCACAGTTTGAGATACAAACTAAGGCATCAGCACAATGCGCATTAACCATATATTCAACAGAGTCGGCAATTAAGTCACGACTTGGTAGCGAATAAAGCATACCGCTGTGACCCATGGCAATACCATCATCGACAGCAATAGTATTAAACTCTTTGGCAACACCGCCGAATCTTTCAATCTCTCTTGCTACCAATTGTCCCATGTCTTTTAGGTGGACATGACCTGGAACAAACTGAGTAAATGAGTTGGCAATGGCAATAATGGGTTTGTCAAAATCACCATCTGTCATACCTGTGGCGCGCCATAAAGCACGAGCACCTGCCATATTACGGCCTGAAGTTGAGGTCTTAGAGCGGTATTGCATACAACATCCTTTTTATCTTTAGAGGTTCATTTACTATTGGCTATTGTAACCTATTAATCTGATTTTGGTTAAAGCAAATAAGATTGTCTATCTATAACCTAATCTTATGATTTATTGGGTTAAATTGCTATACCAATCTTTGGCTAATAGCCTCTTGCAAATTAGTAATATAGGACTTGTTTTCTTCTAATAAGGCCAAGGTAGCCAAGCCGAATTCACCAGGTAATAGCTGATACTCTGGCAGTTGTGGAATTTCTATCCAATCAGGGTCAGCGGTCATGATAAGCGGTTTACTGCCTTTATTAAGCACAAAAATGTCACCATAAAAGTGCCAGTCTTGCATCGAGGCTTGTAGGGCCTGGTCAGCTGTCGTGGTATAAACAGGGTCATAATCTTTAGCAGTATTGGTAAACTTTAATCTTAGGGCAATTTGTAGCCGCTCGCAGAACATAACCAGAGTCCCAGTGATTTTAACCATCCAAGGAGTAGGAACTAATGCAGCGTCTATACCTAATAGCTCAGCCGCTTGTTGTGCTGACATTGGGGTTTGAAACTGTTTTAACAGATTGCGGGTTAAAGGATGAAGCTGTTTTAGCTCCTCAGATAGGGCATCATGGTGATAGATAAAGGGCAGTAATTGATCTTGAGTCACTGACTTATCTATGATTTTAAAATTATGAACTTGCCAAGGCGTCTCTTTATCGCTTAATAACTCATTCAGTATTAAGGTATTAGGATCAGCAAGCAAGCTATTAGTTGCAGATGTCTGATTGGCCTCATGGGTAGGTACAGACTCTAAGGTTGCCGTAGCATTGGGATCAGTATATTCAGGGGATGATATTGGTGTCCTAGAGCTTGTGTCTGAAGTCATAGCTTAGTTCTCATGATGAGTAAAGTTATTATTTATTGATAGGATTTAGTTTAATATCGCCTGCAAGACGTTGCTGAATGTTTGACAGCAACTGTTTGGTTACTGCTAAATCACTGATTGCCGTTTCTGATGTCGCCGCTAAGTCAACAAAGTCTTCCAGTTTTAACATTTGCATGCCGGCATAGCCACAAGGATTAATGGCGTTAAACACTGCCAAGTCACAGGTTAAGTTTAAAGCAATGCCATGATAACTAAAGCCATGTTTAATTTTAAAACCTAGGGAAGCTATTTTTCCTAGCATCAAGTCATCGTTATTGTATATATACACTCCAGGGGCATCACGCCGAGATTTAGCATAAAAGCTTTTCTCGTGTGAGTCATGAGTTAAAGCGCTGTTTAACACATCTTCAATACTTTGTTCGGCATGAGATACCATATCACGGACTGACCAGTTGGCTGCATTTAAATCAATAAGCCAATACAGGACCAGCTGCCCTTTGCCATGCCACGTTACTTGACCGCCGCGATCGGTATGAATGATGGGCGTATCTACCTGTTGTAAAATGTGTTCCTCTTTGCCTGCCTGACCTAAAGTATAAACATCGTTATGCTCAACCACCCATAACTCATCTGGAGTAATTATGCCTTGTTTCTTCTGCTCAATTCGAGACAGAGTAGTGTTTAGCATGGCATCATGAGTGCTTTCATAGTCGGCGTTTAATAGGGTACGCAGAATTGGAATATTATTTGGGCTAGTATTGTTATTCATTTTTAAAACAGCCATAATCAACAAATGTTTTTTTTAGGGGTTATTTACCATGAATGATGGTGATAGTGTTAACTCACTATGATAACTAAAAAAGGCAGAGATTGGGGTAAGTTTCTTCCAAACAAACACAGCATGTATGTGTAAAATTTTCAATTTTTATCACCAGTCACCGTAAAACCACCCACTTCAGGGGGTGGATATAAGGCGACACACACTGTCGTAAGAAGTCGTTAAAGGGTTGTAAGCTAAAATTAATCTTGCCATACTGAATATATGAAAACACTCAAGCTACGCATTAAAAACAAACACATAAAAGAGCTGAATCGTCTAAGCGGTTCAGTAAACTTCGTGTGGAACTATGTCAATGCGT
>NZ_FUGE01000211.1 GCF_900162825.1 Psychrobacter piechaudii
TGAGGAAAATCATTAAGCAGCTGCTCGATATAGCTGATGGAACCCACCCTAGTATCTTTAAGTGCTTCCTGAACCTCTCTAATCAAATTTTTACTAAATGCAGGGTAGCTACTCCTCTTTTTGCTATCAGTAGAGCGTTGTGCAGTGACTACCTCAAACAACTCATGCCACTCTAATGGCTTAGGACTTTTATTAATTGACTCTCGATTGTAGTTAATCAGCTTGTCTTTAGGCAGACCTGTTGTTTTAACCTTGCCTTGCTTAATAGTAGATAAAGCATTATCAAGATTAGACCCTTCTAATTGTCTCCAATGGTAGTTTGCATATTTAATTAGCTGCGAATACCCTGGCTTTGTCCTGTCTTTATTATTGAGATTCAGTTTCTTGCTAATGTCATTAATCAAGGTATCAAAAGACTTGATACTCTCATGTTTAATACTCTTCCCTTTTAGCGCGTATAAGAAACACAGTGTCATATCATCAGGGATATACTCAACATAACGACTTAATTCACTGTCAGAAGAGTTAGTTAACTTATTGCTCCCTGTTTCATGACAGCCATAACTATCATCCTTCACAGTTAACACAATTACCGCTAAGCTTTGAATGGCTTCTGCGCTTTTGCTTTTAGTAAAATCTAACCTATAAACATCTCGACTGCCTAGCATCCAGTTATAGAAAGACTTCAATACTGCTATATCATTAATACCGCCATAGACAATGCTACAAAATATCGCTGATTCAATTAAGTCACTGGTGCTAAACCTCCTTTTTCTTTGCCATATCCCAATCATATCTTGGACAGCCAGGCTCACTTGAGAACCCTGTACAAACCACTCATATCCAATGTTTAACGTGTCACGCTCTGCTAAAACGGGAACTACTGGCTCATCTAAATGAGTATTATGCCTTTGGTTATATGCGCGGATAGCTTCTAAAAAGCCTTGACGAGCCAGCTGAAAGCTAAACGGTGTATCAAAGGCATTCTCCAAAAGAATGTTTATATCCTGATAATAATCAGACAGCTTAGTCGTTTGCTTGAGTGGATTAATGCTCATATAAGACTGTACCAGGCTTTTTGCCTCATCTTTGATATCTTGGTGAGTGCTATTACGATTTTGCGCTCTTAATTCATGTGCAACTAAATTAGCCATATACGCTTACCCCTACCTGTTTCAAATTAAGTTCACATGCCACCTCATCAAGATAATCACTTAAACTCTTAATCTCATTAATCGATAGCGATGACATTGGATGCATTGCCTCCTGGTCAGGCTGTTCATGACCATAGAGGGCGCGTATTAAATGCTCGGGCGCTCTGTTAGTCAGCAAAGTACGCAGTTGATGTCGAAGCCAGTTATCTTGATGACTAAAAAAGCTCTTTAACTGATAACGTACTTTGCTTGGCGTAATACCTGAAAAGCCTCTAGGGTTCTTACTAAAAAGCTGAATTAAAGGCTGGCGAGAGTTTAGAATGTCTTCTATTGGAAATTGTACAGACGGGTATATAACATTGTGTAGTGCTGCAAACTGCTTTATATACTCTATATAATTTTGAATGGCTGTTATTAAGAACTGACTTAGTGGAATAAGCCTACCCTGGCTCTGTCCTTGACGCTCTTCTTTGTCTGAGACCCAAAATAGTCTAGCTCGAAAATCAAATTGGTTTAATAAACCTGGGGCATGGACGACAGGTCTAATGCCCGTCTGAATCATAATGATATGCCAAAGCCAAATACTATAAGCATTAAACTGTTCAATATAACGATCTTGTTTAATACTTAGGTCTCTAATAAGTCGTCCATTATAGCTTTCAACGGCACCTGCTAACTGTTCAAAGAACCTTTGGCAGATACCCCTGTTTAAAGCCATGTCACTACCGATGTAGGGTTTATTATTTATAGCTAGGCCATTATAAGATAGTTGCTTTTGAATCTCCGTGCCACACATCCTTGCCATCAAAGATATAGCTTGAACATAGGTATCATTTAAGCTCTTTGTGCTAATGCTCGTATAATAAAGAGGTGAACTATGCTTTACATCAACTGCTGTTATTAAATCAGCATGTAACGGCTCGTTTAATTCATTTTTTATGATGCTATATAGTGCTGATTCAATATGCTGATAACTTAAAGTTGGCAGGTTGAGCTGACGTTTTAGGTCTTTTAAACTATCGAAAATCTGAGTCTGCTCAATGAAAGTTGGTTGTTCTAGAATAGACTGACCTCTGCTGTCAACAACGGAGAAAAACATTTGGTAGATTTCATCAGGCAGCCTGACGGTAAAAGTCTTGGAATACTTGAGTAGGCGACTTAAATCCTAACCCTTTTTGTATTCGTTGACGGTTGTAAAAAATCTCAATATATCTAACCCCATCCTTAATGGCTTCATCACGAGTCTCATAGACTTTGTGATAAATCAGCTCGTTTTTTAACTGACCCCAGAAGCTTTCAATCGGGGCGTTATCGTAGCAATTGCCTTTTCGGCTCATAGAGCCAGCAAAACCATACTTGTCGATGATTTGGCGGTATTGATGGCTACAATACTGACTACCCCTGTCAGAATGCACGATTAAGCCCCGAGCAGGGCGTTTGTATTTAATGGCATTGTTTAAAGCCTCACAAACCAAATCAGCGGTCATACGCTTATTTAGAGCATATCCCACAATCTCTTTGCTGTACAAGTCTTTGAATGCTGCCAAGTACACCCAGCCTTCATTGGTCCAAATATAGGTAATATCGCTAACCCAAGCGATATTGGGTGCTGCCACATCAAACTGCTGTTCTAACAAGTTTGGATACACAGGCTTATTATGATTTGAGTCAGTAGTCACCTTAGATCGCTTGTGGCGTTTGCAGTAAATACCATGTTCTTGCTTGATTTGCCGAACCATGTACAGGCTGATGTCGTGTCCTTGGCTGGTTAAATGCTGATGCAAACGTTCATGCCCATAGCTTTGCTGTGTATCCATATGAGCGGATTTGACCAGTAACTCACAGCGATTGTGGTGCTGTTTTCGCTTGCTCATGCCTCGCTTTAGCCAGTCATAGTAGCCTGATAGGCTGACTTCAAATACGGTCACCATACGTTGTATGCAGTATTTCAATCGATTCTCTTGCATAAAGGCGTACTTGGCTATTGATTCTTGGCAAAGTACGCCGTTGCCTTTTTTAGAATTTCTCGTTCCTCTTGAGCGATTCTTAGTTGTTTTTTTAGGTCTTTGATTTCATCCAAGGCGGCTATGAGTTCAGAATTGTAATTTTGGGTGCCTGCAAGTACGCCTCTTTCAGCCTTCCTATGCCAGTTTGCTAGTGTGTTCATGGGTATGCCAAGTTCTTTAGCCGTTTGACTGATGTTGCCGTTATTTTCTTTGACTTTGGCGATGGCTTCAGCTTTGAAAGTGTCGCTGTATTCTACTCTTTTCTTACTCATGGTAAACTCCTGTTTAGGATTCTAGTTTACCAAATATTTTTGTCCGTTTTTTTCAGCATACATCAGACTGTATTTCAATCGGAATTGGTAAAGTAAATTCACGATCAAAACTTTGCCTATGTGGTAATAGGTGACTTCTGCGGTTTGTCGTGACATTTACTGTGATATTCAAAGTATGATAGCTACTATTAATCCCTTTCTTATAACTTAACCAAGTTCGCTGACCCTTATCTAGGCCCAGCTCGTAAATGACATCTTGAACCCTACGGCCACTTATAAGTGCAATCAAAATAACGGTATAGCTAGAACGACTGCCATCATTTGAAATCATTAAAAGCTGCCAGAGCCTATTAAACAGCATTTGAATATTGGCTAAACTTAGCTGACGTAAGCTGGTTGGGAAACCAAACCCATTACGCCTTGCGTGACGATAGTTGTTTTTAAGCTTCCATTGCTGAAGCTCTGAAGACTTGGCTGTATGCTTAGATGGCTTGAAGTCATTATCTAAAAGCGCTTCTGGATCATCATCTGCAAGGTTCTCATCGTACGATACATTATCATTCTGGTGCTTTATCCCGAATGCTGTGGCTCTAAGGGGTTCATCCTCACTGTCATAGTAAAATTTATCTAAATTTGATTTGAAAGCTTCATTATTACTAGTTTTAGAATAGGTCTTACCTACAAACTTCTTATCTTCAGCTACGACCTCATAAGCCAGTCGAATACGACCAATCTTTCCTGCCAGATTTTTATTGATGACCTCCCCTGAAGCCTCTGACTGCTTTTTTAAAGTTTCATACTGACGAATGCCATTAAGTACGCCAGCTAATGTGTTCTGCTGATTATGAATATGAATGAGGTCATTAAGGATTTCATACTGAGGATTATGAACATTCAATCCCATTCTAACTCGTACACCCAGCTGATTCACTTTCGCAAAGTGTTTATCCTCTCGCAGTGTGATCCTTAAAATAATTTGCAGGTAAGCACTCATAAATTGCCAAGCATGGCTTTTACTATCTACTGCCCCATATTTTTTATAAAACAGGACGAGCATGTATGAGACAGCCCACTCTTCAATCTTTTTAGCTTTAACAATCGCATCTGCTATGTCATCGCACTCATTGATCGTAAAGATCATCTCTGATGATTTAGGAATAAACTCACTATTTAAAGCAAAGCCCGGCTTCAAGCTCACAACGTAAATAATGAGATTTTGTATCTTCAGGCTGGCAGGAGATCTCGCCGGTACCAATTTATCTAGTGCTGTTCTCAACTTATCGTTGTTAATATTTACCATAGTTAATTCACTAGCCAATCCATACTCATAGGAAGTCCTACTACGCTATCTTCTACTGCTGTCTTAGATTGCTGGTATTCAAAACTTGCTTTGGTTATATTAGCAAAGCTGCAATAGTTATCGATCGTTAGACTATCAATATTCATCAATTTATAGATAACAGATTTTGGGGCCATCTTTTTGAGTGCTTTAAACAACTGAGGATGATGGATATCTTTCGAAAACACCAACTTGACAACCTCAGCCCATGCCAGCATCTGAATATCTTGGATGCTTTCAGGTGTGATTAAGCATGGGTACTTATCTGAGCTATTTGATATCAATATGTTATTGACCCTAGCAAAATCGTTAATAAAATACAGTGTGCTGGCATTTCCCGCTATCAGCCTTAGAGGTGGTCGATAGAATTTGTCTAAAACGAAAAGGTCTATTTCAGTATTCCTGGATTTAAGCCGTTGCCATAGAGTGAGTGCATCCTTAGCCTGCGGATGGATAAGAACCTTAACTTTACTCAAATCAATGAGTTTTTGACTTGGTTTTAAATTAATAAATTTCATCTTATTTAACTTTCAATGAATTATATTCATGTTATATAAAATACACTTAGGTGTCAATATCAGTAGTTTTACTGTTGTGTGACTTGCATAATTTAATACTTTTTATCATCCTCTCGACTTTATAGCATGCACAAAAAAAACGCGTAGCCCATTTACTTCAATGAGTTACGCATTTTTACGTTTCTTAATATTTTATCTAGGTGACTTGATGAAGCTTAGGGTTTGTATGTTGTACATACTGTTGTACATATAATAATAAAGACTACTGTATGCCTTTAAGATAAAGGCTTTTATATTTTAGTTTTGTTCCCTGTGAGCGCACCAATATTTATATTTCCTCATTACCATTTATTACCTAAACTCCTACGAAGCCCCTATCATACCAGGGCAATCGCACTACAAATCGATTTTAGCTACATTTTAATTAATTATTGACCTTTTACAGATGTTATCACCAATTTTCGGTCGCAAATAACAAAAAC
>NZ_FUGE01000210.1 GCF_900162825.1 Psychrobacter piechaudii
AGCATTAAATTTAATCAAGATTTCTGATAAAAAAGGCAGTGTTAAGTCTATCCTTAAGCAGTGTGCTTGGAATGATGAGGTGCGCGACTTGATTATTATGGGCTAAAAGTGTGCGGTTGCCCTGATATTTTTAACAGATATATCGACGTAGGTTGTAATCCTGTGAGGTATAACTGCTATGTTTTAAATAGATAGTTAGCTTTAAATTGAATAGATAGTAAAAAATATGTCAGCCTTAGTGAGTTAAATAAAAATTAATAATGACGCAATCATAAGGATGTTTGAATGAGTCAAAGTATCATTACCACAAAAGAGCAGTTAACCGCTCAGTTTGAACATATGCACAAACTGAGCCGTAAGCGTCCAATTAATTTATGGACGGATCGAGAGGCTTTACTTGAAAGTTTAGAAGCCATGTTATCTGAAAATAAGCAAATTTTTGCTGACTCAATTAGTCAGGATTTTGGTCATCGTAGTAAAGATGAGACCAATTTCGCGGAATTATTTCCAAGCTTCCATGGGATTTCTCATGCCAAGAAAAATGGAAAGTCTTGGATGAAAACCCGCCGTGTGCCCATCTCTACTCTCTATAAACCTGCCCATAACGAGATCCAGCCTCAACCTTTAGGACTAGTGGGAATTATGGTTCCTTGGAACTATCCTTTGTTCTTGGCGGTGGGTCCTATGATTGATGCGCTGACTGCTGGCAACCGTATTATGATTAAGATGAGTGAATCGGCGCCGCTATTTGCAGAAGCCTTTGCCGAAGCGGTCTCTCGTCATTTTTCATCTGATCTGGTGTCTGTGGTGATTGGGGAAGTTGATTTGGCTGTGGCTTTTAGTTCCTTGCCTTTTGATCACCTACTTTATACTGGTTCAACCAACGTGGGCAAACAAGTTATGGCTGCTGCTGCCCCCAACCTGACGCCTGTGACTTTAGAGCTGGGCGGAAAATCTCCAGTTGTTATAACGGACGAAGTGAATTTAGAAAATGCAGTCAATCGAGTAATGATGGGTAAGACGCTAAATGCGGGTCAGACCTGTATTGCCCCTGATTATGTATTGATTAACTCTTCACTGCACAGTAGGTTTGTTAAATTGGCAAAAGAGTGGGTAGAAAAGCATTACCCAAATATAGCTAATAATGAAGACTACACCCACATTATTAATGACAGTCAATTTAAGCGAGTTCAAGGGTATTTAGAACAGTTACCTAATGAGCAAGTTGTTCCATTGACCAACGTTGCAGCCAATACAGAAACTCGTCTAATGCCGCCAGTGATTGTCCTAAATCCTGATCCAGAGAGTGAGGTAATGCAAAATGAACTTTTTGCACCTATCTTACCTCTAGTACATATTAATGGGTTGCGTGACGCGGTTGAGTTTGTCAACAGTCGTCCACGTCCGTTAGCCTTATATGTCTTTGGTGAGAACAATGATGATATTGACTACGTGCGCAATTACACCGTTTCAGGTGGGGTAGCCGTCAATGAGGTCATTATGCATGTGGCCCAGCATGAATTGCCTTTTGGTGGTGTGGGTCATTCAGGAATAGGCGCTTATCACGGAAAAGCAGGTTTTGAGCGCTTAAGCCATATGAAACCGGTCTTTGTGCAGTCCAAATTTAATGCGATGAATATCATGTTACCTCCTTATAGTGATCTGTTTAGAAAAGGACTCAAGTTCTTAATTAAATAATTCACTGCTAAACAACAGTTCGCTAATCTATTTGTAAACCAAAAACTTTATTAATAAAGGCCCTTCTAAAATATTAGAGGGGCCTTTGCTTTATTAAAACTACACTCTGTATTGGTAACTTTAATGTAAGCATCCGACCATCCCATCTTTTTTTCTATTAAAAAATGCGAGATAGTGTCCACGAACAAATAATCGTGGACACTAACATGACAACACAATCTCCT
>NZ_FUGE01000207.1 GCF_900162825.1 Psychrobacter piechaudii
ATTGCATATGGAGGAAATCAGTAAAGCTGTTCTTGAAGGTCCGCATGCCGTGGTGGTCATGGATGGGGCGCTATGGCACCAACCAAGTTTGGATCAAGACAATGTGACCATGCTTAAATTGCCTCCCTACTCACCTGAACTTAACCCTGCTGAACAGGTGTGGTAGTACCTTAAACAGCATTGGTTATCTAATCGCTGTTTTGAGAGTTATGATGCGATTGTCGATGCGGCATGTGACGCTTGGAATGCATTGTGTAATGAGACTAACTTAATTAGGTCTATCACTCAGCGGGAGTGGTGCGATTTGAGTGTTATTTTTTAGAATTGGTATAATCCTTGAAAAAGCAGTCCCTCAGAAAACAGCCACAAAAAAAGCCAGATATTGCTATCTGGCTTCTTTTTTTTAATTTAGCTAATTATCTTGGCTAAATTATTTTTTCTTCCACGTTTGGCTACGTGAGAATGGACCTAAGTGGCCTTTTAGTTTTAAATCGCTACCTTTTAACTCTGCAGTTAAACGATACGTTTTGTTGTTTTCTGGGTCAGTGATTTGACCACCGCTATATTTACCACCACCGTCAGCTTTTAGACCTGACATTACAGTACGGCCTACAAACTTTTTGCCTTCAGGACGGTTGGTAGAAATAATTTTACCGGTTAACACACCGCCAGATTCTGTGATTTTAACAAGCGCTTTTGGTTCGCCATTGTCATAAGTTTGCCAAGTGGTATTGGCTAATGGATCAGCAGCCATAGCTACTGTGGCAAGACCTAAAGCTGAAAGTGCTAATACTGATTGATTTAAAAGTTTCATACTACGATTCCTTTCGAAAAAATATTCAAAGTTAGTTTTTGCAGTAACCTAATTGACTTGGAGTTCAAATATGGAAAACCACTACTTACTATTATTGCTTCGTGATTGAGATATCTTAGACACTGAATTTAATTCGGTCAAGACGTTTTTTATTAAACTACCCTGAGAGGTATAGTTAATTATAACCATTAATGATTAAAAAAAAAGTTTTAAATCAATTAATTATTACCCTTCTATTTTTTAACGGTTATAGTTATGAAAAAGGATTGTCTACTTCCTTACTGAATGAGTCTTGGTTATCTAATAAGCCTTGTTTATTAGAATCTTGTGTAAAATTACCTGCTTGCTTAGCAGACTGCAACTCGGCAACAATGAGATTAAATAGCTGTTGTAGTTTTAATGCTTCGCTCAGCCCCTGCTCATTTTTAGTAATCTCAATATCACCATAAGCAATGACTCTATCAGTTTGGTTCTCAAAGACCAGCTCACCGATTTGTAGACTCTGATGATCATTCTCATAAGGTTTGAAAGCAAATGGTGCAGCATTCAACGTTTCTTGTTCTGCACTATTTTCAGTAGATTGCGTCATAGCGACTCACTCCTTTGGCCTATTCAACCTATTTAGATGGGGTATCAATGCTTACTTTTATCATGAATTAGCTGGTTATCAAAGCATTAATTCGCCTTGCCAATCTCTATTAACCCACCCACAGGATTAAGGTCAGGCTTTTATTTTTTCAAAAAATTATCGACAAACCAGCGTAAAATCTCAATTAATATCAAATACCACAGCGGCTCATCCTCAGCCGGCTTTGTTTGTTTTTCTCTATCAGTAATATCTCCTACCTTGACCGGCAACGGCATAGCTGTCGACTTTGCTTTAGCTTCGATACTAGGAAAAACATCAATATTAGAGCGTAGGGCTAGCTCATCAACACTAATTATCTCAATCCGCTGTGTCTCGTCATTGGGCGCATAGTAGACACCAGCCTGGCCTGTGGCAGGGATATAGATCGCTTTAAAAATATGGGTCGGTATTAATACGCGGTTGTTTAATTGGGTTAGCTTTTTGCCACTAAACACCACTCCAGTAATGACATAGGCTTCCCCATGCTTTTTGGTTAAATAACGGGTGACCGACTCAATATTTCTCCATAGATAACGGTTGTTTTCTGGACTCTGAGGAATAATATTGGCGAGACTAAAGCTGTCATATTGTTGATTGATATTGGCCATGTCGCCATTAGGAGCTAAGTGCCCTCGATCATAGCCTGAGCCTTTGTAATCAGAAAGCTGAGCCCGCATGGCACTTGGCAACCGACTTTCACTATGGAAGCTGTCCTCACGTGGCAAGTCTTCAGCTTGATACAGGCGCTCACGGGTTAAATGCTCTGCTGACCATAATGGCGTTCTCGACAATCCTGAATATAAAGTGGCAAATCCATTAAAGCATAAAGGGACGCTTTTATTCAGTATTTGTTGATCTAAGTAATCTGGCGCCTGAGCTTGATAGAAGTTCTGACCACAGTCTTTAAAGTCTGTCGCCCAAGCTGATATTGAAAATATCAAGCTCACAATTATTATCAACTTTGTGATAACTTGTCCAGACAGTCGATAGAGACAGATTCCTGTTAGCTCTAGTTTCAAGACAGCTGTATTAACCTTCTTACTTTCTGGCCGATTTTTTATCTGTATTTGGCCTGTTTTGTTTCCCACTTTTATCGCCTCTAGTTAACCCCGCCGAATGCTACTATTTTATGGTAACCGCTGTCTTTTGGTTACTGTTTACCCAAAGGTAGGCTATGCTAGCAACCGAGGTAAACCCTGTAAAGTTTTTAACCACATTAAGCGTCAGTAT
This sequence comes from Psychrobacter piechaudii, assembly GCF_900162825.1. Classification (GTDB taxonomy): domain Bacteria; phylum Pseudomonadota; class Gammaproteobacteria; order Pseudomonadales; family Moraxellaceae; genus Psychrobacter; species Psychrobacter piechaudii. Next base: position 2,673 of record NZ_FUGE01000207.1, read on the forward strand.
ATGACGTCAAAAAAAGTTATTTGTTATAAGTTTCGAATTAAACCCATCAAAGATGACAATTGCTTTGGGTTTAGGTATACTATGGGGCTTCAAAACGGTGAAGTGGCTGAGTGGTCGAAAGCGCACGCCTGGAAAGTGTGTATACGTTAATAGCGTATCGAGGGTTCGAATCCCTCCTTCACCGCCATTATTTTTATCTCTCCTGTCTTATCTCTTTTGTGTTTATCTCCGCTCTTTAAATCCTTTTGTCACCGTATCTCCCTCATATAATGGCAAAATAGTTTCTAACCATATTCAATGCCTAGGTTTGACCGCCCTTTAACTTTGTTACGTCAAAGTTAGACGCTATAGTCACGCTCTTTTACCTACAATTTATTTCCTTAATGCTTGCAACCTGTTTACTATATCTATACTGTTATTACTCTTACATTTAGCAATATAAAAAGGATTTTTGTATGCCAGTTAGCAAGGCAGTTGCCACTTTACAACACGCTTTCACTCCCAAAAAATTGAATCATGCTGGTTATCTGGCCGTCGCTAAAACTCGCGCCAAAGCCTTGCATGCCTTTGCCTTAGTGGTTCCCATTCCTAGACCTCAGCTATTCATTGGTGATCAGTCCTGCTTTGAGCTGTGCGATATGATGATCAACGAAGGGGCGACTAAGATTTTAATCGTCACCGACTCCGTTCTAAATCAGCTAGGAATTCCTGACAAAATCACCGACTACCTACAACAAAAGGGAATCGGTTTTCATCTATACGATGGCATTACCCCAGATCCCACTTTTAGTGTGGTTGAGGCCGGCATCAAGCACTCAGTAGATAATAACTGCGACGCCATCTTAGCGTTAGGTGGGGGGTCGGTTATTGACGCGGCAAAAATTATTGCCATGAGTCAGGCCAGCAAGCGGAAACCGCAAAAACTAATGGGACTACTGAAAGCCGGTAAAATGATGCCGCTTTACTGTATCCCTACCACAGCAGGGACGGGTTCTGAGGCCACGCTAGGAGCGGTGGTTTCTGACGACAAGACACATCAAAAATCTCTATCTATTGACCCAAGAATGGTGCCGCGAGCGGCTGCCATTGATCCGGTCATCATGAAAGGTATGCCACCACATATTACTGCTGATACCGGTATTGATGTGCTAACCCACGCTTTAGAAGCCTGGATGAGCGTTAATGCCAGTAGTGAAACTGACTATTACGCGGCTTCTGCTACCCGCACCGTATTTCAGTATTTACCCGTGGCCTATAAAGACGGTGAAAATTTAAAAGCCCGAGAAGAGATGGGTATTGCTGCCCATTACGGCGGTATTTCTTTTAATAAAGCCGGTTTAGGCTATGTGCACGCTATTGCTCACCAGTTAGGTGCCTTTTATAGCATTCCTCACGGTCGCGCTAACGCCATCGTTCTACCCCACATCCTAGATGCCAACCGGGATGTTTGTGAGCACAGACTGGCTACTTTGGCTAAAAAAGCTGGGGTGGTAGATACCGCTCAATCTAAAGCGGATGACGGTAAATTGGCAGATTATTTAATTGCTCAAGTCAGAGCTTTAATTGAAGAAACCAATATTGATCGTAGCGTAAAAGGCATCAATGAAGCTGACTTCATAAAGATTGCCAAAGCAGCAGCCGTAGAAGTAAGGGACACTTATTCAGTGCCAAGATACTTCACCCAAGCTGAGATTGTTAAAATCTTACATGACATCAAAGATATCAGTGATTCGTTAAGTAAATAACAGCCTTAATAAATAGGTTTCAAAGCCCATTAATAGCAATAGCCCCTTACCTAGATGGCATAGGTATCTACACAATTTATCATTGAGCATAAATTTGATAAAATAGCGTAGTATGGCATAGATAAAATGGAGCTAGATACGAGGCTCATCAAACGATATCAACAACTCGTACACAATCACACTCACCCAAACGGTTATCTACATGCTGGTATGAAAGCAACTATGGATACTAAAAGCAGTTTTGCTCAGACCCAAGCGTTATGGCGATTTGTGCAT
>NZ_FUGE01000206.1 GCF_900162825.1 Psychrobacter piechaudii
CTATAAGAAGCCATGAACACTATATGCCATTATTACTATTAGTAAATTAAGAGTTTTTGGTTAATAAAACAAGTCACAGATAGATATATTAAAATAATTGCATCAATCAAACATAGCCAAGTTAGCTGTGTTTGTGTCAAACTATGGGCTTTGCTATTTAGCATGACCCTTTAATTATCATTTTAGTTATTATCTTATAGTTACTTATTAGTTAACTTCTAACCGGTTAAGAGCCTGAATTATGTTTCGTCCATTAGCCTTATTTTTAGGATTACGTTATACGCGCGCTGAGCGCAGTAACCGCTTTATCTCTTTGATATCACTGATTTCAATGGTGGGATTAACCCTAGGGGTTGCCGTATTAATTACGGTTTTATCCGTGATGAATGGGTTTGACCGGGAGCTTAAAACTCGTATTTTAGGGATGGTGCCACAAGCCACTGTCAGCTCAGGTGAGATTATTTCTGATTGGAAAGGTCTGGCCGATAAAATTGAGAAAGATCCTGAAGTGGTTGCGGTGGCTCCCTTTATTGAATTACAAGGGATGTTGACCTCAAATGGTCAGGTAGCAGGCATCATGGTCACAGGGGTTGAATCTGAATACGAGAAAAACGTCTCTATTATTAATGAGCATATGGTAGAGGGCAGCATTGATACCTTAAAAGATGGTGACTTTAGTATTGTCTTGGGCGAAAGCATGGTAGAAGCGCTAGGGCTACAAGTGGGGGATAAGGTAACTTTAGTCTTGCCTGAAGCCTCTCCTTCACCTGCCGGGGTCATTCCTAGATTTAAGCGTTTTACCTTAACCGGTGTATTTAATATCAGTCGTGAAGTAGATAACCTCGTGGCGTTTATTCCTATGGGCGATGCAGCAACCTTACTGCGTTTGCCTCCTGGTGCTCAAGGGGTGCGCATGAAGCTAGATAATATCTTCTTAGCTCCGCAAGTGGCGCAGCGAGCAGCTAACCTTGAGCCAGGCTATCTATATCCTAATGACTGGACAAAGACTCATGGTAATTTGTTTGGCGCCATTCAAATGGAAAAAGCGATGGTGGGTTTATTGCTGTTCTTAATTATTATTGTCGCCGCTTTTAATATCGTCTCAAGTCTGGTTATGTTGGTCACTGACAAAAAAGCAGACATTGCTATTTTAAAAACTTTTGGGGCTTCACCAAAGCTGATTACCCAAGTATTTATGGTACAAGGCTTGGTCATTGGCGTAATCGGTACTGTGGCGGGAACCATCCTAGGGGTGATTTTAGCGTTAACGGTAGGTGACTTATTAGGCTGGATAAATCAGGTCTTTAACTTACACTTATTTGATGCCTATTTTATTAACTATCTGCCAACAGAGCTGCGCTGGACCGATGTGTTGATTATTACCACCACTTCATTCTTATTGAGTTTCTTGGCAACTATTTATCCGGCTCGCCGTGCAGCCAGCATTCAACCTGCACAAACCCTACGTTACGAATAATTAAGTGGGTTTAAAGGATAGAAAAGTTTTAAAAAAGTCATTTAGAATAATAGCCATTGAGAAAATAGTATGTCAGAAATTTTAGTCGCAAAAAACATCAATAAAATTTACGATGAAGGCAATATTCGCACCCAAGTGTTAACTGGTCTGGACTTAACAGTGAATGCAGGCGAGCGTATTGCCATTGTCGGGACCAGTGGTTCTGGTAAAAGTACCTTATTGCATCTTTTGGGTGGGCTTGATGTACCAACCTCGGGTGAGGTTTGGTTGCATGGTAAGTGCTTAAATAATATGAATGAGACTGAACGAGGCGAGATGCGTAATAAGCATTTGGGCTTCATTTATCAGTTCCACCATCTGTTGCCAGAATTTACCGCCATTGAAAACGTTGCCATGCCTTTGTTATTACGTAAGGAAGTACCCATTAAAGAAGCCCGCCAGCAAGCTGTAGATTTGCTAGAGCGAGTAGGGTTGGGACATCGATTAGAGCACCGTCCGGGTGAGTTATCGGGCGGTGAAAGGCAGCGAGTGGCCATTGCTAGAGCCTTGGTGACTAAGCCCTCATTGGTATTGGCTGATGAGCCAACCGGTAACTTAGACTATGATAATGCCCAAAGTATCTTTGGCTTATTGGCGGAGTTACAGGACACGATGAAAACAGCATTATTAATGGTAACCCATGATAGAAGTTTGGCAGCCATGGCCGACCGTCAGATGCTACTAAAAAATGGTAAATGGGAAAATTTCGACGATTAAACCGTTTTCATTAAATCAAGCATCAGAGATGATCTTGACCCACTACTAAGGATTTTATTTGATTTGGTTAGCAGGGATTTTAGCAATTGCTTTAATGTTGGCCATTTTGGAGCTGGACCCGAGCCAGCTCTATGCTCTTAGCAATATCCCCCACCAAGTAGGCAGTGATCGCTGGCAGGTAGCCGCTTATGTATTACTGACGTTAATAGCCTTGTTGTGCTCCCTGTCTTATCTGATCCCATTACTCTTAAAAAGATAAAAATCAAACGCTTCACCTCCTATAGCGTCGTCTAAAATCATCACTCAGATCTATCTTAACCCTTATGCCCAGATGCGGCAGCAAGGGCTTTTTAAGCCCATTATTAAGCTAGCTACTTTGCTGCTGTTGTTACTGGCTGTGCTCTGTAATAGCGTGGCACAGCGCTTAGCTTTTATAGAAGCCTCTCCTCAAAAGCCCCTTTATTTAGAAGCTACGGTTAGCCCAATGGGGTTAAGTGATAAGCGTCTAGAAGCTGAAGAGGGCGAGGTACTGCAAGGCTATCGGCAATTGGTTCAGTTGTCTGATATTCAGCTGGACTCTTTATACAATAATAAATCAGTAGCGGACGTATCTGGTCTAAGTAAGCTGCCAGTGACAATGAAGGTTATGCTACAAAGCTATCAAAATAAGGACCGCGAGCTTAATCAGTTAGCCCCCAATCAACAATTGAGAATGAAGCTGGCTTTACAGCCACTTGAATTAAAAGATAAAACAAATGCTGATGAGTTTGATGAATACCGCTGGTTAAGTAGCCGCCATGCCACGGCAAAGGCTTTTATTGTGGAAACGCACTATCCCTCTATAAGGCTTGCGACTGAGTTAACTCTGCAGCAAAAGATAGATGTCATGCGCTATAAGTTTCGTGAGCATTTTTTGCAGTTGATGCTTAAGCGCTCACAGCAGGCAAGTGAGGCAAATTCTCAAATCAAAAACAGCCAAGATGAAGTCGCGGTAACTCTAAGTCTACTAACCGGGGATCGCAGCTTAATTAGCGACGACATGACGGCTTTATATCAGTTTGGAGGCATATCCCATCTATTGGCCATCTCTGGTACCCATGTTTTATTTTTAAGCTTATTATGTGCCACCTTGGTAACGGGTTTGATTAATCGATTTAGACCCAGTATTTACTACTGGTTACCGCGCTGGCAATGTGCTTTTATCATTGCTGCCATAACTGCTTTTGGCTATGCGCTTTTTGCAGGGTTCGATGTGCCTGCATTAAGAACGGCTTGCATGCTGCTATTAGTAGGAGTAATGCGTTATTTTTTAGCTGTGCCTGCTATTTTCAAAATGTTATACCAATTCTAAAAAATAACACTCAAGTCGCACCACTCCCGCTGAGTGATAGACCTAATTAAGTTAGTCTGATTACACAATGCATTCCAAGCGTCACATGCCGCATCGACAATCGCATCATAACTCTCAAAACAGCGATTAGATAACCAATGCTGTTTAAGGTACTGCCATACCTGTTCAGCAGGGTTAAGTTCAGGTGAGTAGGGAGGCAATTTAAGCATGGTCACATTGTCTTGATCCAAACTTGGTTGGTGCCATAGCGCCCCATCCAT
>NZ_FUGE01000202.1 GCF_900162825.1 Psychrobacter piechaudii
GCTTGCGTTGAGAGAATCAGCAAAGGCAAAGTACTGACCACCCTAAAAAAGTGTCACTACCAAATAACCCCCAAGCAAAGGCAATACGACTGTCTTGAAATCGATGAGCTTTGGACATTCGTAGGTAAAAAGACCAACAAACAATGGCTAATTTATGCCTATCACCGTGACACAGGTGAAGTTGTTGCCTATGTGTGGGGAAAACGAGACCTTAACACTGTCAAAAAGCTTAAAGCTAAGCTGAAAGCCTTAGGCGTAAGTTGTGCTAGAATCGCTAGTGATACCTGGGATAGCTTTGTTACCGGTTTTAAGGGCTTTACCCAAGTCATTGGCAAGTTTTTCACGGTCGGCATTGAAGGTAATAATTACACTATCAGACATCGAGTAAGGCGAGCATTTAGGCGAAGTTGTAACTTTTCTAAAAAACTGGAAAATCACTTTAAAGCCTTTGATTTAGCTTTCTTTTACATCAATCATGGGTATGTCTAATGTCAGCCTACTTTTTGAACCACCACCAAAAAATTATTTACCGCCTATTGAGAACCGGTCGTAGATACATTTTGGGCTTATATTTGCTATTTTCTGAAATCTGCGCCTTCCTAAATGGCTGTTATTCACCCTTAAGTTCTAGCACTATATTTTAATCCTAGATTGATAGGACAGCACTTTCCTATAGGCAATAAAAAGCACAAGTCATTTTTAACTTGTGCTTTTTTAGTTAAAATTTTGGGCACTTATCTGAAGAGGTAAAAATCTTACCATCTGCTAATCGATAGGCCACCAAACAATTACCCCAGACACAGCCCCCATCTAGAGCTCTAACAGTAGGCAGATCAACTTCAGCCTTTAATGCTGCCCAGTGTCCGAATAGAATCTTACGATCACGAGGCACTTCCCACTCAAACCAAGGACGGAATGACTCCGGCATTTTATCAGTCAAGCTGGATTTAAAGCTAAACTCAAGAGAGCCGTCTTGTTTACACAGCCGCATTCTAGTGAGATAGTTGGTGATGGCTCTAATACGGGTAAAGCCATTGAGCTTGTCTGACCAATCATCTGCTTCCCCGCTATACAGATGCGGTAGCACCCTATCAAGTTGGAAAAAACCACTAGAAAGTTGTACTTGTACTTCACCGGCATATTGTGCTGCCTCGCTGATTTTCCAATGCGGTGGAATACCCGCATGAACCAATACCGTCTGCTCATTAGGAAAAGCCATTAACGGCTGGCAACGAAGCCAATTAAGCAGCTCATTACAATCTGGTGCCTTGAAAATAGCCTCAGTTTGATCTTTTTTCTTTAAGGGAGCAAAACCGCGCCATACTGCGATTAAATTAATATCATGATTGCCCAATACAGTGGCAGCCGCTCCCTGCTCACATAAGCCTTTGACATGGCGTAAGGTGGATAAAGAATCTTCGCCTCTAGCTACTAAATCTCCCACAAACCATAACTTATCTTGAGCAGGGTCAAAGTCTATTTTTTTTAGAAGATCTAGATAGGCCGCGTAACATCCTTGTAAATCTCCGATAACATACTCGGAACGATATTTCATATATTCACTCAGTTTGATTGGTAGTATTTACTCTTTTATTGGTTTTAATTTAGACCGTCCTCGTCATAGTGCCCTAGCCTTGTCGCTCAATCATCGCCCTCTTCAGGCTGATTTTGTAGTTTACTATTTACTAGGTTGCTTAGTGCCACGAAATCTTTGACATCCAAGGTCTCAGGACGAGCATTGCCTTCGATACGAATGGAGGCAAAATCCTCATCAGTCAATGTTGCCATTAATGAAGACTGCTTAAAGATAGCCCGTAAGGTCTTACGACGATGGTTAAACGTCTCACGCACCACTAACGCAAACAGTTTTTCATCTTCTGCTTGTACCGGCTTGGTAAGGTGGGGACGTAGACGGAATACAGCACTGGTTACTTTTGGCGGCGGATTAAAGGCGCCTCTTGGTACTGTTAGCAAATATTCCGTTTCACAGTAATACTGCATGATAACTGATAAACGGCCATATATCTTACTGCCCACATCAGCGGTGATGCGCTCTACGACTTCTTTTTGCAGCATAAAATGCATGTCTTCAATAATATCTGAGTACTCCAATAAGGTAAATAAAAGCGGAGTAGAAATATTATAAGGCAGGTTACCTACGACACGAAGCTTGTTCGATTTAACGCCCTCAGCCTCTTTATCATAAAGAGTTGAGTAGTCAAACTGCATGGCATTGGTATTGACAATATTGAAATTAGAATGGCTGTTAGCGCCAATACGAATACGCAGGCTGCTGGCCAGATCACGATCCAGCTCAATCACTGTCATGGCATCGACTTGCTCTAATAAAGGTTCCGTTAGCGCGCCCATACCTGGCCCAATCTCAACCAAATTATCGTCTCGGTTAAGACCAATAGAGTCCACAATCTGACTGATGATACTGTCATCGTGCAAAAAGTTTTGACCAAACCTTTTTCTAGGCTGATGTTTGGCTGCCCTTTGTAAGGTGCCATGTAACGGATGTTTTGAAGCGTCTGAATGTGTCATAAGTCGATAAATATCAGTTAGTAAAGGGGTCTAGTTTAGCATATTTCAATGAATTACTTATCTATCCAGTCTTGAAAATTCATTCACTTCGAGACTAGAGTTGATTTGACCATATCATTGGCCATGGTTAAGGCTTGCCATAAACTACTACTACTTGCCTGCCCGCCCTTAGTATCAGTGGGTTCAGCAGTTTCATTACTACGATTACCAGCCAAGTCTAAAGCGGTACCATGGTCTACTGAGGTTCGGATATAAGGCAAGCCTAACGTTAGATTCACCGTATCGCCGAAACCATGTGACTTCAACACCGGCAAGCCTTGATCATGGTACATAGCAATGACGGCATCACAATGCTTGAGGTGTCTTTGGGTAAATAGAGTATCGGCAGGCATAGCGGAGGAGATATTCACCCCTTGATCCTGGAATTGTTTTAATACAGGATTGATAATTTCAATCTCTTCAGTACCTAGATGACCGTCTTCACCGGCGTGGGGATTCAAACCACACACTAAAACCTTCGGATCTTTGAGCCCAAACTTTTGTTGTAAATCATTTAATAAAATTTGTACTGTTTGGCGCACATTATCTGGGGTAATCGCTGCTGCTACTTCCTTCAGTGGCATATGAATAGTCACCAGCGCCACCTTCATAGCCTTATTGGCTAGCATCATCACTACTTTATCACAGCCACTTTTTTGCATAAAAAACTCAGTGTGACCGGTGAACATCGACCCATCTTCTAAAGTGATGCCGGCATCGATTAATACTGATTTTTGTAAAGGTCCGGTCACAATGGCACTCGCCGATCCAGATTGAGCAAGCTTATGAGCTATCTGTAACTGGGTAATGACCATGGCGGCATTATCTACGTTTAATTGCCCCGCAATGACGGGCTGTTGGCAACCAACGTGAATCAAATAAAACTTGGGAGAGGTATCCGCTATTATGCCTGAGGACTTAGCTTGCAAAATTTTCTCAGTGAGAAATTGCTGTGAGCTATCTGCGACATTCATCACCTTACTGGCCTCAGCAATACGCTGCCACAGTGGGGCATCTAAGCTTTGGATTGGCTTGCCATACACTTGCTCAAATCTTTGTTGTAATGCCTCCTCATCAGCCAATACCACCACTGGGTAGTCAAGATTGGCAAGCTCTCCTGCTAGCGCCAACTGCAATACAATATCCATGCCTATACCAGCAGGCTCACCTGTGGTTAAAATTAAAGGAGATAGGCTAACTGACTGCCCATCACTCCCTGTATTTGGTTTAGCATGCTCTAAATCAGTTGAGTGTGTGGTCATCAATATCACCTTGTTAATAATCACTTTATTAATAATTAATTGGAGGCAAACGTAATTTGGCTATCAGTTATACCGCCCTTGATTAGCCGTCATCTAGTCCCAATTATGGGTCTAATGAATAATATATTCTTCATGATAATACGCGAGCTGCGAAAATAAAGTCATGTGTTTTTTTAATCTATAAGCGCTGTCAATGTGTTAAACTTTATCGCTCAAATCATAAACTTGATTTATCACTATATGACTTGCTTTATCACTATATGAATAGTTTTTTCAGACACTTTTAGCAAAAAAACCGCATTAGCACTACCTAACCTTAACCCTAAATCCTCCTGGTTTCAATATTTAGGGAACAAAGCCTCTGTAAATACCAAAACCTACAAATACTCCAAGTAAGGATTTAATTATTCTGCTTTTTTAGTAGCATCATATGGTGGCAGCATCATAAATAGTAACACCCTAACAGCTAATAAAGTAACATCTAATAAATTAATTCTTCAAAAGTAATACCTAAATAAATAGCAGTACCTTATTTTTCAGCAAGTTGTTTTCGCTGAGCTTATATCACCCCTGTACCTCAATAATGACAATAGAACTATGGCCGAAAGTAAAAAAAGAAGTGAAAAAAATGACAATAATGACGTTGGTTTAACCGATTTATTGAGTCAGCAGCCTCCCCATAACGTAGACATCGAAAAAGCTTTGCTAGCTACTTTGATGAGTATTGACGAATCTTTTGACAAAATATCTGACATCGTTACCAAAGACGACTTCTACGCAGGTCGCCATCAGCATATTTTTGCCGCAATCTCTCACCTCGCTATGGTAGGCGAACCTTATGATACGGTGATGGTACATGACTGGCTTAACTCACAAAAACTATTAAAACAGGCCGGTGGTGAAAGCTACTTGGCCGATATTGTGACCCAAAGCCCGAGTACCATGTTCAACATCGTCTCTTATGCAGAGCGGGTTCGTGAGCTATCAACTTTACGCCAACTTATTACAGCAGGTAATGAAATGCTAGCCTTGGCTTATGATCCCAGAGAGCGCGGTGTCAGTGACATTCTAGACACGGTTGAGTCTAAAATATTTGCGATTAACGAGCAACATAACCGACGTGCTCAGCAAAGAGGGCCTGTCGATGTCGGCTCAGTTCTAGTAAATGTTATTGAACAAATGGATGAGCTGAAGAATAATCCAGATGGCATGATTGGCTTAAAAACTCCCTTTACTGAGCTCAATAATAAAACTCAGGGACTGCAACCTGGTGATTTAATCATTGTTGCTGCCCGTCCTTCTATGGGTAAGACCACCTTCGCCATGAACTTAGCTGAAGGGGTGCTATTTCACGAAAAATTACCAGTAATTGTTTTCTCTATGGAGATGCCAGCAGAATCCATCGTTATGCGTCTGCTGTCTTCTTGGGGCCAAATTAACCAAACCAGCTTACGTTCTGCTCAAATGAATGAAGATGAATGGGCGCGTATGATGAACGCCATCTCTCATTTACAAGATAAGCATCTATATATTGATGACAGCACAGCCCTTCCCCCCTCAGAGGTACGATCACGGTGTCGCCGTATTGCAAAAAACCATGACGGTAAAGTAGGCATGGTGATAGTCGATTACCTACAGCTTATGAAAGTACCTAGCTTAAGTGGCAACCGTGTAGAAGAGATTTCAGAGATTTCACGAAGCTTAAAAGCTTTAGCACGGGAGCTAAATTGCCCTGTTATTGCCTTGTCTCAGCTTAACCGAAGCCTTGAGAACCGTCCCAACAAACGCCCTATCATGTCTGACTTACGTGAATCAGGAGCTATTGAGCAGGACGCTGACTTAATTACCTTTATTTATCGTGATGAAGTTTATAACGAAAACTCTGACCTAAAAGGGGTGGCTGAAATCATCATTGGTAAGCAGCGTAACGGACCTATTGGAACCGTGCGTTTGGCATTCGAAGGTCAATATACCCGCTTCATCAACTTAACGCCTGATCACTATATGGCGGATGCCAGTTTCGAGAACGATGAATAAGTTTTCTACTAACCCCCTACAGATTAACGCTTTAAAATAGCTGTAAATTATTAGAGTATTGAATTACGTCAACAGAGCTACTTACCTTAGGGTTTAGTGGCTCCTTTTTGTTTCACCCAACTGGCCTCGGCCTAACCTCCGTTATAATAAAAGAGAGTTTAAAACCAAGTTATGTTTCATTTTTTAAACGACTACAGCGAAAGTGCCCACCCTGACATCATTAAAGCCATGCAAGATGCCCACCTACAACAACATAAGGGCTATGGCTTCGATGAATACTCTGATCGAGTACGCGATCAAATAAAGTCGCAATTAGACAACAAAGACATTGCTATCCACTTTGGTATTACTGGCACGCAGGCAAACTTGGTTTGTATTGACGCTATGCTATCGCCAATCGATGGCATCGTAGCTTGTGACACTGGCCATATCGCTGTCAATGAAGCAGGCGCTATTGAGGCCACAGGTCATAAGGTTATCCTGGCAGAGTCCCAACAGGGTAAGTTGACCATTGAAGCCTTGGAGAAAGTACGAGTACGCCATAGCTTTACTCCGCATGTAGTTAGAGCCAAAGCGGTGTATATTTCTAATACCACCGAGCTAGGTACGGTCTATACCTATGAAGAGCTAAAGGCCTTATCAGATTATTGCCGTAGCAATGACATGTATTTGTTTATGGATGGGGCAAGATTAGGCGCCGCTATGGCTTACACCCATAGCAATCCTGATGAACGCACTTTAACCTTTGCAGATTTCGCTGAGCTCACCGATATATTTTGGTTTGGTGGTACCAAAATGGGTGCCATGTTCGGTGAGATATTAGTTATCCCCAATAAAGACATTGCCACTGACTTTAATATCTACCTGAAGCGTCATGGTGGCTTGATGGCCAAGGGGTATTTACTGGGTCTTCAGTTTGAGGTTCTATTAAAAGACGATAAGTATTTAGAGCTTTGTCTTCATGCCAATGCTATGGCTAAAAAGCTCTCTGAAGGTTTAGAGCAATGTGGTATTGAGCTGTTCGTGCCCACGCAAAGTAATCAGGTTTTTGCCCTATTACCTCCTGAGCTTATTGCTATCTTAAAAACTGAGTTTGATTTTTATGAATGGGAGCAGTTGGATAATGGGTTTACCATCTGCCGCTTAGTGACTTCTTGGGCCACGCCTGAAAATCAGGTAGAGCGTTTTATCTCCATGCTAGAAACTAATACGCTAGAGGCTAATACCTCCAATAACTAAACCTTTTGTTAAACCAAGAGAATTGTTTTTGTATCGCTAGCAATAAAAGTGTATAACTAACAAGTGATACCTCTACCCTCTCAATATTTTGCTTCAATGTATTAGGATAGCTATTATGACCCAGTCTCAAGATGTTGTAATTTATAATGTTGAAAATCATATCGCGACCATTACTCTTAATGATCCAAAAAGCTTAAATGCTTTTAGCACTCCGATGAAATGCGCCGTGGTGTCTGCCTTAAACAAAGCTGAAGCGGATGCTGAAGTTCGTGTCATTATTTTGCAAGGAGCCGGTGGTAACTTCTCAAGCGGCGGCGACATCAAAGAGATGCTGTCAGATGGCTTAGAGAAAGAGGCACTTTCAGAAAAGCTAAAAACCATGGTCACTGGAGCTGGCGAAGTCAGTTTATTACTGCGTAAAATTCATAAGCCTATTATTGCCAAACTTGAAGGTGCAGTTGCTGGTGCTGGCCTGAACTTGGCTTTAACCTGTGACTTCCGCATTACTGCTGATAATGCTAAGTTTGTACAAGCTTTCATTCATATTGGTTTAGTACCTGATGCTGGAGGTATCTACTTACTAAATGAGCTAATTGGTCCGGCTAAAACTACTGAACTAGTAATGCTCGGTGATAAAATTAGCGCCCAAGATATGGCAGATTTAAACTTAGTGAATCAAGTCGTTAGCAGCGATGAGCTTGATGCCGCCGTGTTAAAACTAGCCAATCGTTTAACCCAGCTTCCTGGTACAGCTTTAACCACTATGAAGCATTTGATTAATACTCATGCGTATATGGGTTTAAATGAAGCTTTAGATATGGAAGTCCATCAGCAAGCAAGACTGGCCAAAACTGATGACTTTATTGAAGGCATTACCGCTTTTATTGAAAAGCGTAAGCCGGTTTATAATCAGTAATTTTGTTGCTCATAAGACTACGGCTATTAGACAGTTGTAAGCTTAAGCGAATTTAAAAAGGGCTACCCTCAGGTAGCCCTTTTATTATTTAGATTTATAATGCTGAGGCAAAGTAAAGATCTTGTCAAAGATTAAGGTAAATATAAAGGTATACACCAAAAAGAACAGTAATAAAGCCAGCTCCATAGTGAAAGCTTTATAAATGCCCACGTTATACCACAGCATGTATAGTGGCAAGCAAATTAATACTAGCCCGCCCTCAAACCCTATGGCATGTATACTGCGAATTAGAACCGTTCGCTGTTGGACCTTGTTCCGGCGCTCCCAAGCTTCAAACAACGTATTAAATATAAAGTTCCAGACAACCGCTACCAACGACACCATAACAGCAACAGGTAACGATTCTGAGGCGTCACTATTACTTAACCACATCAACACATAAGTAGAAGATATAATGGCGATAATCTCAAATACAGTCACATATACTATGCGACGCTTCAAAGGCGACAAGGTAATCAACACTCACTCCTAAGTACAAAAGCACTGCACTCTAAAAGAATCGGTCCGCCCCGAGACAACAAAAAACAATTGAAATACAAGCCACGGTTTCCGCCTGTATACTCTCTAGCATAATAAGCACTAACTCTAGTTTATATAAAAACCCCTGTTATAAAATAACAAGGGCTTTAATATTAGTTCATCTAGACAATTGCTTATATAGGCTAATTTAGACTTACTGATTTGCGCGATAAGCGTCTAACGCAGCTTTCAAACGCTTAACCCCTTCCACAATTTGATCTTCTTCTAAACTGGTAAAGTTTAAGCGCATGTGATCAGTATAACCGCCGGTTAAGGAGAAAGCTTCACCTGGTACAAAGGCCACATTTTTCTCAATAGCAATTGTGAGTAAATCCATAATAGCCACACCAGGCACACGCACCCAAATGAACATACCCCCTGATGTTGGGAATAACTCAACTTCGTCACCTAGATAAGTATTGATCGCCTCTACCATGCACGCCTTTTTGGTGGCATAAGTTTGGCGAATCAAATCAATATGGGCATCTAAGTCGTGGCTGGTCACAAACTCATAGAGTAATTCTTGAACAAATGAGTTGGTGTGTAAATCGGCTGCTTGCTTGGCAATAATCATTTTCGCTAAGACAGGCTTAGGCGCAATAACCCATCCCAAACGGAAGCCTGGAACGAATACTTTCGAGAATGAGCCCATATAGACCACATTTTCTGGTGCTAAGGCATAGATAGGTCGAGTGTCTGGCGAAGATTGACCTTCCTCATCAAACAATAAAGCACCGTAAGGGTCATCTTCTAACATAATCTTGCCGGTCTCTTTTAAGATATCGGCAACTTGCTGGCGTTTTTGGGTAGAGTAAGTCAGGCCAGTAGGATTTTGAAAATTTGGAATACCATAGAAGAACTTACTGTCTTCTTCTTGCATGGTAGAGCGAAACTGATCGGTATCTAGACCATCTTCTTGCAGTTCAACCTCTTTAAATTTAGGTTGATACATACGGAAAGCTTGTATGGCTCCCAGATAAGTAGGCGCTTCCATCACCACAGCATCTTGTGGATCAATATATATTTTACCAAATAGGTCTAAAGCTTGCTGTGAGCCAGAAACAATCATTACCTGGTCTGAGGACACCTCGACATTGTGAGTGTCTGAGAAACGCTTCGCAATCCACTCTCGTAGACCAGCATGACCTTCAGTCGTTGTATACTGAAAGATACCCTGATCATTGCGATCAAACATGGCGTTGCTGGCTTCTTTAATGCTTTGATGCGGAAACAAGCTAGGATCTGGTAACCCACCAGCAAATGAAATAATTTCTGGCTTAACGGTTAGTTTTAGTATCTCGCGGATAAATGAGGGTTTTAGTTCGTTAATCACCTCTGAAAATTGATACTGCATATCGCTCTCTTTTATAACGTTATTGGGTGGATTGGTATTTTTATAATGCCAGCCAGCATTTAATATAATTATTATAGTTACCAGTATATAGAACCGGCCATTAATACGTCTAGCACCAATTGTAACTATGGCTCTAAACCCTTTAAAACAAAGACCCCGTATCTTAGGATACGGGGTCTTTTATTCAGCTAAAACTAATCAATTAACACATCAACTTATGACAGTTGAGCCACGTTAATTTTGTCAGCTTCTTCTGAGTAAGATTCCATCTGATCGAAGTTCATGTAACGATATACTTCGTCACCCATGCTGTTTAGCATGCCAGCATATTGCTGATATTCTTCGTTAGTTGGTAGCTTACCAAGTACCGCTGCAACCGCTGCTAGCTCTGCTGAAGCTAGGTATACGTTAGCACCTTGACCTAGACGGTTCGGGAAGTTACGAGTCGAGGTTGATACTGCAGTAGAGTTTGGAGCGATACGTGCTTGGTTACCCATACATAGTGAACAACCTGGCATTTCAGTACGTGCACCTGCTTGTGCGTATACGTTGTAGTAACCTTCTTCCATCAACTGGCGAGCATCCATCTTAGTAGGTGGTGCAATCCATAGACGAGTCTTCAAGCTACCTGCAGGTACTTCTTGTAGTAGTTTACCAGCGGCACGGAAGTGACCGATGTTAGTCATACAAGAACCGATGAATACTTCATCAATAGTGTCGCCGGCAACGTCAGATAGAGTTTTCGCATCATCTGGATCGTTCGGGCAGCACAGTACTGGCTCTTTGATTTGGCTCATATCGATGGTCATATCGATAGCGTATTCAGCGTCTTCGTCAGCACGCATTAAGCTTGGGTTTTTCAACCACTCTTGCATAGCTTCGATACGACGGCTTAGCGTACGAGCATCGCCATAACCTTCAGAGATCATCCACTTAAGTAGAGTGATGTTTGAGTTTAAGTACTCAGTTACCGACTCTTCAGATAGAGTGATGGTACAACCAGCGGCACTACGCTCAGCTGAGGCATCTGATAATTCGAACGCTTGCTCTACTGTTAAGTCTTCTAGACCTTCAATCTCTAAGATACGGCCGTTAAACTCGTTGATTTTACCTTTCTTATCAACAGTTAAGTAGCCTTCTTTGATCGCTTGTAATGGGATAGCGTGTACTAGGTCACGTAGTGTGATACCAGGCTGACGCTCACCAACGAAACGAACACGAACAGATTCAGGCATATCTAGTGGCATAACACCAGTCGCTGCTGCGAAAGCTACTAGACCAGAACCTGCTGGGAATGAGATACCCATTGGGAAACGAGTATGTGAGTCACCACCAGTACCTACTGTATCTGGAAGAAGCATACGGTTTAACCATGAGTGAATAATACCATCACCTGGACGTAAGCTTACACCGCCACGGTTCATGATGAAGTCAGGTAGCGTGTGCTGAGTTTCAACGTCAACTGGCTTTGGATAAGCAGCTGTGTGACAGAAAGACTGCATTACTAAATCAGCTTGGAAACCTAAGCAAGCTAAGTCTTTTAGTTCGTCACGAGTCATAGGACCAGTGGTATCTTGAGAACCAACAGTAGTCATCTTAGGCTCACAGTACATACCTGGACGTACGCCTTCCATACCACAAGCTTTACCAACCATCTTCTGAGCTAAAGTGTAACCTTTGTCTGAAGCTTCTGGTTGCTCTGGCTTAGCAAATACGTCTGAATGCTCTAGGCCTAAGTAATCACGAGCACGGTTAGTTAAAGCACGGCCTACGATTAATGGAATACGACCACCGGCACGAACTTCATCAAGAAGCGTGTTTGAGTTCAATTCGAAAGTAGACAGTACTTCGTCAGAATCATGCTTAGTGATTTTGCCTTCGTGTGGATAGATGTCAAATACATCACCCATGTTGATGTTATCAACTTGAACGTTTTCGATAGGTAGAGCACCTGAGTCTTCCATAGTGTTAAAGAAGATAGGAGCAATTTTGCCACCTAATACTAAACCACCACCACGTTTGTTTGGTACGTTAGGGATATCATCGCCCATTAACCAAAGTACAGAGTTAGTCGCTGACTTACGGCTAGAACCAGTACCTACTACGTCACCAACATATGCTAAAGGGAAGCCCTTTTCTTTTAGTGCTTCGATTTGCTTCATTGGGCCACGTACGCCCTCTTCGTCAGCTTGGATGCCATCACGAGAGTTTTTGTGCATAGCTAATGAATGTAATGGGATGTCTGGACGGCTCCATGCGTCTTGTGCTGGAGATAGGTCGTCTGTGTTGGTTTCACCCGTTACTTTAAATGCAGTGTAGGTTGTTTTTTGAGGTACTTCTGGACGCTCTAAGAACCATTCTGCATCAGCCCATGACTGAACTACTTCTTTCGCTTTTTCGTTACCCGCTTCTGCTTTTTCAGTAACGTCGTTGAAGGCGTCGAATACTAATAGGGTCTTTTTCAGTGCTGCTGCTGCGTTTTCAGCCACTTCAGCATCATCTAACGCTTCTACTAAAGGTAATACGTTATAACCACCTTGCATAGTGCCTAAGATATCAACCGCTTTTTTCTTATCGATTAGAGGTGAAGTTGCCTCGCCTTTTACGATAGCGGCTAAGAAAGCGGCTTTCACGTAAGCTGCTTGGTCAACACCTGCTGGTACACGGTTAACCAATAAGTCCATCAAGAACTCTTCTTCACCCGCTGGTGGATTTTTTAACAGCTCAACTAAATCGGCAGTCTGGTGCTCAGATAGTGGTAATGGCACTGTACCAAGTTGGGCACGTTCTTCGACATGTTTACGATATGCGTCTAACACAATAAGCGTCCTCTTTCATTATTTTACGCAGGTTAGGTAGCTGCCACAGGGTTAAATTACTGTCATCAGTCAATATTAACAGTAGAATTTTGTGGGGGCTGCCAGTACCTTGCAGGTGGGTTTAACTCTCGTCACTAATATAGCCTAAAACGCCCAAAAAGTTAATCACCAAACTGTAAACCCTATGCATTTTAAGGCCATATCGAACATTTATTTTAGAAATACCTAGTATAACTCAATGCCTGATAGCATTAATTTGTTAGGCTAATTAGTAACAACGAGAAGCACTTTAAAAAAAATATATATGGTTTAATTTGATAAGCTAATTAAAATGATTAAGACCATCATTGACCTACTTTTTTAAAAGCTGTTGGGTCTTATTTAAAAACTATTGGGTCCTATTGACCTGTTATTTCCCCCTACTTATCTTTAACTTATCTTTCGTTTATAAAAAGGAATCCTATTATGACAGACAATAAAAGTGATAATTACCAAAATGGACTAAAAGTACGTACCAAAGTTATGGGTGAGTCTCATGTGCAACGCTCTTTAAACTCAGCAACTGCTTTTACCCAGCCTCTTCAAGACTGGATTATCGAGCACGCTTGGGGCAGCACTTGGCAAGAGGAAGAAGTACTGCCTCATAAATACCGCTCACTGATAACTATGGCGTTTTTAATTGCTCAAAAAAGCCCTAATGAATTAAAAGGCCATGTCCGAGGTGCAATTAATAATGGGGCAACCGTGGCGGAAATCCGTGAAGTGCTAATGCATAGCCTACCTTATTGCGGCGCACCAGCTGCCCAAGAGGCGTTTCGAGCAGCGATAGAAGCCTTAACTGAACTGGGGATTGACTTGAATGATGACTCGCTGTAATCAGTCGAATTCAGTTCACTTTGCTTCTGTTATCAGCTTGAATTCTCCGCGCCTAGCCTAATATCTGATATAATGACATCACTCATTTTTATATTTTGAATTACTAATAAACCCTAATACTATCAAGGGTTAGGACAGAAGCTGATTATGACAACTACAGTGCAAACTTTCGTGCCAGCAGCCGCACCGAAACCAAAAAAAGCGGTTAAAGGTGAAAAACTTCGTGGCTATGACAAGGTAGCTCGTATTCCAATTAAGGTAATTCCTACGGTAGAAGCACCGAAGAAGCCCGATTGGATTCGCGTTAAGATGTCTTCACCTGCTGAGGTGGATCGCATCAAAAAAACCTTGCGTAAACAGAAGCTTTATACGGTTTGTGAAGAAGCTGCCTGCCCTAACCTGCCACAGTGCTTCGGGGATGGTACCGCTACGTTTATGATTATGGGTGATATTTGTACCCGCCGTTGTCCGTTTTGCGACGTAGCTCATGGTCGTCCTAATGAATTAGACAAAGATGAACCGCGTAATACGGCAGAAACTATTCAGGGTTTGGGCCTTAAGTATGCGGTTATCACTTCAGTTGACCGTGATGATCTAAAAGATGGTGGCGCTCAGCACTTTGTGGACGTGATTAATGAGTCAAAAGCATTAAGCCCAAACTGCTTAATTGAAATCTTAGTGCCTGACTTCCGTGGTCGTATGGAGGTGGCACTAGACTTATTGACCGAAACAGCTCCAGATGTGTTTAACCATAACATTGAAACTGTGCCCCGTCTTTATAAAGCATTCCGTCCAGGCTCTGACTACCAGCACTCACTAGATCTTCTGAAACAATACAAAGCACGCCGTCCAGACATCGCCACTAAGTGCGGATTTATGGTGGGCTTGGGTGAGACTGAAGAAGAGGTTTATGCCTTACTTGATGATCTAAAAGCCCATGATGTAGACATGATTACTATTGGTCAGTACCTGCAACCTAGTAAGAACCATGCGCCTGTAGATCGTTATGTCCATCCAGATGAGTTCCAGCGCTATATGGATTATGGTAAGAAGATTGGTTTCTTTAGCATTTGGGCCGGCCCTATGGTTCGCTCAAGCTACTTTGCTGATCGTCAATACTATGGTGAAGATTGCCCTGCCCCTGTGCGCAGCAAAAAAGCTTTGGCCGCTGAGGCGGAAGGCAAGACGCTGGGCTGCTAGTAATTGCCTCTAGCCTCAAGAGTGTTTAAGATAAAAAAGGAGATCTATTTTATAGGTCTCCTTTTTTATAGAGTGTCTACACGTAACTTATGATAAAACTAAATAGTCGTCACTTGAACAGGCTTTTTATTTGATTTATTGGCTTTAATATTTAATATAGCAATGCCAACTACAATAAAACCTCCAATAACATCCGTAATGACTTCAGGATAAATTAGTAAAAGCGCGCCAATTGCTAATAATATACGCATTATTGGGTTCATCAGCCCTTTAAAGTACCCTTCAACTGCTGCACTCAAACCAATAATACCTGTGACAGAAGTCAGAACCACAACAATGATGTCTATGATAGGTGGTAATGGAAACTCCTTGGCAGTCACCGCAAGTCCTGTAGGATCAATCATTAGCATTGTAGGATTATAGATAAACATAAAGGGAACAATAAATCCTGCCAAGGCCAATTTCAATGCTTGGAAACCAGTCTTCATTGGATCGCCACCTGCAATCCCAGCCCCTGCAAAAGCAGCCAAACAAACTGGTGGTGTGATGTTAGCAAATATACCAAAATAGAAAACAAACATATGTGCAGATAAAATAGGAATATCAAACCCTGCTAGGGCAGGAGCTGCCATGGTCGCTGTAATGATATAAGCGGGAATTGATGGCAAACCCATACCCAAAACCATTGAGGCTAACATTGTCAAAATAAGGGTTAAAAACAACGAGCCTGCACCTAAAGTCACGATAGCTGAGGTCATTACCGTGCCAAAGCTAGTTAAACTGACCACACCAATAATGATACCGACCACAGCACATGCAGCCATTACAGCTAGCGACTGACGCGCACCATCTTCTAGAGCTCCTAAAATATCATTGATGCTCATACGAGTCTCTGCTCGTAACATACTAATTACAACAGTAAATGCAATAGTATAAGCTGCTGAATATCCAACAGGTACGTTTTTCATTAATAAAAAAATAAGAAATACAATTGGTAATAGCATGTGACCACGAACTTTAATTACCTCTTTAATACGCGGTAAACTTTCTTTGGCAATACATTTAAGATCTCGACGCCCTGCCCTAAAATGAACCTGAGCAATGACTCCCAAGTAATAGAGCACAGCTGGCAGTAAAGCTGCTAGAGCAATGGTGCCATATTTAACTCCTGTAGTCTCTGCCATAATAAAGGCACTTGCCCCCATAATAGGCGGTAATATCTGGCCCCCTACTGAAGCACTAGCTTCAACTGCCCCTGCGAAGTCCTTATGGTAGCCTACCTTTTTCATTAGTGGAATAGTAAAGGCACCTGTACTTACGACGTTAGATAGGGCTGAACCATTGATACTTCCCATGAATCCACTAGACAATACAGCCACCTTTGCAGGCCCGCCTTGTTTATGACCTGCTAAAGCTAGAGCAAGATCATTAAAAAGCTGACCCATACCCGAGCGTGCTAAAAAAGCACCAAAAAGTATAAATAAGAAAATAAATGTAACCGATGCACCAATAGCAGTTGAATACAGACCTTCCGTTTTCAAAAACAACTGCCCAAATATATCTCCCATATCATAAGGTCTAGTTAATAGCCTGTCTGGCATAAAGTTTAAATGACTGATAAAAGGATAGAGCAAAAATATACTAGCTAAGATAGGTAATATCCAGCCTGTAATTCGCCGGCTCCCCTCTAATACGCAAAGAACTGTAATAATAGAAAATATAATATCTACATGATTAGCCATTCCTCCTCTAGAGGTAACAATGTCTTGATAAGCATAAAAAAGGTATGCAACGCCGGATATAGATAACAACAACCATATCCAATCATACCAAGCCACTTTATTCCTACTAGTAGACTTAGTAGCTGGGAAAATTAAGAATATTAATCCAAACCCAACGCCAACATGTACCGCCCTTTGAAGTAAGGCAGGCATAGGGTTGAATGTAATATAAAGATGAAATAGTGAATATAAGATGCAGACAGCTGCAATAAAATACTTGACTGGTCCTTGAGTTAAATGACGAGTAATTGATTCTCGATCATACTTTTCCAAGATTTGTTTATTTACCTGCTCACTACTGTGTTCTTCCTGATAAGTAGTCATGACAATAATCCTTTTTTAATATATCTATTACACTATAGCTTTTAGGGGCAATAACCACTTCTGAGTAATCAGGAACCCATTGGTAGATTAATAGATCATGGCCACCATAAAGTATCTCACCTTTGGTCAACCTAGAAACCACCCAATTAAGCTGTGTAAAATCCCTGTTAATTCTATATCCTATAAATCCTGGCTTATCTTTTGTTTCGAGCTGCTCAGTAGAGGGTGTCCCTGCTCCAAAAGCTTTAAAATATGTTTTTGTTAGCAACAAATGAGTAGTTTTATTTTGATACCACTCTTCCCACGACTGCTTCTCAACAGAGTGTATCCATCGCAACTGAAACTCAGGCTCAGTAAAATAACACAGCCCTTCTTTAGTACTGACTTCCGTAACATTTTGTCGCCAGAAAAAAATAAAAAATGCAGAGGCAATTGATAACACAACCACCCCTGCACTTAGTAATCGGTGACCTTTATTACTTGCTAGCTTGCTCATCATAAAACTTTTTAGCCCCTGGATGGATAGGTGCCACCATACCTTTTTGGGCATCAGCTAAGCTAATAGTGGATGCAGCTTGATGCGCATTTTTTAAACTCTCTAAGTTATCGAATAAGGCTTTTGTTAATTTATAACCATCTTCTTCTGATAAGTCAGAGCTAACTAGTAAAGCATTCATAATGGCAACTGTTGGTATAGGTTCTTTGTTACCATAAGTACCAGCCGGTATTTCAAAGGTATTAAAATAAGGTTTGCGAGTCATAATGTCTTTCAGCTTATCTTGATTGACACTAACAATTTTTAAATCAAACCCTTGTTCAAGTTCCATAATTGAAGAGTTTGGCAAACCACTGTTGAAAAATGCAGCATCAATCTTACCTGCTTTCATCGCATCAGCAGCTTCTGCAAAGCCTAAATAGTCAACATTGACGTCATCATAAGTGATGCCAAATTCCTGTAAAAGTGTACGTGCATTAACTTCAGTTCCTGATCCTTGGTCACCCACTGCAATACGCTTACCTTTTAAGTCTTCAATAGTATTTATACCTGAGCTCTTTGCTGCAGCTACCTGCATTACGTTGGGATACAATACTGCAATTTGTTGAATGTTAGTTACAGGTGCACTAAAATTATTCATTCCTTCAATAGCATCTGTTCCTACATCGCTCATAACAAATGCCATATCAACCTTTCCTTGAGATAAAAGGTTGATATTTTCTACTGAAGCCCCTGTTGTTTGTGTCTTTGAGTTAACTCCAAATGTTTTGGCATAAATCTCAGATAAAGAAGTGCCTATAATATTGTAGGGACCCGAGGCACCACCGGTTGCAATTGTTACGAATTTAGTTTGTAATTTATCAGCATGTGCGGCATCTGTAGTTGTCTCGGCACTTTGAGTTGTTGACTGATTTTTCTGATCAGAACACGCAGTCATACCTAAACTGGTTAATAAAACCATTGAGGCAAGCAAGATCTTTTTAGATCCAGTAGATGGATTAAGGGGAGATGATATTTCTGTCATAATTACGTCCTTATAATTGTTTATAGAAGAGGAAAACACAAAGTTTACCTATCAACTTATTGCACAACCTTTGCAATCCTTGTCTTGTTTCATCAGTATTTATAACATAAATTTTAGCATTACGATACACTGGGAACATGTAATACGGTGCAATAGTCAAATAGATTTAAGCTATAATGATGCACAATACACAAACTTCTTAGATTATTATCGAAAAGTGTAACAACACCATAAGACCTCTTTTAGAGCTACATCCTATAGGTTTAGATTTATAAATAAACTATTAACATTATCTTAACATAAAATCACCTTTAAAATAACAAGTGCCTTATTTTAATTCACTAATTCATCTTAAATAATATAAAACGATTTCTTTTTCTAAGGATTCCCCATGGCCAAGACTATAATGTCGTCCGACCAAGTTCATTCCCTCCATCACACTTTATATGCTCCAAAGAATACTGCAAAAGCTACCTTATTAATTGTTCATGGCATGACTGAGCACAGTGGCCGCTATGAGAAGTTTGCGCAATACTTAGCGGATAAAGATATTGCTGTATTAACCTATGATCAGTTAGGACATGGCCGCAGCATCAATAATGCTGATGAATTAGGCTATTTTGCTAAGCCATTTCCGGTGCAAACTTTGCTAAAAGATACGATTATTATGGCCGATACTTTAAAACGCCAGTATCCTGATGTCCCCCACTTTATTATGGGACATTCAATGGGCTCGTTTGTGGTGCGTAACGTGCTTCAAGTGCATAGCAATGATTTTGCTGGTGCAATTCTTATGGGTAGCAGTGATCATAATCCTTTAGTCAAAGCAGCATTGCCCCTAACCAAAGTCCTTAATAAATTACAACCTAAACGCCCTAACCCTGTTTTTGCTAATCTGATGAGCAAACTATTTAACGCTCAGTTAAAAGACAAATCTTCCAAATCAGATTTTGCTTGGTTATCGCTCAATCAAGAAGCAGTTGCTGAATACGAAAGAGATCCTCTTTGTGGTTTTGACTTTACCAACAATGGGTTTTGGACTCTATTCAACCTGATGGACACAGGCCTTGCAAAAAATTGGGCTGAGACCATCGACTCTGATTTCCCTATGCTATTTATCAGTGGCGAAAACGATCCTGTCGGGAATATGGGCAAAGGCGTTCGCAAGCTAACCAAGCGCATGAAAAAGCAAGGATTTACTCATGTAAGCCAACAGCTATATCCTTTAATGCGCCATGAGCCTTTGCATGAGGATGATAACCAACAAGTTTATCAAGATCTATATGGTTGGATAGACCAGAGCATTGCATAAGATAATCTTAAGCAAAGCATTCCACTCTTAAGTTTTATAGTTTGCTAAAGTGGAAGAAATTAGCGACAATATCTGAAGCGTCACTTACTGCACAGCAGGGCGCTTTGGATCTAAACCCTTCTATTTGGAAAATATATGTCATTAGAGAAAATTATTGAACAAGCATTTGAGAACCTTGCTGAATATAGCCCCAGCACCATGCCACAAGACGTTAAAGAGGCCGTTAACGATGTCCTTGAACAGCTAGATAACGGTAGTTTACGTGTGGCTGAGAAGAAGGATGGCGAATGGATAGTTAATCAGTGGGTAAAAAAAGCAGTCCTCTTGTCTTTTCGCTTGAACGATAATTACCCGATGCAAACCGGTGAACATCTGCAGTTTTATGACAAAGTTCCTACTAAATTTGCCAATTGGAAGGAAGCCCAGTTCGCTGAAGCTGGCGTGCGAGTGGTGCCTCCTGCCGTTGCACGTCGTGGTTCATTCATTGCCAAAGGCGTGGTATTAATGCCAAGCTACACCAACATTGGCGCCTATGTTGATGAAGGGGCGATGATTGATACTTGGGCAACCGTAGGTTCCTGTGCCCAAATTGGTAAAAATGTGCATTTATCTGGTGGCGTTGGTATCGGCGGTGTATTAGAGCCTCTACAGGCCAATCCAACCATCATTGAAGACAACTGCTTTATTGGTGCCCGCTCAGAGATTGTCGAAGGTGTCATCGTTGAAGAAGGGTCTGTTATCTCAATGGGCGTTTATATCGGTCAATCCACTAAGATTTATGATCGTGAGACGGGTGAGGTTCATTATGGACGTGTACCAGCAGGCTCTGTGGTAGTTTCTGGCAGTCTGCCTTCAAAAGATGGTTCACATAGCTTATACTGTGCAGTTATCGTCAAGAAAGTAGATGCAAAAACCCGCTCAAAAACCAGCATCAATGAATTATTGCGCTTGGCTTAATCTTGCGACACCATCTCATTTAATTGATGAAGGACACACTCCATGAAAAAGATATTGGTTAGTCTTGCAGCTATTACTACCTTAATACTATCGGGATGTGCTGCGATGTCTCCCTCTTATCACCAGCCACCACCAAGTGCAGATCAAGCTTGGAAGAAATCAGGGGCTACGTTGGAAACCACACGTGCAGATCTTAAATCGTGCAATTATATTGATAATGTCAGCCAAATCAACAAAACTAAATTTGAAAAGCAAACTCAGTGTATGAAGGATAAAGGCTATACCATCAGCACAAAACCTTATAATGCTTATAACTGCTATGGCAATGCGCCAGCTATGTGCGCACTGACAAGAATGAAATAAATCAGATTTATAACCTCATTTATTTTTTCTGGCATCTTAAAGAATTTACGTATGGGTAAGTCTGCTGTTAGCTGTTAGCATATTACGTTCACTAAGCCATCACTGAATATTAGAAGGTAAGGATTATTAAAATAATCCTTACCTTCACTTTTTTATTGCTCTATCTAGACCACGTCTCTATTTGCAATAATCACAACTTCTCTCTTTTAAAGTACCAATAGTCAACTTTATGTCAAATTTAAGAACTACCACCATTCCTGTTACTGACCCTGAAGCTGGGTTACGTATGACCGAGATTTTTTACTCTTTACAAGGTGAGGCACTCACATCAGGTCTGCCTACCGTATTTGTTCGTCTGACGGGCTGCCCTCTTCGCTGTGTGTATTGTGACACCACCTACTCATTTACCGGCGGTGAGCGCTTCTCTTTAGATGCCATTATGGCAGATATTGGCCAATACCCTTGCAAAAGAGTCTGTGTTACTGGCGGCGAGCCCTTAGCCCAGCCCAACTGTATTGCGCTAATCAAAAGACTGCTTGATGAGGACTATGAGGTTTCATTAGAAACAGCGGGCGCTCTATCAGTGGCCGAAGTGCCCGACGCAGTAAGTAAGGTGATGGATATAAAAACACCAAGCAGCGGCGAGTCAGATAAGAACTTGTGGTCAAACCTAGAACACCTCACCCAGCATGATCAGTTAAAGTTCGTCATTATGAACCGTGATGATTATGAGTGGTCAAAACAAAAAGTAGAAGAGTATCAGCTTGATAAGAAAGTGGGCACAGTCTGGTTTTCCCCCATGTTCAATGTCCATGAAGACGCTGCGGGTGATATAGCAGCAGTGGATGTACCTAATTTAGCTCGAGAGTTGGCAGAATGGATTTTAGAGGATGCCATTCCGGTAAGATTACAGCTGCAGCTGCATAAGATTATTTGGGCAGATGCTAAAGGCAAATAATACACCCTAAATCCACAACAGCCGAACTAGTAGGAGTCCCTTATGGTCAGGCTGATCTTGATTACCTTAATCGCCAGTGCTTTTTTTAGTTCAACCTATATCCTAAATGAATTGATGAGTAACTCCGGTGGACACTGGTTTTGGTCTTCAAGCCTGCGTTACCTATTCATGTTAATCATATTAACAGTGATGATCGGTCTGCAACATGGCCCTTTGCGTCTTCAGCAGCTGTGGGTAATTTTTAAAGATCACTGGGTCTTTTGGACCCTTACTGGTAGCATCGGTTTTGGTGTTTTTTATGCCGGTCTTTGTTATGCCGCTGATCATGTTAGTGGTTGGGTAGTAGCGGCTACCTTCATGTTCACCGTAGTAGCCAGTTTATTTGTGTTAATGGCTTTTGGTCATAAGTTTGAAAAAAAGCTCATCCTCTATGCCTTGTTGGTATTAATCGGGGTTATTCTGGTCAACGTTAGTGAGGCTTTATCCATGCCCACCGGGGCAATAATGGATATCCCATTAACGACGGTTCTAGTTTATGGCGCTCTACCCTGTATCATTGCCTCATTCAGCTATCCTATTGGCAGTCAGCTAGTCTGGCAGGCTTCCTATAATTCTAGGCAATTAAATGTAGTAGAAATTACAAAGGCCAAAAGTGCCAGACGCTCTAAAGACCAAATCTACTGGGACAATGAAGGCTTTGATGCGTTTGAAGCCTTAACCACCATTTCTCCTAGAATTGTATCGCTTGAAATGGATGACTACATTGATACCGATAGTCCCGTTCCAAAAGTAGAACAGCTACCTAAATCTAGATTAGAAGCTTTAGTGGCGAAGATACCCACCATCCCTACTAACTTACTTAGTAATTCATTCAATAAAGTATGGCTGATGACTATGGGCAGCCTGCCCTTTTGGTTAATTCTGGGTCTTTTTATTCAGCCTAAACTGCCTGATTTTAGCCAAGTAACCAATACTCTATTGGTGGCTTTTTTATCGGGCGTTATTGCTACTAGTATTTTCTTATTTGCTCGAGAACGAGCGGAAACCTCAAGTGAAGTCGCTGGTGTCGATGCGACACAAGCCAGTGAAGTGATATTTGCTCTAGTAGGTGGCATGGTGTTTTTGAACAACCCCATGCCCTCGGTTCTAGGAATAGCAGGTATTGCTATTATTATGATTGGCTTAATTTTATTTGCAAAGAATGGCTAGCCTTCCCTATCTATATTTTAAGCTTGGTGATCTTTATCAGCAAAAATTGTGAAAATATAGTCTATATGTTGCTCGACAATATCTTTTGAAAACGGATCTGTGCCCGATAAACGCTTAAACTGTGGCGCGAAGGTAAATATCGAGGTGACTGCACCCATAAATAAATAACGCACATGCAAGCTATCTCCCTTAGGCATTAACCCTAACTTCTGCGCCTGCTTTAACAGATCCAGCTCAGAGTCTGAATACGGCTAGATATACTGGTCTGTAAACCAATTGAGCAGCTCTGAATCTCCCCGGTTGGCTTGAATCATAAAGCGGTGAAAGTCTGGAAATTCTGCACTAAAATTAATATAGTGTCTCAACAACTCACGTACTCTTTGTGGTTGTTCTAAATCACCAAGGCTTTCAAGATATTTTTCTGATTGCTCGGTATAAGTGTCAAATATAGCCTCAGCTGCTGCTTTCCAGAGATCTTCTTTAGTGCCGAAATGATGAGTGATAAGGGTATGGTTTACCCCAGCTGTACTGGCAATAGCCCGTGTTGACACGCCCTCAAAACCTGCAGCAGAGAATTCCTTTAAGGCAGCATTAAGTATCTTACACTTCGTCTCACGCGCGCGTTTTTGTTCTGAACGTTTGGGTGGTGACTTTACTGTTGCGGGGTTCATTTCAACCTCAAGTATCATTGGTTATTAGATTCGAAATCTTAATGGCTCTTTATTAATTCCTAATATAGGCTTTAATAAAAAGGATTTAAAACTTTTGTGCATTTAATGAGTTTAACATATCTTTTAAACAACAAGATTTTAGCAAGGTAACATAACCGAAAAGGACTCAAGCTTAAGCTTGAGTCCTTTTATTTTTTACATTAAACAGCTTACTGATTATTGATTAATAACATCTACACCTTTTGGTGGAGTGAATTTAAATTGGCTGCTTGGGATGCTGCCATTTAGCTTCACATTACTAAATTTGATAGAGGTTACCTGACCCAATGAATCGTTTAGTACCATCATTACTGGCTTACCACCATTAAAGCTTACTGCTAAACTGTTAAAGTTACTACCACTAGCTTTCGGGTATAACACATAATAGTTTTTCTTAGCATTTGGCTGAGTAATCTTGAAATTTTGAGAGATTTTATTTGGATCGCCAGATAATAATAAAGCTGGAGTATTACCTAGCTGTTGATCAGCGTTTTGACGAGTAACTTGCTCTAAATCTTTGTCATATACCCAAAGCGCACTGCCATCAGTAACAATAAGCTGTTCAGAAGGTGAAGTAATGTTCCAGCGGAAATTATTAGGACGCTGCAAACTCACATTACCTGAGAAAGTGCCGTTCTTAGCACTTAGACCACTTTTACCCCCATTTGCGCCTTTGGTGGTTTGAGTGAAATTAGCAGTCATACTTTTGGTATTACTCAATAGAGTATTTAAACGCTTAGCCGCTGTTAAATTATCCGCAGCTGTTGCTGCTTGTGCCGCTTGTGATACGGCCATAACTGGCATACCAAAGATTAAAGCCCCTGATAGTGCTGTGCCCATTACTTTTTTCATCATAGTTTTTGTCTTGTTATTATCATTTAATTCAATGTTCATAATTTAATTTTCCTTCAATGGTTAAGTGCAATACTGCCACAACTTAAAAAGTAAAATATAATTTCGTTTATTATAACTTCTTATTAGTAAGCAATAGCACAAATCGTACTAAATTAAGTCGATCAAAAATATAAGTAGTGGATAGCCCTTCAAATAAACCGCGCTACTTATAACTTGCTGAGTAGTGTGCCATTTCTTTTATTACCTGACTAGAAGATAATTGCAAAAAAAACTTCTGGCTTGTTACGCAGTTATGACTTGCATGGCTTTAGAGGCTTAATTGTGTCATATCCCCTATTTCTGTATTGACTTCCTCCCCTCGCTAAACCGAGGGGATTCCTACAGCTAGACGGTCAAGCCCGACCGCAAGGATGTTCTTAGCAGCATTGGTATCTCTATCAGGCCATGTGCCACACTCAGCACAAGCCCATCCTCTTATTCGCAAACCTGCTCTACCCTCAAGCTACTGTCACTTATTTTGTGGCAGTACGAGCAGGTCTGGGTAGTGTAACTCTCATTTACGATCTCAAACTGACAACCTGCATGCTTGCATTTGTATTCCAGTTGTCGTTTAAGCTCAAACCATCCTGCATCATATGTCGATTTAGCTAGATTGGTTTTTCTAGTTGTAAATGAGCGAGATTTAACATCACCAACCACAATTAAGCTGTTATCTTTAACAAGCTTGGTGGTGAATTTATGAATTAAGTCTAATCTTGTGTTTTTGATTTT
>NZ_FUGE01000095.1 GCF_900162825.1 Psychrobacter piechaudii
TTTTTCTGCTAAAAGACTCTTTCTGCCTCTCCCAGCTGCGTCATAGACACTAGTGATACCATGCAACCAGTATTTCCTTCTTATGGTATAGACGCTTCTAGGGTTATAGCCAAAGTTCTCTGCTACGGTCGCTATAGGATGACCTTGACTCAGTTGATGCAGCATGAGTAGTCTGATTCGCGCTCTGGCACTGCCTTCTGTTTTAGATAATTGCAGAAAATCGTGGTCTGTGAGTTTATGATTTCTAGGGGTCTTTTTCGGCATATGATTCTATTATGTTGTTGAGTTGGTTATATTGTATATTATTTTGTGGAATTGGTATAAGAGCAAAGCACCAAGGTGAAAAATAGACCCTAGTGGCTTGATACGAGGAGGTCATTGATTAAGTGGACGCTATTTTATATGCTAATCTAATCGATGATTTTCTCTATCAATAAGAATAAGGATACCTTTATGACTACTACTATCTTTCATAACCCAAGATGTAGCACGTCACGTAATGCTTTAGCGCTTATAAAAGCGTCAGGGGAGACTCCAGAGGTGGTGGAGTATCTAAAAACACCACCAAGCCGTGAGTATTTGGTTGAGCTGTTAAATAAGATGCAAATGTCGCCACGTGAGCTTATGCGTAGCAAAGAAGCGGTGTTTACTGAGCTCGGATTAGACAATCCCGAGGTCAGTGATGATAAGCTCATTGACGCCATGATTGATAATCCAATTTTAATTAACCGTCCGATTGTCGTGACGGAAAAAGGGGCTGTACTGTGTCGTCCTTTAGAGCGTATATTTGAAGTATTAGCCAATCCTGTGGCTGAGTTTACCAAAGAGAATGGTGACGTCATTGTTAATCCTAATGCTTAGTGAGCTATGCTGAAGAAACCGTACAACTAAACTTGGTAAACTAAGCACAATTATAGGAGTTTACCATGACCAAGAAATTAAGAACTTACAGTAACGAATTTAAAGCTGAAGCCGTCAAGAAGATAGCGGATAACAACGGCAATATTTCAGCGACCGCAAAGCAACTTGGCATCGCCATGCAAACGCTATCCAACTGGCAGAACAAAGCTAATCAAGGCAAGCTTGTAGGAACAAAGCAGTATGACCCTGAACTTATGAGTGCGCTTGAAGAGGTAAAACGCCTAAAGCGACAGCTTAAAGTTGCCGAAGAGGAGCGCGAGATCTTAAAAAAGGCGACGGCGTACTTCGCGAAAAACAGTTAGTAAAGTACGCCTTTATCAAAGACAACCAGCAAATCTTTAGCATCAGTAGGATGTGCCGCGTACTTAGCGTTAAACCATCGAGCTACTACGATTGGCTGAGTCGTGATATCAGCTGTCAGCAGGTACACCGTAATCAGTGCGAGCTACTAGTTAAAGCCGCTCATAGTGAAACTCATGAGCGCTATGGTGTTGAGCGTCTGCATGCAACGCTCACCGAGCAAGGGTATGATATTAGTCTATACATGGTCAGAAGCATCAAAGAAGAACATGGCATCAAATGCCGTCGTCACAGGCGCTTCAAGGTCACCACTTACTCAAATCACAAAAAACTGGTCTATGACAACGTATTAAATCAGCATTTTGATATGCAAAGACCGAATCAAGCGTGGGTCAGCGACATTACCTATATCTGGACAAATGAGGGCTGGTTGTATTTAGCGGGAGTCAAAGACTTATACACCAAAGAGCTGGTCGGCTATGCTATCAATAAGCGAATGACCGCAGATCTAGTATGCAAAGCATTGAACATGGCCATCAGGAATAAACGTCCAAGCAAAGGGCTAATCGTTCACTCTGACAGAGGCAGTCAGTACTGTAGCCACGCGTACCATAAGATCATCAAGCAGCATCAATTTACAGGCTCAATGAGCGCTAAAGGTAATTGCTTCGACAATGCTCCAATAGAAAGCTTCTGGGGCACTTTAAAGAACGAGCTGGTATATCATCAGGATTATAAGACTAGGTTTGCAGCGATCAACGATATTATTAGATACATCGAGCTGTACTACAATCAGACTAGAATTCAAAAGGGTTTGGGCTATAAATCACCAAGACAGATGTGGTTTGATTATTATCGTCAGGCTGCGTAACTAAAATCTCCCAAGTTTATGTATACGGATTTGACGGCAGGGGTCATAAACCCACGATGTTTTTTTATCATATAAACTCATTTGTAATTTGTCAAAAATAAAATAAGATGAATTTTATTCATGTTTCAAATGAGCCCTAAAAAAGCCCCGATAGTAGCTATCGGGGCTTTTGACTATAACTTTTAAGAGTTTTTGAAAGACTCTAATAGCCTAAAAATAAGCTCATAGAAATTACAGCAACTCTTTACGCAGCTGGGCTGGAGACTTAGAGGATAATAAACCAGGGGCCACATCAAAGACGGTTTTTGCGCCAGTTTCACCTGCTAAATTCATCTTATAAACGGCGCGGGCATAGGCCACTAGAACGCTAGAGGTAAACTCTGGGTTGCTGCCTAGTTTTAATGAGAACTCGATGGTTTGATTGTTCTTCTCGTTTTCGGTACCACTAACACCACTGCGAATGACAAAGCCGCCATGAGGCATCTTTTGATGGTCACGGTCAAAGGTTTGTTGGTCAATGAAGTGTACTGTGGTGTCATAGTCGGCGAAGTAATCAGGCATGGTCACAATAGCATTGCGTACGGTCTCTTCATCAGCCCCATCTTCTAGTACCACATAACATTCGCGAGTGTGCTTCTCACGGGTGCTTAGGGTAGGCTGCTCACCGCTACGGACTCGTTCCATAGCAGATTCTGAAGGTAGGGTGTATTGCACGCCTGACTTAACCCCATCCACGCGGCGAACCGCATCTGAGTGCCCTTGGCTTAGGCCTTTACCCCAGAAGGTATAAGTCTCACCAACAGGTAAAATGGCTTCACCGTATAAGCGGTTAATCGAAAATAGACCAGGATCCCAGCCCACAGACAATAAAGCTACTTTGCCTGCTTGCTTAGCAGGAGTATCTAGCGACTCATAGTACTCAGGAATTTTGGCATGTGTATCGAAGCTATCAACGATGTTAAATAGCCCTGCAAGCTTTGGTCCTTGTTCAGGTAAGTCTGATTTAGAGCCACCACATAAAATCAGCACGTCTATCTCATCTTTATATTGTGCAATATCGTCCATTGAGTACACAGGCACGCTATTGTCAATCAAGGTGACTGAAGCGGGATCACGGCGACTGAATACGCCGACCAACTGCATGTCTGGGCTTTGATTAATAGCGGCTTGAGCACCGCGACCTAGGTTACCATAACCGGCGATGGCAACTTTGATTACTGGTTGTGTCATTATGATTGGCCTTTTAAGTAATACATTTTAAGTCGTAAAGTGTGCGGTAAATTGCACTAAAATACATTAGTAATTTTAACCTTTTTGATTATATCAGAGCTGTACTTGGTTGAGCTAGGAGGATAAAGGTACTAAGATACTGTAGCGATTTTAAAAGCTAAATCTTGTTTAATCATTCACCCTGTAGCTACAAAGGGATTTCTTTCACAATGGAGACAACGTATGGATACAATGCTAACAACCCCAATCACGGATAAGTGCGCGTGGAAAGGTAAGGATATCGCGGATAAAAACGATTGGATAGTAAGATTAGATCAGCATTTGATATCTGTTCTAGATAGCGCTCTTAAGAGCATTCAAGCAAAAAATTTACAAGCCCCAAACTTTGAAAAAAGTGACGTTCCCATTGATGATGCCACCTTTTTAACCTTAGTAGAAGAGGTGTCAGAGGAATTAGAGAATGGTTATGGCTTCGTTGTGATAAAAGGTCTGGATGTTTCTGTTTATAACGGACAAGATTTAACAGATATTTATTATATTTTGGGCCTGTATTTGGGGATTCCTGTTATTCAAAACAAAGATCGTCAGCTTTTAGGCTATGTAGAAAATGTTGGCGATGCCAATGATAAGCAGACGCGAGTGTATCAGACCAATGAAAACCTGCCGTTTCATGCAGATTTATCAGATGTGGTCGGGCTACTTTCTATTCGTAAAGCCATGGAAGGTGGCGAGAGTAGTTTGGTAAGCTTTTCTGCTGTGTATAACACCATTTTGGAGGAGTATCCTGAGTATCTGGCCTATTACTATCATCCAGCTTATTTAAATCACCTAGGTAAAGATGGTCCGGCGTTAACGCCAATGTTTAGCTACTGGGATGGCAAGCTGGCATGTCGCTATCTAAGGAAATACATTGAAACCGGACATGAAATCATGAATATTCCTATGTCTCGGGTGCAAATCGATGCGTTAGATATCTTTGATGAAATAAGCCATCGTCCAGAGTATAGATTGGACATGATGCTTGAACCAGGCGATATCCAGCTGTGTAATAACTATGTGGTGATGCACTCAAGACAATCGTTTGAAGATTATCCTGAAAAAGACAGAAGACGTAAGTTGGTTAGATTGTGGCTAAAAGTTCCTAATTCTAGAACGCTTGCGCCAGACTTCCCAGGGAAAAATGGCTATACGTTGTAATTAAATTAGGGCAGTGCATAACTCACTTTCCAAAAACCAGGATTTAGCTTCAACTCGGAAGAAGCGCTTATAAAGATGTATTAATGGAATGAAACAACCTGTGGATTCTCTTAGATTTAGAAAGTACCCCTCAACAACTGCGCTGCAATGCTTTGAAGCGGCAGCGCGGTTGCTTAGTTTTACTGGGGCTGCCCAAGAGCTGTATATGACTCAAAGTGCGGTGAGTAAGCAAGTCGCTCAGCTTGAGGATATGCTCAATATTTCCTTGTTTTATAGAACTTCTCAACGCATCTCTTTAACACCGGCAGGTAAGCGTTATTATCTAGAAGTGTTTAATATTTTAAGCGCTATTGAAAGCGCTACTGTCTCATTAATGTCACATGTGGATAATGGAGAGACGTTAAAGTTATCCGCACATCCTACCTTTTGTGCGCGCTGGCTGATTCCTGCTTTAGCCGGTTTTAATGACGAATATCCTTCGATTAACTTAGATATCAGAGAGCAAGAAGGGCCGTTTTTTAATGAGGACCATGATATAGATGTCGCTTTTTTATATGGCGATGGGGTCTGGACGGGCATGGAGTCGGTCAAGTTGTTAGAAGAATATTGCATCGCTGTTTGCAGTCCTGATTATTATGACAAGCACATCAAGGCAATAGATGCTGAGGATAATCACAAGCTGGCAGGTTGTACCTTGTTACACCTGAATTCACGACTGAGTGCTTGGTACGATTACTTTAAGCAGCAACAGCTTCATGTGGAAGGCACCTTTGTGGGACCAAGGTTTGATACCTTCCATTCCTGTATTTCAGCCGCCTTGTTAGGCTATGGCGTGGCACTGGTACC
This sequence comes from Psychrobacter piechaudii, assembly GCF_900162825.1. GTDB lineage: Bacteria > Pseudomonadota > Gammaproteobacteria > Pseudomonadales > Moraxellaceae > Psychrobacter > Psychrobacter piechaudii. The sequence goes on from NZ_FUGE01000095.1 coordinate 5,366, forward strand.
ACGGATTTTGGTAACCCCAGAGATTAACAGCGGGGCATTGATACAAGCCGATGATTATTATGCCAAAACCAAAAGTGCTTATTACATCACCTATCCCCTGACTTTGGGCAACAGTCAAAAAGTTCGGGCAGTCATTAAGTGGGTATTTGAGTATATGGACCGAATTAATAGAAATTAAAACTAGTTCTATCAATGACTTAAATGCTGCCATAAAAAAAGGAATAGTTGCTCAACTTTTATTCGTTTGCCTGTTATTCGTGCTTTTGGTGAAATGAACGTATCAATCATGGAAGATATGAGACGTTTATGACCAACTTATACAATGTGACCGATGCCTTTAATATGGTGCATCCGCTCACCCTCATCAAAGGAAAAAACGCAGTCGTTTGGGACAAGGACGATAAGCGCTACATTGATTTTGTGGGCGGTATCGGTGTTTTAAACTTTGGCCATTGTCACCCCAAAATTGTTGATGCCATTCATCAGCAAGCCAGCAATCTTATTCATTATGCTTACAATGCCGCTGGTCATCAGCCGTATCAAACGCTGATGCCACGGCTTTGTGAGCTCATTCCTATAAATACTCCTCTATCAGGGATGCTCACCAACTGCGGTGCAGAAGCTACTGAGAATGCCCTAAAAATCACTCGTATCAAAACCGGCCGTGTTGGGGCTATTGCCTTTGACGGCGGCTTTCATGGGCGCACTTTGGCCGCGGTAAATCTGAATGGCAAAGTCGCTCCTTACAAAACGGGTCTAGGTCCTCTAGCCGGTAGCGTGTATCACATTCCTTTTCCAAGCCCAGATAACGGTATTAGCGATCAGCAAGCCATTGAGGCATTAGATCGTATCGGCACGGTCGAAACCGATATCAATAACATCGGAGCTATCATTATGGAGCCGGTGCAAGGCGAGGGCGGTTTTCAGATGATGTCCAAAAGCTTTGCGCAATACTTACGAGCTTTCTGCGATAAGCATGGCATTTTGCTGATTATGGATGAAATTCAATCGGGCTTTGGCCGCACTGGCACACCCTTTGCCTTTACTCATTTAGAGATTGAACCTGATCTAATTTTACTGGGTAAGAGTATTGCCGGCGGTCTACCTTTGGGTGCGGTTATTGGTAAAGATTCGGTTATGAATGGTCTGCCTAAAGGCAGTTTGGGTGGGACTTATTCGGGCAACCCTGTGGCCTGTGCAGCAGCCAATGCCACGTTAGATATTATGGAGGAAGGGTCAGTTTGGGAGTCTGCCAAAGCGTATGAGCAAACATTAGTCAGCAATTTTGAGAGTTGGAAAGCTGAAGGCGTATCTAACTGGCTACACAAGCTAACCGGCATTGGCGCAATGCGTGGTATTGAACTGCGTCACCCAAGACACGGCACCTCACCTGAGATTATGACCAAAATATTATCAGAAGCTCGTGATAAGGGCCTATTGCTGATGCCAAGTGGTAAATATCGCCACATCATCCGTTTATTGCCGCCATTGACCATTGAGCCTGAACTATTACAACAAGGGCTAGATATTTTAAAACAAGTGCTCAGCGCTCTACCTGATGAGTTGGCAGAAGTTTAATAAGGTGCCAATCAAACATAAAACCAAATAAGAAATTCAAATTACACACTAAGTTAAACCATTAAGGTGACCATTATGACAGTAGTAGACTTTATGAAAACCGATGAGATTCGACATCAATTTTCCCAAGCCATGTCGACGATGTACCAAAAGGAAGTGCCTTTATATACCGAGCTAATAGAGCTGGTAAATGAGGTTAATGAGTCGGTGATGCAGCAGCAACCTGAGATTAAGCAGCAGTTGATCAATACTGGCGAATTAGACAGATTGGGGGCAGAAAGACATGGCGCAATTCGCTTAGGTACGGCCGAAGAGCTTGAAACCATGCGCCGCTTGTTTGCAGTGATGGGCATGTTTCCAGTCGGCTACTATGATTTAACACCAGCAGGCGTGCCGGTCCATTCTACAGCGTTTCGTGCGGTGAGTACCGAAGCCTTAAATATCAGTCCATTTCGAGTATTTACTTCTCTTTTAAGACTAGAGTTGATTGAAGATGAATCGCTGCGTAGTAAAGCTAAGCAAGCATTAGAGAATAGAAATATCTTTACTGATAGGGCGATAGAGCTGATTGAAACGTTTGAAAAGCAGGGCGGTCTAACCCCAGAGCAGGGTGAGGAATTCGTGCGTGAGGCGCTAGAGACGTTCCGCTGGCATGAAACCTCGCCAATTAGTAAGTCACTATATAATCAGCTATTAAGCCAGCACGGTTTGATTGCCGATATTGTTGGCTTTAAAGGTCCGCATATTAACCATCTAACGCCCAGAACCTTAGATATTGATTCGGTTCAAAAAGGCATGAGTCAGCGTAATATTCCGCCCAAAGATATTATCGAGGGTCCGCCACGGCGTAATTGCCCGATTCTGCTACGTCAAACCAGTTTTAAAGCGTTAGAGGAAGCGGTTAATTTTACAGGAGAGGCAGGAGCAACTGTCGCTGGGACTCACACCGCCCGCTTTGGTGAGATTGAGCAGCGCGGTGTTGCGTTGACCCCAAAGGGTCGTGCTTTATATGACGAGCTACTAAATGCGGCGCGTGCCAAGCTTGGTGCGACACCAAACGCCAGTAATGCAGATCAATATTATCAGCTGCTGTCGCAAGAGTTTGAGGCCTTTCCAGATGATTATCAAAGCTTGCATGAGCAGGACTTGGCGTATTTTTATTATCAATTAAATGAAGACGCAGTCACGGATTCAGTATCAACGCAGCAGGCTAACGAGCTTGTTAATCAAGGCGTGTTACGTATAGAGCCGATTGTTTATGAAGACTTCTTACCGGTGAGTGCAGCGGGTATCTTCCAATCGAATCTAAAAGAAGATAAGCAAAGCAGTTACCAAGGCAATTCAAACCAAGCTGACTTTGAGAAAGCATTAGGTAGACCCGTTTATGATGAGCTTGAGCTGTATCGTAAACTTCAAGAGCAAAGTTTGGAGCGTTGTTTAGACACGCTACAACGTGTTAGCTAAGCGTTTTGTTCAGACTTATAAGTTATTAGTTAAGCTATTGATAGGGTCTGATTTAGTTATTCTTAAGTGTTTTGAATGCCATTCCAAAAGGGAATGGCAGCAAGAAAATTTTTATTTTGCAACCCAGCGGTGAGTTGGGTAGATTGATAGTGTGCAAAGGAATTCAATTATAATTAACGAAGGAGCAGTTATGATTAAGCAATACATGTCAGCTATGGGCGTTGAAGAGAGCCTATATCAAAATGGTAACTTTGAAGTAAAGACCCCAATTGATGGGTCAGTTATCGGTAAAGTTACCCTTCATCAAGTCTCTGATGTAGAGACTCAAGTTTTAAATGCCAAAAAAGCGTTCAAAGAATGGCGCACTGTGCCTGCACCAAAACGAGGCGAATTAATTCGTCTATTGGGTGAAGTGCTGCGTGAGCATAAAGAAGATTTGGGCGCATTGGTCTCTTATGAAGCCGGTAAAATCAAAGAAGAGGGCCTAGGTGAAGTTCAAGAGATGATTGATATCTGTGACTTCGCAGTGGGTCTGTCACGTCAGCTATATGGTCTAACCATCGCCTCAGAGCGTCCAGGTCACCACATGCGTGAGACTTGGCATCCGCTAGGGGTTATTGGTGTGATTTCGGCATTTAACTTCCCAGTTGCGGTTTGGTCATGGAATACAGCGCTGGCTATCGTCTGTGGTAACCCAGTCATCTGGAAGCCTTCAGAGAAAACACCGCTAACTGCGCTGGCTTGCCAAGCCTTATTTGAAAAAGCACTTGCCAAATTTGAGGGTGCGCCAGAGCATCTATCACAAGTACTTCTAGGTGAAGCAGAAGTAGGTAATGCATTGGTTGAGAACAAAGGCGTGGCCTTAGTTAGTGCAACTGGTAGTACCCGAATGGGTCAAATTGTGGGTCCAAAAGTGGCCAATCGTTTTGGTAAGTCTTTACTAGAGCTAGGCGGTAACAACGCTATGATCCTAACGCCAAGTGCTGACTTAGAGCTTGCTCTACGTGGTATTTTGTTCTCAGCTGTGGGTACTGCAGGTCAGCGCTGTACGACACTGCGTCGCCTGATTGTGCATGAGTCAGTAAAAGATGAAATCCTACCACGCGTCAAAGCCGCTTATGAAAATGTCAGCATCGGTCATCCGCTTGAAGGCAACCTAGTAGGTCCTCTAATTGACCAAGACAGCTTCGATAACATGCAAAAATCGCTTGATAATGCCAAGAAATCTGGCGGTAAAGTCACGGGCGGTGAGCGTGTGTTAGATAGCGAATATCCAGAAGCGTATTACGTGAAGCCTGCCATTGTTGAAATGGATGAGCAAAACGATGTGGTCCGCAACGAGACGTTCGCACCTATCTTATACGTGATGACTTACAAAGACTTTGATGAAGCGCTAGAGATGCAAAACGATGTGCCACAAGGCCTATCCTCTTGTATCTTCACCAATGATATCCGTGAAGCAGAGCAGTTCTTAAGCGATAGCGGTAGTGACTGTGGTATTGCCAACGTCAACATTGGTACCAGTGGTGCTGAAATTGGGGGTGCCTTCGGTGGTGAAAAAGAAACCGGCGGTGGTCGTGAGTCGGGTTCAGATGCTTGGAAAAACTACATGCGTCGTCAGACCAACACTATCAACTACTCAACTGAGCTGCCGTTAGCTCAAGGTATTAACTTCAACTAGGTTAGTTTTTAAGTTAGCTTAGTTCTCAAGCTAAGTCAGCTCTCATTTCTGATGCTCTTCTAAGCGGCTTATTTTCCAAAACCTTTTATAAAACGGTTTGGAAGTAGGTCTGCTTAGAAGACACCCCAAGTTCGTTCATTTGTTAGATAAATGTTTTGTGGGGCAATAAGGTTTATTGCTCTTTATTAAGTGACCGTCAATTATTAACTATTATTAAATATTAGTATTAATAAATATTTATATTTTATTGGTGGTTTAAGCCATGGATATGGCAAATATTACTATGGATAGGTAAATATTATGATGACAGAAAAACCTACAAATCCATCAAAAGATGGATATCCAGCTTCGTCGAGCTTTATTTTAGATATTGCTCCACTGGTTCTCACCTCTATTATTTTAATGGTTCAGTTTTTTGTTTTTAAAGACTTTACACCACACATTCCTTTAGCCTGCGGTATCTTGATCACAGCATTATTTGTGAAAATGCGTGGCCGTGGATGGGGCGGTATGGAAGAGAGGTTTTTAAAAGTAATTAAAATTGGTCTACCTGCCATGATTATCCTAATGGGCGTTGGTATGTTAATCGGTGCCTGGATTATCGCAGGGACAGTACCAACCATTCTTTATTACGGCTTTGGTATTTTTAGCCCGTCCTCATTCCTAGTTTCGGTGTGTGTCATTTGTGCCATTATTTCTGTGGCCACAGGTACTTCGTGGGGAACGGTTGGTACGGTTGGTCTGGCTATGATGGGTATTGGTCTAGGACTGGGTATTCCTGCTCACTTTGTTGGTGGCGCAATTGTTTCAGGTGCTTTCTTTGGGGACAAAATGTCGCCTTTATCGGATACCACCAACTTAACGCCTGCTGCTGCCGGTGTTGATTTATGGGAGCACATCAGAGGCCTATTGCCAACTACTGTCCCCGCTATGATTACGGCACTTGGTATCTATGCTTGGATTGGTATGGGATACAGCGCCGATTCTGCTGATTTGTCTTCTATTCAGGCTATCCAAGACAGCTTAGCAAGTAACTACAACTTGAGCATTATTACGCTATTGCCTGCGATTGTGGTTGTTGCTGCAGCGGTTATGAAAATGCCAGCCATTCCAACGGTTTTAAGTGGGGTAGTGGTTGCTGCAGTGATTGCTGTGATTATGCAAGGCGTTGGTATCCACGATGTGTTCAACGTTCTACAAAATGGTTTCAAAAGTGAAACTGGATTTGAAGTTGTTGACCAGTTATTAAGTAAAGGCGGGGTCATGTCGATGACTTGGGTTATCACCTTAACCATCTTTGCTTTGGCTTTCATTGGATCATTAGAACACTACGGTACGCTTAAAGCGATTATGGCCAAGCTAGATAAGGTTATTAAAACCCGTTTTGGTCTGGTTTTATCAAGCTACGGCAGTGTGTTAGGGGTCGGTACTATTATTGGCGACGTGTATACAACCTGTGTTCTGCCCGGTCGTTTGCTACAAGGCAAATATAAAGAAATGGGTTATAAGCGCACCACCTTAACGCGCTCTATTGAAGACTGCGGTACCTTACTATCGCCACTTATCCCATGGAATATGGGGGGTAGCTTTGTCGCAGCCACGCTGGGTATCGCGACGTTGACTTACGCACCTTTTGCTTTTGCTTGTTGGTTGTCTCCTTTATTTGGTCTGCTGTGGTTGGCTCTTGATAAGTTTATTCCTCGTGAAGCGCCAAGCACAGAAGCTGAAATCAATGAAGAGTCATCTGTGGTTATGAGCTAGAAGGTAGCATGGGTTGAGGAGTTATCGAGATGTTACAAGAACAATGTTTATGGAATATTATTGCACCAGAAGGCGACAGCTTTGAGTCACTACAGGGAGATGAGAGCACCCAGGTTTGTATTATAGGCGGTGGTTATACCGGTCTATCAGCAGCCATTCATCTTGCTGAAAAAGGGGTTAATGTTGTTGTCTTAGAATCCAATAATATTGGTAGTGGGGGCTCAGGACGTAGTGTTGGTTTCGTAAACGCCGGCACTTGGTCACGCCCAAGCGACTTGAATGACATCTTAGGTGAAGAGGTCGGTACCCGTTTGACCAAAGAGCTTGGACTGGCTCCAAGCTATGTATTTGAGATGATTGATAAATACAATATCGATGCGCAAGATACGCGAACGGGTAATATTCATATGGCACACAATGCCACTGGTGAAGAAGATGTTGATATTCGTTATCAGCAGCTTACCGAGCTTGGTGCCAATGTTGAGTTATTGACAGGGGATAAGTGCCATGAATACTGTGGCACCACTAAGATTAATAAGGCCCTTCTTGACCACCGTGCAGGAACGATCAACCCACTGGCTTATGTCAATGGATTGGCGAAAGCAGCCAAATCTCTAGGTGTCACCATATATGAGAACTCGATGGTAAACTCTGTTGAGAAATCAGAGGGTGGTTGGTACGTGAGAACTGATAATGGCAGTGTTCATGCTGAAAAAATCATTGTCGCAACCAACGCTTATACCCAAGGGGAATGGACCGAGATTGCCAAAACCTTCTATTTGGTCGAGTACTATCAGATTGCCTCTGAGCCTTTGTCAGGGCTTGCTGCTGATAAAATTCTACCTTACAGAACAGGGGCTTGGGATACCCGTACCGCCTTATCTAGTATGCGCCGCGACAAAGACAATAGATTGCTACTAGGGACCGTTGGTGGTAAAAAGATGAAACCAAGAGCTTTTTATCAGTCTTGGGCCAATGTGATCCAAAAGCACTATTACCCAGATTTGCCTAAGTTTGAATGGCAATATGAATGGGTAGGGCAGTTTGGATTTACTCAAGATCATGTATTTAGAGTGTTTGAGATTGATGACAGTATCTTAGCCGCCTGTGCTTACAATGGTAGGGGCATCACTACGGGAACGATGATGGGTAAGTGCTTTGCCGATTATATCTTGAGTGGTGACCGCAATACGATACCGCTTCCTTTTAAAGATATTGAAGAAGAAAAAATACCCTATCAAGGCATGCGCTCTAGTCTGACTGAAATGGGGATCTCTTTGTATCATCTAGGACAGTGTATGCGAATCATCCGTTAGTCGGCTGACATAATAGTAGGTTTTATCAGTAATTTTCCAAATATAGAAGCTATCTTAGATCCTTAAATTAATAGGATTTTTAGCTTCTATTTCTTTTTCTAAAACATAATAAATTTATAAAGCATAACGAGGGCAGTTTAAATTATGACTCAAGTAGCCATTGATACCGATATCCTCCAGACATCACTCACCAACCTAACCAGCACTCACGGCTTTGACGACAGTCAAATCAAAACAGACAGTGAAAGCCTAGAACATTGGGGTAAAGACTGGACCAAACATTTTGCCCCAGCGCCTTGTGCGGTTGTGTTTCCTAAATCTACCGAGCAAGTGCAATCAGTAATTAAGCTTGCTAATCAGCACAATATCGTCGTCACCCCAAGCGGTGGTCGTACTGGTTTATCAGCAGGCGCTGTGGCCAGTAACGGCGAGATTGTAATTAGCCTAGATAAAATGAATAAAATTGGTGAGTTTTATCCAGCTGACAGAATGGTTGAGATTGAAGCCGGTGTGATTACCGAGCAGTTACAGCAATTTGCTGAAGACAAAGGCTTATACTACCCTGTCGACTTTGCATCAGCGGGCTCAAGTCAAATTGGGGGTAACATTGGTACCAATGCGGGTGGTATTAAAGTCATTCGTTATGGCATGACCCGTAATTGGGTACTGGGTCTAACTGTTGTTACCGGTAAAGGTGATATCTTACAGCTGAACCGCGGTATGATTAAAAACGCTACCGGTTATGATTTACGTCATTTATTTATCGGAGCAGAAGGTACGTTAGGTATTGTCACTAAAGCTCAGATGAAACTTGAACGCGCACCACAAGACTTAACGGTGATGGTATTTGGTATGGATGAGTTTGAACACGTGATGAACGTGTTATCAGCTTTCCAGTCTCAATTAGACTTAACTGCGTTTGAGTTCTTTGATGATGTTGCTATTGATAAGCTTATGGCAACTGGTCATGTTCAAGAGCCATTTGAAGCCCGTACTAAATACTATGCTCTATTAGAATTTGAAGCACCCTATGAGCCTATCATGGATAAAGCCATGGCTATGTTTGAGCAGTGCATGGAGAATGGCTGGATTGTGGATGGGGTGATGAGTCAAAGCTTATCGCAAGCGGCTGAGCTTTGGAAACTGCGTGAGTATATCTCAGAGACCATTTCTGTCTTTACTCCGTACAAAAACGATGTGTCAGTGTTAATCAGCTACGTGCCAGAGTTTATCAAAGATATTGAGCAGGTAGTAAACGCCAATTACCCTGACTTTGAGATTTGCTGGTTTGGTCACATTGGTGATGGTAACTTGCACTTAAACATCTTAAAGCCTGAAAACTTAACTAAAGATGAATTCTTTGAGAAATGCCAAAGTGTGAACGATTTGGTGTTCCAAACGGTGCAAAAATACGGCGGTTCGGTATCAGCAGAGCACGGTGTGGGTATGACCAAAAAGCCTTATCTAAACTACAGCCGTAGTGAGACTGAGATTGAGTATCTGAAAGAATTGAAGAAGGTATTTGATCCTAAGGGGATTATGAACCGGGGTAAGATTTTTGATTAAATTGGTTTGAGGGTTTTTTTATTAGGAGAGCCGAGCTGTGTTTTATAGCTTGGCTTTTTTTGTTTTTAAGGGTTATCTGCTTTAAATGGCATTTTTACTTTATCTTTGATGGTTATGTTGCAGGCGTACAGTTTGGATTTTTTTATTTATTGGTATACCAATCAACTTAATAATTGCTGTTAGTCAACGATATCGGTTTTGAAATCTAGCGACAACAGCTGTCGTAAATTCCTTGCCATCTCTATTCGTAGATGAGGTAATTCTGCTATCTTAATAAGGTAATATTCACCTATTCACCAGCGAAGTTAGGAATAATGTTTATAAATACCATTTAAAGGAGATTCAATGGTAATCACCCCAAAAAATAATAACACGTAAAAGCAGAAACTAACTGCTAAAATACTAGCAGGAGATTTCGACATGAAAAAATCAAGATTTACCGACACACAGATTGTAAATGTCCTCAAACAGGCAAAATAAGGCGTACCTGTCAGTGACATACTACGTGAGCACAATATAAGTCAGAGCATATTTTTTATAAATGGCGATCCAAGTACGGCGGTATGGAGGCGTCTGACGTCAAACGACTAAAAGAGCTTGAAGAAGAAAACCGTAGGCTTAAACAGATGTTTGCTTATTTAAGCCTTAAAGCGTAAATGCCCGAAGATATCATAAAAAAGCTATAGCGCCTTCCCTCGAGCGCAAAGTATGGGCGCAAGAACTGCAGGCGCAGTATGGTGTCAGTATTTCGGTTAGTTGTCAGGTGGTCTGCATCAGTCGAACTGCTTATTACTATAAGCCTAAACTATCTGACGATAGTGAAATTATTGCTGTTCTAAACCAGCTTACTGACAAGCATAATCACTGGGGGTTTCCAAGGTGCTTGAAACGCATACGTAAGCTTGGCTACTCATGGAATCATAAGCGCACACGCCGTGTTTATACAGCGTTAAACTTGAGCCTGCGCCGTAAGTCTAAAAGACGACTGCCAACACGTAACCCTCAGCCGCTAAGTGTGTCAAGTGCATTAGAACATACATAGTCTATGGACTTTATGAGCTACAGACTGCACAACAATATTCGCTTTCGAACCTTTAATGTGATTAATGATTATAATCGTGAAGCGTTAGGCATTGATATCGGTAACAGTACTCCCTCACTCGAGTGAGTCGCTACCTTCATCAGCTAGCCGAGTGGCATGGCTATCCTAAGCAAGTTCTTGTGGATAATGGCAGTGAGTTTACATCTAGCGTATTCACTGATTGTGCATCGGCTCATGGTATCTATATTGAGCCGGGCTGTCTTTATGAGAATGTTTATATTGAGCGATTTAATCGCAGTTATCGCAATGAGGTTTGAGATTGCTACTTATTTAATAGTTTAAATGAGGTGAGTAAGTTTACTGAAGATTGGTTCAAGGTTTATAGTATCGAAAGACCCCATGATTCACTTAATGATATTACCTCCGCGGAATACAGACAAGTGGCTTAATTATTCTACGATAGTGTTGTGTTAACAATGGGGTGTTTATATAGCCTGTCTTCTTCTGCGTAATTTTTTAAGGCTTACTTCAGTTATGCACGACAATATTTGACGTATTGAATTGTTAGTATCTGTCAATTATAGTAATAAGCAGTTCGACTGATGCAGACCACCTGACAAC
>NZ_FUGE01000093.1 GCF_900162825.1 Psychrobacter piechaudii
ACACTGTATTTTATGGCTACCACCTTATAGCCCAGATTTAAATCCCATCGAAAAAGCTTGGGCTTGGATCAAGCGTAAACGTAAAGACTGGCGTCTGCATTGTATCGATACTTTGTTCTTTTATTTTCTTTGGCTTTGTAACAGTTTATAAGTTCTTTCACTATAGCACACTCAAGCAGTACATCGCGCCCAAAAGTGACCATAGCGTTGCCTTATTTCGAGTGAGCTCAGCCGATAATAATTATATGGTCGCTGTCGATCCGTATACGGCAGACGTGGTAACCAGTGCCCCTAACAACAGCAATCTTTATCATACGTTTAACAGCATTCACGCTGATTTACTGATGGGGAAAACAGGTGATTATCTGTTGGAGACTGCGGCTTCATTGACGGTTCTATTGATATTAACGGGGTGGTATCTCTGGTGGTACAGATGCAAATCGGTCAAATCGATGCTCATTCCCAGTGCGAAGCAAGCCAGCAAACGCTCAGTTTTCGTTACCTTACACGCTACCTTAGGCACCTGGTTGTCCATTTTATTACTGCTATTTTGTGTGTCAGGAATGGCTTGGGCCGGTATTTGGGGTGAAAAAGTGGTACAGGCATGGAGTCAGTTTCCTGCCGGTAAATGGGGCAACGGACCTATGCCAACCTCAGTTATACCACCGACACATGGTGAAGCCTTAAACAGTAGCAGTGTTAAGGAAGTGCCGTGGATTCTTGAATTAACACCTATGCCGACATCAGGCTTGACGTTGGGTGATAAAGGTATTAACCCTACCCTGCCTATAACCCTTGATACGGTGGATAAATTTGCCCGTGAAAGTGGCTTTAAAGGCCGTTATCAGATCAACTTACCGCAGGGTGAGACGGGGGTTTGGACCCTTAGCCAAGACTCTATGAGTTACGATATGCCCAGTCCCACTGCCGATCGCACTATGCATATAGACCGCTATTCAGGCAACGTCTTAGCCGATATCCGCTATGAAGATTACAATGCCTTCGGTAAATTTATGGCCGTGGGCAATGCGGTACACATGGGCACTTTAGGACTGTGGAGTTTGTTGGCCAACGTTTTATTTTGCTTGTCTATTATTGCCATTTGCATTAGTGGTTATATCATGTGGTGGCAGCGCCGCCCTAGCAAGCTTAACGCACAGTCAACGCGCAAAGTAGGCTTAAATCCACCGCCTAGTAATGGCACAACACCTTGGGGATTGGCAATGATATTGTTAATCGTGGCGGTTATTTTTCCCACCGCTATTCTAGCCATTGTGGCCATTGCCTTACTCGACTTTTTGGTGATATCTCGAGTGCCAAAATTAAAGAGGCTGCTTAAGTAGTCGCAAAACTAGGCTATTTAGACCATTAAAAAAGAGGGTTTATCAAAAAAGATAGGCTCTCTTTTTTTGTGCTAATTATTGTTATTAAACTGCCATGATTAAACATTTATATCAACTGTCGCCTCCTACAGAGATGAAGAAATCTACCGAAACAGGGTAAAACAAAGCAGAGAACTGTATCCGTCATCTCTGCACACGACAAAAAAAACAAAAAAGTCTGTTAAAGCAAAGGCATAATAGTAATTTTTAAGACGAATAGACCATGCCAAACTTTAACAGACTTAGTGAAACTCTAACCCAAAACCTGCGCATGAACAAGGCAAGAATCAATTGTTTGAGCTTAATGATAATAGCCC
>NZ_FUGE01000107.1 GCF_900162825.1 Psychrobacter piechaudii
GTAGCTTGAGGGTAGAGCAGGTTTGCGAATAAGAGGATGGACTTGTGCTGAGTGTGGCACATGGCATGATAGAGATATCAATGCTGCTAAGAACATCCTTGCGGTCGGGCTTGACCGTCTAGCTGTAGGAATCCCCTCGGTTTAGCGAGGGGAGGAGGTCAATCAGCGTTTTTAATGCAGGCTTCAAAGATAGATATCACTTTATAGTCTATAGCCTTCATTTTTTTGCATATTATCCATTAAGGTAGTTCTCAGATATGAGTCAAATCTTTACTCCTGTTGTTCCTGTTGCCCCCAGTATCACCAAAGTTATTCTTGCCATAACCGGTGGCATTGCTGCTTACAAATCTGCTTTATTAGCCCGACTATTGGTTAAAGAAGGCTTTGAGGTCCGAGTGATTATGACTCAAGGCGCACAGCAATTTATTACGCCGTTAACGCTTCAAGCCTTGACCGGCAATGAGGTGCATACTGAGTTGCTCGATACCGAAGCGGAAGCGGGTATGGGCCATATTGAATTGGCTAAATGGGCTGATTTAGTATTGATAGCGCCTGCCTCTGCCAATACCTTAGCCCGATTGGCAATGGGCATGGCAGATGATTTGTTGGCCACCGTCTGTTTAGCAACCAGCGCTCCAGTCATGATCGCTCCGGCGATGAACCAACAAATGTGGGCGCATCCTGCAGTGCAGCTTAATGTACAGACCCTAAGCGATATGGGTTATGAGATGATTGAGCCGGACAGTGGGGTCCAAGCTTGTGGTGATGTAGGAGCAGGGCGCTTGCCAGAGCCGGAAATTTTGTTAAGACGAGTGCTTAACTTCAAAGCGAAGTTAATGGTTCCGCAAAGTTTAACGGGTAAGAAAGTAACCATTACTGCAGGCCCGACAGTAGAAGCCATTGACCCTGTAAGATTCTTATCCAATCACTCAACCGGCAAAATGGGCTTTGCTTTGGCCCGCGCTTGTCGTGATGCAGGAGCCGAAGTTACTTTGATTGCTGGAGGCAAGGTCGATTTAACCACACCGCTTGACGTACAGCGCATTAATGTATTATCCGCCAATGATATGTTGCAAGCGGCCAGTCAGTCAGCGAAAGCAGGCTGTGATATCTTTATTGCTACCGCAGCCGTCGCCGACTACCGTACTCGAGATGCCGCCCCACAAAAGATTAAAAAAACCCAAGATGAGATGACTTTGGATTTGGTGAAAAACCCCGATATTTTGGCCACCATTTCCCACACTTATCCAGATATGTTCGTTGTGGGCTTTGCCGCTGAAACCCAAGATGTTGAAAAATATGCTCGAGGGAAGTTGGCTTCGAAAGACTTAGACATGATCGCTTGTAATGACGTGTCACGCAAAGACATTGGTTTTGCCAGTGATGAAAACGCGATGACCGTATTTTTCGCTGACAAGTATCAGCAGGAGCCTGAAGCACTAGACAAGGCCAGTAAAGATGAAATTGCCCGTCAATTGGTCGCTCTTATTGGCCAGACCATTTAATTAAAGGCTATTTAACTGAAAGCTATTTAACGGATGTAAAACGAGTAAACCAAAGGCCAGTATATGACTAACTTAACCAAAGAGACGCAAGCTGAAATCAGTCAGGTCACTAATGCCACCATTAAAACCATGCTAGAGCACCGCTCCGTCCGAGACTACACCGAGGAGCCTATTAGTGCAGAAATGCTTGAGGCCGTTTTGGAAGCAGGACGGGCAGTATCAACTTCTAATTACATGCAGTCAGTGAGTGTGGTGCGTATTACTGATCGCCAGCAGCGAATTAAGTTCCATCAAATCTCAAATGGTATGAGTGAAGAGCAGTATAATGAAGCGATTGCAGAAGGCAAAAAACTGGCTCATCCTTATGTTTTAGAAGCCCCTGAGTATTTGGTGTTCTGTATGGACACTCATCGTCACAGTCAGATAGAGCCAGAAGCTCAGCTTGATTGGATTGAGGTGTTAATAATTGCTGCAGTGGATGTGGCTTTATATGCTCAGAACGTAATGGCTACGGCAGAGTCATTGGGCTTAGGCGGCGTCTATATCGGTAGTATGCGTAATGATATTGAGCGGGCAGGCGAGGTTATCAAGGCACCAAAACATGTAGTACCACTATTTGGAATGTGCTTAGGACACCCTAGCGATTCGCCCAAGAATGCCACTACCAAACCGCGTTTGCCACTGTCTGTTTTGGTGTCTGAAAATCAGTATCAGCCAGCGACTGAGACACAGCTTGAGGATTTTAACCAAGCTGTTATCGACTACTACGTAGAACAGCGTGGAGAAGGGACGCATCCGGATTGGAAGGAACAAGTTAAAAAGGGGTTCGGAGGCCCAGTTCGTCCGCATGTGATGGACTACCTAAACAAGCAAGGGTTCGCCAAACGTTAACCGCTAATCAGATGAGTTGACCTTTAGTTTATAGCCAGTGGATATCAAATGTTCAACTCCGAAAACCTATTATTGACCTTCATTTTTACCGTTGCCTCTTTGCTACATGGAATCAGTGGCATTGGGGTGACGCTGGTTTCTACCACAGCTTTGGCGAGCATGTATTCTTTGCAGCACGCCATTATCCTAATTATCTTTCCTTCGCTAGTGCTCAACCTGATGACTTGGCTTGTCGGGGGCGGGTGTAGTATTGCTGAGAATTTTTGCTATTATCTCAAGCATTATTGGCTGCTTGCTTTGATGAGTCTATTGGGCAGCTTACTTGGCGTTAAGTTGCTATTATGGGTGGACAGCAGTTATATCTTAGTATTGCTATCTGCAGTGATTGCCTTTTATGTCATTAGTAATGCTTTGGGTAAAAGGATAATTCTACCTGCCACGACCCCAGTATTGATTGTTACCGGCCTTATTGCAGGCATAATAGGCGGGTCTACCAATGCCATGTCAACCATATTGCTGATGTACTTACTGGGTAGTAGTGATGATAAAAATACCATCGCTAAAGTAGGTAATATGTGTTACTTATTGGGTAAGGTCGCTCAAATTATTGTATTACGTGACTCACTGATTGCCTTACCTAAAGCGGACTGGTTATTAATTGGTTTATTGACCACGGTTTCGCTAGCCAGCTTAATGATTGGTATCCGCTTGCGTCAATATCTATCACAGGCCAGATTTCGACAGTTGGTGCTTGTTATTTTGACCGTTCTAGGGTTAAGGGTGGGCTGGCAAGGTATAGTCGGATTGATAGGCTAAATTAATAGGATAAACAATTACACGGCTATTTATCTTGAGTTAAGGGATGAAAGGAGAGAGTTATGAATACCGTTTATGGAATTAATAAAGGTGTGGTTAAAGCGGCTGTATTGACAAGTATCATGGCTTTATCTGTTTCTGCCTTGGCCACAGTGGGCGGGGGTCAACGTATTGAAATATTGGGCTATGATAAAGCGGAGCAAAAAGTGTTTGTCTTACGTCACTATGACGATGGACGTGGCCGCTTACCTCAGCTTTATTATTATGATTTATCTAGCAAAAACCCTGAGAAGTTGGTCGAAGTCCGTTCACTGTATATAAACCCTAAGACCAAAAAGTACGATGAGTTTGAGGACAGTAATGGTCGTTTTAGCAAGGAGCTGAAGCAGATTAAAAATAGAGTGGTTACGCTCAAGCCTACCTATACCCAAGTTACGGTCCAAGTAGAGTCGTTACGACAACAAAAAAAGAATAATCTACAGTCTTGGCTAGGCGAGATAGGTCAGGGGACCGAGTATCAGTTTAACTATAAATTAAACGCCGACGAGGCTAAGTACTCTAGCCCAGTGCATAGTGCCACCGCTTATTCAGTGTGTCTTACTGCAGATAATGTGGTCTATAAAGTGCCCAATAAGCCTTATGCTCTAAGCACAGTCAAATATAAAGGCACTTTAATGGAAGGAGGCTATGACTACCAAGATGCGGTCTTCTTAAAACAGACAAAGTAATTAAGCCTAGTTCAATATTAAATACACCCTTTAACGGGTCAAATAACATAGCAGTGACAGTATGAAAAATCAGCCGATTCGGGCGCTAGAGACTTCGTCTCAATTACAGTCGGATATCCAAGCACTAATAACAATAGAGCCACGATTTGAAAAGGTCTTTCAGCAAGTAGGCGTGCCAGACTTAAGGCGTAATCCAGGAGGATTTAAGCAGCTGATGCGTGCCATGGTGGGTCAACAGCTGTCGGTTGCAGCAGCCTCTAGTATTTGGAATAAGCTTGAAGCTGCCAGATTAACCAGTCCTGATGCCATCATGCATGCCGAGGATGAAGCACTGCATCAACAAGGATTATCGCGCCAAAAGATTCGCTATCTGCGCTCCTTGGTTGAGCATAATATTGATTTTGAAGCATTACAGTATCTGCCGGATACGGAAGTAATCAAGAGCTTAACCGCGGTAACGGGTATTGGTAACTGGACCGCAGAGATGTATTTATTGTTCAGCCTAGGCAGAGCCGATGTGTTGGCTGTAGATGATCTGGCCATTAAGGTAGGTGCTATGGACTTATTGCAGTTAGAAGCAAGGCCGAAGCCAAAACAACTTAAACTACTCTCTGAGCCATGGTCGCCATACCGTAGCGCGGCCAGCTTGTTGTTATGGTCACATTATGGTTGGCTCAAAGATCGTGATGCGGTGCCGGTGTGACACCACGGACGATTTATAACCTGCTTAGCTTCGAGGACTATATTTTTATAGCTGGTTTTTAGGACTGTTGTTGCTGTAATTCAAGCAATCTTTGATACAAGGCATTCTTTTTAACCCCAGTAATATCAGAGGCCAAAGCGGCTGCTTTTTTTACCGACAAGTCCTCAAGTAAGCGCAGCAGTAAAGGGTCGTACACATTTAAGTCATCATTGACGTCATTAATGTTGCCGCCCACCACCAACACAATCTCACCTTTTTGCTGATTATTGTCTGCTTCAACAAAGTCGACCAGATCACCGAGTGTTGATTTTTTAACGGTCTCAAAGGTCTTGGTAAGCTCACGACAAAGCGTAGCTGGACGGTTCCCCCCAAATACTTCAGCCATATCTTTTAAGCTGGCGACGATGCGATGCGGGGCTTCATAAAAAATTAAGGTTTCACTGCGCTCAGCATATTCTTGTAGCTGCTTAACTCGGCCATGTGTTTTGGCAGGCAAGAAGCCCACAAAGCTGAACTTATCAGAGGGCAGTCCAGCTACACTTAAGGCAGCAATCGCAGCACTGGCACCAACGACAGGAACGACAGCGACATTAGCGGCATGGGCAGCTTGAACCAACTGATAGCCTGGGTCACTAATCAACGGAGTGCCTGCATCACTGATTAACGCCACGGAATGACCGCGTTGAATCATCTCAATGATTTTTGGGGTTTGAACTTCACTGTTATGCTCATGGTATGCCCAAGTTTGGGTGTCAATGCCAAAGTTGGACAGCAGTTTGCCAGAAGTTCGGGTGTCCTCACAGGCAATAATATCTACCTTTTTTAGGGTATCGATGGCACGAGCAGTGATATCGCCCATATTACCAATAGGGGTGGCCACAATATATAGATAAGCTTTGGCTACCGAAGCACCAGTTTGAGGTTGAAATTGAGGCTGAGACTGCGAGGGTTGCTGAGTGTCATGTTGCACTGACATAAAATACCTTAATTAAAATTTTAAATATACATATAGGTTGCGTGTTACCAGTTTATCATGATGTGCTAATATATCTTGGTTCGCTTATCTTTATCTTCAACAATATTATCTTTAATACGCCGAGCAAATACAGAAGTCTGATGCAGAAAAAGGCTACAGGCATTCTAAACTCGATACCTTATCTAAACAGGTTTAAACTTAAACAGGTGTAACCTATGCCTTCTAACCCCTCATTACTTCGTTCGCCAAAACAGCGACAAGGAGGGCGTTATGAAAATATTGCTGCGGATTTTTTACAACAACATGGGCTGTCTATCATAGCCAAAAACTGGCAACAGCCCAAGATTGGTGAAATAGATTTAATATTGTTACAGCCGGGCCGAGCATGGGATACTTTAGTCTTCGCTGAAGTGCGTAAGCGTAAAGTGTCGCATTATGGAGATGCGGTAATGAGTATAACCTATGCCAAACAGCGTAAGCTCATTAAAACGGCTCGATTCTTTTTGCGACAAAATCCTAGCTATGCTGATCTTGATTGCCGGTTCGATGTCGTCGCCTTTAATCAGGTGGGTAAAGCTAACACTGCTCAAGACTTTTTACAGCCTAAATGGGTGCAAGGTGCTTTTATGGCTAATGCTTGGTAAAAGCTATTCTTAAATAGTGTTTTGCATATTGTGTTAGGGTTTTGTTACCAAATAGGTAAGTTAGAACGGGCTGATATAGGTAAACTAGGCAACATATTTTTTGAGATTATTTTTGAAGTTTTTTAAAAATACCCCTATCGTTATAGGCCATCCTAAGCTTTTTAGATAAACAATATACCTTTTGTAAAGCTAAAATGTGTTAGTAAGGCTATAAATAAGGACATTATAAAATGGCAAGTTCTTGGTTACCGGGCAATAAATCTATGAAACGTATCACCTTAGGCGTGGCATTAAGCGTCGGCTTATTGAGCGGCTGTGTTTCGCTACAAGCCATCAAGTCTCCAGAAGAGTCTTTTGGGGTAGCGGCAACAGATCGAACCTTAGCCCAACGTATCTTGGATAAAAGTATTGAAAATACTGCAAAGGTCAATATTAGCCGCATCAGTCCTACCTTCTCTGAAACTAGCCGTGTTAGTATTCACAGCTTCTATAGCACAGTGTTACTTACCGGTGAGGTGCCAGATGAAGAAGCCAAACAGCAAGTAGAAACGATTGTGTCTTCTATGCCAGATATCAAGCAACTGTATAATAAATTGACAGTGGCTAACATCAAAGGCGCCAGTTATACCGTTCACGATACTTACATTAGCTCAAAGGTTAATGCCAAGATCTTGGCCAATAACGCCATCAAAAATAGCCAAGTAAAAGTGGTGACTGATGACGGAATTGTTTATGTCATGGGTAAATTGACGCCAGCCCAACGCGAGCATTTAATCAATATTATTAATAGCACGGTGGGTATCAAAGAGTTGGTACTGTTAACAGAGCTTATCGATAATAATGGGGCGGTAATTAATGAGGACGACATCATTCAAGAAACCAATCTTGAGCCTCCAGCGCCGCGTTATATTGAAGAGCCAGTCCAAGGTGTGGCTGTGGTAGATCAGTCGTATGTTGATCAACAGGGGACTGTGAATGATTATCAGCCTGCTGCAGTAGCCACTGATGAGACAGGCAATAACTTAAATAATCAGAGTGCCCCTGTGCCACCGGCACAGAGCGCAGATAACATTTACCCTAGTCCTTATGGTGACTAGCCCATATATTGAATAAACTATGCAAAAATATAAAAGATGGACAGCTTCACTGGCAGTTACTGGTGTGGCTTTATGGTCACTACAAACGGTATCTGCCAACGCCTCACCAGGTTTACTGTTATTAAATGTGGTTAGCCCCAAGGGTGAAGTTAGCGTCACTAAAGACTTAAGTTATGGCAGTGAAGTGGATCAAAATCTAGATATTTATTATCCCAAAGCACTAGCCAAAGCCATCCGCAATAACCAAAATCCAAAAGCAGATTATCCTCTGGTTATATTTGTCCATGGTGGCTCGTGGGAAAGTGGCAATAAAGAGCAGTATGCTTTTGTCGGTCAAAGCTTGGCCAAAGCAGGCTATGTGACCGCTGTGATTAATTATCGTAAAGCCCCAAAGTTTATTTATCCTGCCTTCGTGAAGGATACAGCCCAAGCGATTGCTTGGTCGTATCATAACGCTGATAAGTTTTATGCTGATGCCAATAAGGTGGCGGTGATTGGTCACTCAGCAGGCGCATTTAATGCGGTCGCTGCTGTCTCTAATGCCGACTTTTTGCAGCCTTATGGTTTACAGCCCAGTGATATCAAAGCAGTAGTGGGCATTGCTGGTCCTTACAGCTATGACTTTAGAAAGTTTTCTACAAGAGGTGTGTTTCCTCAAGCAGCAAGTCCAGAGCAGGTGATGCCTGATGGCTTAATTAAGGCAGGAAGTAGTGGTAAGCAGCCTGACTATTTATTCATGACAGCAGAAAATGATAAGGTGGTTCACCTCAGTAATACCACCAAAATGGCGAAAGCTTTGACTGAAGCTGGTGCGACTGTGGTTACTGAAGAAATCGAAAAAGCCAACCATGCCACCAGTATTGCTGCCATGTCCACCTCATTGACTTGGGTAAATTCAGTCCGGCCCAAGCTCATTAACTATCTACAACAAAAACTGCAGTAGATTGTGAACTTTGCATGAACTAAAGGATATTAATAAACATCTATTAGGCAAATATCGACCACACTTGCTATAATCAAAAGCTTAACACGGGCTGTATGGACTTAATGTCCAAGTACATTGGTATAGATAATAACTATAGCTTAGAGATTAATCGCTTAGCTAACTTAAAGTAGCTGGTGGCTTAAAACTATCCCTAATAGCGCTACTACTTTTTGCCAGTCCGTTCCTTTATTTATTTTTACTCATTTCAATACTAATTATAGGTAGTTTCCATGAGCATGAACGCTGATGATTTAATCGCATTTTTACAGCCACATTTCCCAGACGCCTTTATTCAAGCTGCCAATCAAGGCAATAAGTTCGATGTGCGCGTGGTGGATGCCAGTTTTGAAGGTAAACGCTTGGTTCAGCGCCAGCAAGCCGTCTATGGTTTGGTAGGAGATATCATTGCCAGTGGTGAGATTCATGCCCTTAATATTCAGGCTTTGACTCCGCAAGAATGGGAACAGATGCAAGCCAACCAGTAATTTTGACTGAGCCAGTCAATTAAGAACAGGCAACTAAGGTCAGTCAGCTAAGACCCATCATTTAAGACTAGCCACAATAGAGTTGTATTTAGCAGTGAAGTCTTAGCCCTCATAAAATTTTAATCGTATTTCAGTTTAGGACAGTATTCAATGGACCAATTTCTAATTACCGGCCGTAGTCGCATTGCAGGCGAAGTCACTATTTCAGGGGCAAAAAACGCAGCCCTTCCACTTCTAGCTGCTATGATTTTGGCAGAAACACCCACCACATTGAATAACGTTCCTTCTTTGCAAGATGTGCGTACGCTGGTTAAGCTTATCGCAGGTTTGGGCATCACTATCGAGAAGAACGGCAATGTCGTTACTTGTGATACCAGCACCATTGAAAACTATTTTGCGCCTTACGAGTTAGTAAAAACCATGCGTGCCTCTATTTTGGTTTTAGGTCCGTTATTAGCACGTTTTGGCGAAGCTGAAGTGTCGCTACCTGGTGGCTGTGCGATTGGTTCACGTCCTGTAGATCAGCACTTAAAAGCCTTTGAAGCTATGGGCGCTGATATCAAAGTAGAAAATGGTTATGTTATTGCTAAAGCACCAGAAGGCGGTCGCCTAATTGGTTGTGAATTTAGCTTTGATATGGTGACTGTGGGTGGCACTGAAAACGTGCTTATCGCCGCCACTTTAGCCAAAGGCACCACAGTATTAGAAAACTGTGCTCGTGAGCCAGAGGTTGTCGACCTAGCCAATATGCTAGTGGCAATGGGGGCTAAAATTGAAGGTATTGGCACTTCAACGTTAACTATCGAAGGCGTAGAAAGCCTAAAAGGTTGTGAATATTCTGTGGTTGCTGATCGTATTGAGACCGGGTCTTATTTAGCGGGTGCTTTGATGACCGAAGGCGATGTGACCACCAAAAATACTGATCCTTCACTATTAATCCCTGTGCTACAGAAGTTTGAAGAGATGGGTGCAGTGGTTACCACAGGAGATGATTGGATTCGAGTTCAAATGACGGGTCGCCCTAAGCCGGTAGATATTCGCACTCAGCCTCACCCAGGCTTCCCAACAGACATGCAAGCGCAGTTAATGGCGGTTTGCTGCTTGGCAGAGGGCACAAGTACCATTAGTGAGAATATCTTTGAAAACCGTTATATGCATGTGCCAGAGTTAAAGCGCATGGGTGCAGATATTCAAGTAGATGGTCACACTGCTATTATCCGCGGAGTAGAAGAGTTTAATGCTGCTCCTGTAATGGCCACTGACCTGCGTGCTTCTATGTCACTGGTTATGGCAGCTGCTGCAGCTGAAGGAGAAACCTTGATTGAGCGCATTTATCATATTGACCGTGGTTATGAAAATGTAGAAGAAAAACTACGTGGTCTTGGGGTAAAAATTGAGCGAGTGAACCCTGCTACAGATAATGCTGAGTCAGAAGCTAACGACGATTAATTGATGCTGTAATAATCGATACCAAACACACTTTCATCAAATTAAGATACTCTTTACTATGACAGACACCAATGAATTATTGAATCAAGCTGATAGTGATTATAGCGGGTTAACTTTAGCACTATCTAAAGGGCGCATTTTAAAAGAAACCTTGCCTTTGCTAAAAGCGGCTGGTATCGAGCTTTTAGAAGATCCAGATAAATCACGCAAATTGATTTTTCCCACCTCTCATGAGCAAGTTCGTGTGCTGATTTTGCGTGCCAGTGATGTGCCCACTTATGTTGAACATGGGGCAGCGGATTTTGGTGTAGCCGGTAAAGATGTGTTGTTAGAGTATGGGGCGAAGCACGTATATGAGCTGCTTGATCTAAAGATTGCCCAATGTAAACTGATGACAGCAGGGATTAAAGGGGCAGAGTTGCCTAATCGTCGTCTACGTATTGCTACTAAGTACGTTAACGTTGCGCGTGCTTATTTTGCCAACCAAGGCCAGCAAGTTGATATTATTAAGCTTTATGGCTCAATGGAATTGGCGCCACTGGTAGGTTTGGGCGATCTAATTGTTGACGTAGTAGACACTGGTAATACCTTACGTGCTAACGGCTTAGAGCCACGCGAGCATATCTGTGATGTTTCATCACGATTAATTGTGAATCAGGTCAGTTATAAACGTAAATACAGTTTACTGCAGCCCATTTTAGACAGCTTTAAACAAAGTGTGGGCGAGTAGTTGCTTCATAAAAGAACACCACAGTATGTGGTGTTTTTTTATGCGAGTCGATATAAAAACTGAAGATAAAAATAACTTATATTTAATCTGTCAATTGATAAAATCGATTGGTTTGCATGTTAAACTGATAATATACCCTTTAATTTTAATGCTATATAACCTTCAATTTTATAAGACATAATTTATAAGACATAAAACTTAATATTATATTTTATTACCGTTATTCTCTCGAGGACATCCATGCGTATTTTGACCAGTACCGATGCTAATTTTGACCAGCAACTAACTGAGTTGCTTGCTTTTGAAACTGTGAATGATAAAGATTTGCTAGAGGCTGTAGACGCTATTATCCATCAGGTACGCCAAACTGGAGATGAAGCAGTACTAGAGCTGACGCAAAAGTTTGATTCGCACCCTGCAGCTTCTATGCAAGACTTGGTGTTGACTCAAAATGAGCTTAAAGCCGCTTACGATGCGCTAGAGGAGTCTATTAAATTTGCCTTAGACACAGCTGCAGACCGTATTAAAAGCTTCCATCAACGTCAGGTGCAAGAAACTTGGGAATATACCGATGATCTAGGCAACCGTTTGGGTCAGAAAGTAACGCCTTTAGATCGCGTTGGTATTTACGTACCTGGGGGATTGGCTTCTTATCCTTCCTCAGTATTAATGAATGCCATTCCTGCCAAAGTCGCTGGAGTCACTGAGGTCATTATGGTGGTACCGGCGCCAAAAGGGGAGCTTAACTCATTGGTATTGGCTGCAGCTTATCTGTCAGGGGTGGATAAAGTATTCACTATTGGCGGTGCTCAAGCAGTGGCTGCTTTGGCTTATGGTACTGATACCATTCCGCAAGTAGATAAGATTACGGGCCCAGGTAACAAGTATGTGGCCGCGGCGAAAAGAGCGGTATTTGGTCAAGTCGGTATTGATATGATTGCTGGGCCTTCTGAAGTCTTGGTGTACGCTGAGGGGGAAAAAAAGGATAATGCCGATTGGCTGGCAATGGATTTATTGTCCCAAGCTGAGCATGACATGGTCGCACAGTCTATTTTTGTTACTACCAGCGAAGAGCAACTACAAGCGGTCGAGCAGGCCATTGAAAAGGCATTAGCACAGTTGCCAAAAGCAGATATTGCCCGTCAGTCACTGCAAAATCGGGGGGCTTTAATTTTAGTGAAAGATCGTGCTGAAGGGTTACAAGTGATTAATCGCGTGGCTCCTGAGCATTTGGAGCTGTCTTTGGATAATCCGGATGAACTTATTGCTGATATTCGCCATGCCGGTGCTATCTTTATGGGTCGCCACACCCCTGAGGCCATTGGTGACTACTGTGCTGGGCCTAACCATGTGTTACCCACATCCGGCACAGCGAGATTCTCTTCACCATTGGGGGTCTATGATTTCCAGAAGAAATCTTCTTTAATTTATTGTACAAAAGAAGGCTCTAAGCCCTTAGCCCAAGTGGCAGATACGCTAGCTATGCAAGAAGACTTAGAAGCACACGCGCGCTCAGCCCGTTATCGCAGTGAGTCCTAAAATTGCTAGGTTCATTGCTAGGTACTGCTATTTAATGTAAGCGACATTAGCTGACGTATGAACACGATAACTTCGCTATTTTTCGATGAATGTTATCGTTTACCAGTAAGCAGCGTGATAAGATAAGTTATTGTATTGCTCTACATATACTAATAATAAGTGATAAAGACTATTAATAAGTGATAAAGACTATGGAATTTAAATTAGATACTCGATTGTGGTCTACCAAAGCCCGTAACTTGAACCCTTATGTGCCGGGTGAGCAGCCTAAGCATGATAATCTATGCAAACTAAATACCAATGAAAATCCTTTTCCACCCTCACCTAAAGTGGCAGAAGCTATTTCAGAGGCTTTGAGCAATCAAGCGGATCAATTGCGTTTATACCCAGCTCCTGAATCTGATGACTTAAAGCAGGCCTTAGCCGAAGCTTATAAGTTACAGGTAAACCAAGTGTTTGTGGGCAACGGCTCTGATGAAGTATTGGCTTTAGTATTCGCCAGTTTCTTCCTAAAAGAGCGTCCTTTGCTATCGCCTGATATTAGCTATAGCTTTTATCCTGTCTATGCAGATACCTTTGGGGTTGAGTTAGTGAATATACCTCTGAGGGAAGACTTTAGTATCGAGACTAACGATTACCGTCAGCCTTGCTCGGGTATTATTATTGCCAACCCTAATGCTCCTACAGGCATCTTATTATCATTAGAAGCCATTGATAAATTGGCTACTGAGCATCCAAATGCTGTGGTAGTCATTGATGAGGCTTATATTGACTTTGCTGATCAGGCAGAGGTGTCAGCCATTAGTTTGATCGATAAGCATGATAACTTATTGGTCACTCAGACTTTCTCAAAATCTCGCTCATTAGCCGGTCTGCGTGTGGGTATGGCATTTGGTAATCCATCTTTGATTGAAGCCCTAACTCGAATGAAAAACAGCTTTAACAGCTATCCTCTAGATCGTCTGGCGCAAGCTGGAGCCTTGGCTAGTGTGAAAGATGCAGCCTATTTTGAAGAGACTTGCCAGAAGGTTATTGAGCTACGTCAGCAACTAATCAGTGATTTGTCTGAGTTAGGTTTTAGCGTGCTACCCTCGCAAGCGAACTTTGTGTTTGCCCGTCCAGAGCAGGGGGATGCCGGTGAGATTGCCCAAGCTTTGCGTGAGCAAGGGGTGATTGTTCGTTATTTTAATCAGCCAAGAATCAGTGACTACTTACGTATCACCGTAGGGACGGCAGAACAAAATAAACGTCTGATTGATGCGCTAAAACAAAGAGTATCTGCTTAAGTTTTTTGCTAAAAAGATTAAATAAAAAGGTCAGAATCAATTCTGACCTTTTTTTATTCAATGGTTTATTAAGATTTGGTTCATTAAGCGTTAGGGTCTAAGATAGCCAAGAGATTACCCACTTTATCATGGCACTCTTGATACTCAGAGTCACAATCTGAGCCCACAGTAATTCCGCCGCCTGCCCATAGCGAGACTTGACCTTCTGAGTCTGCTTGTAACGAGCGAATAAGAACGTTCCATTGACCTGTGCCATCAAAGTTCAAGAAGCCCAAAGTACCGCAGTAGGCTCCTCGGGGAGCAACCTCTAGCTCACTAATAATTTCAACCGCTCGTTTTTTAGGAGTACCGGTAATGGAGCCTGCAGGCAAGCTATTAAATAAGACGGTCAACGGGTGATACTCTTCTTTGATAATGGCAGTAACGGTGCTGACCATGTGATGCACATTGCTAAAGCTTTCAATGGCGAATAGTTTGGGCACTTTAACACTGCCCACTTCGGCGTATTTACCCAAATCATTACGTAATAAATCGACAATCATCACATTTTCAGCTTTGTCTTTTTCACTTTGAGCCAGCTGCTGTTTCAGCTGTTCATCTTGTTCTTTAGTGGTGCCTCGCGGTAGGGTGCCTTTAATTGGCTTGGTAATAATTTGTGATTGGCTAGGCTGTGTTGGGTCATCTAGTTCGGCTTTATTAAACAACACAAATAACTCTGGAGAGCAGCTTAGAAGCTCAAATTCCAGATGAAATGAAGGGTCAGAGTTGGCTGTGATTTTAGATAGCGAATTATGAGCTGGGTTGTGAGTCAGGGCCAAATAGCCAGCAAAGGGGGCCTTGGTATTTTGATGCAAATCAGGCAAATAACCTACCAGACAGGGGTTTTGGTCAAAGTTATCTGCTGATAGAGCGCAGTCAGCTGAAGTCGCCAGTGTACCTTGCCATTTTTGAGTAAGGTTGATTTGATAGCTATCACCTTGATACAAATACTGCTGCGTTCGCTTAAAAGCTTGTGCGTATTGTTCAGCACTCCACAAGGCGGTTAATGGCAGAGCAGGGGCTGACACAGAGTGTTGTAATAAATCTAATAACTGTTCGTCAAATTGCTGTAGGTAGCAGACAATAGCATCTTTAACAGCTTGAGGCGTAAAACTCTCGGTATGTAACTCCCATCCTTGTGTATCGCAAGGTTTTAGATACACATCGTAGTGTCCCAAAAAAGCACAAGGCTGGTTTGCCATTCCAATTTCTGGACTGGCCGCTAAAGCTCTGGCACCAATATCATAGCCGACAAACCCCATTAAACCACTGTGATAAGCAGCTTTCCAAGCATAAGGAGGGGGCGACAATTCAGACTGTTGTTGCATCAGGCTTTGATCACAGTAGTGCGTCAGCTCTTCAATCCAGCTTTGATAGTCAAGGGTATAGCGATCGTATTGAGGGTTAATAGTGTCAGACTCTTGACGAGAGGTCTTTAATATCTCAATATTTAAGTTAAACTCTTTTAAGGTAGGAGGAACTGGGTCTGAGCCGTTATAAACAGTCCAAGAGGTTTTGGGCAATAAGCCGATAACCTGCTGCCCTTCGTTATTGAGCCAGCAAGGGTGCCACGGTAAGTGCGACAGGCAACTTTGTTCAATGAAGTCTATCAGATGAGGTAGGAGCTGATGAGATGGCAAGTTATGAAAAGCAAAAGTATGGTAAATCATAAACGCTCGATATCTTTAGCGACAAACGCAAAATTTATTTATTATAAAGACAATAAGATAAGTTGAAGGGGCGGATAATAAGTTAACAGTAGGCTATTTTACATTGTGCTAAAGCGTGATAACACTGTTTAAACTGATATATTGCTCTCAATTACATAAAATGAAAGACAGTATTGATATAACAGTTAATTTATCTTCAGGGTTTTTTATAATATTTAATCTTTAAAAGATATTAATAAACTAACAAAGAAAAGAGTATTTAAACCCATTAATTCATTTAATTTTTAGGAAAAATTTTTTATGGCTAACAAATCTAATAAGTCTAACACCAGTAAAAAAATCATTGATGGCGTTGATGCTGTAGGCCACGTGGCTCGCAGTGGTTTAGAGCGTTTTGGCGCACTGCTAGATAGTCTTAATGCTAAATCTGGTAAAGCCAGTCAATTCAAAGCGGTCGATTTGTCAGAGTATAAAGACAAAAATGTTAACAACCTGTTGAGTCAACAGACCTTAAAAACCTCACAGCAGTTGCTAGGAACTCGTTTTAGCACTTACAGCAAGTATGCCAAAAAAGTGGTGCCAGACAGTATTTTTCAAAAAGCTTCTGATGGTGTATTTTCACAAGTGGCTAAATTAGCAGCTACTTGGAGTGAAATTGACCTACCTCGTGAGCAGCGTTTCAAGGGGGTTCAAGGGTTAACAGATCAAGAGCGTAATGCCTTAGCGCGCGATATCGCCAACCAAAACCGAGCTTTAGCGACAATGGGCGGGGTAACGGGCTTAGCCGGTCTACCAGGTATGTTGGCCGATACTTTATGGTTATTGTTAGTGTCATTGCGTACAGTTTATCAGTTGGCTACGGTATATGATAAGCCATTAACGGGTAAGCAGGGCGTTAAGATGGCGTATGCGGTATTAGGCAGTGCGGATCTTAGTAAGATGCAAGAAAAGCAGACAATTTTAGCTGGCCTTGGCGTGGCGAAAGGTCTAGTAGCCAGTGCAGATAATAATGGTCTACGCAGCGAACTAACCAAAGGTCTAGGCATTGTTAATCCAAATGTGCAGTTCTATGCTCAGCAAGTGGACAAGCTAGCAGAGCAGTTTAACTTTGATATGGATAATATCAACCTAAGCTGGATAGGTAAGTTTTTACCCCTAGTATCAGTGGCCACTACGGTGCACTATAACAGTCATTTGATTGATCAGGTTATTGGGGTGGCAAAAGCTACTTTTGGTCCAGAACCTATCGTGGCCAAACAAGCTTTGACTAATGGCGCTAAAGCCACTGAAGCTGAAACTGAAACTGAAACTGAAACAGACGATAAATCAGATAAAAATGATAAGTCTGATGAAAAATCGGATAAAAATACCGAAAAAAACGAGAGTAACGACGCTAAAGATACGGAAGTAAGCGATGAAGTGGCGGATCAATTCGGTGAAGAGCCTAAGGATCCAACCAAAGGCGCTGAAACTCAAGAGAGCTATGACTTCCATACAGAAAGTGATGACTCTTCAGAAAAAAACACTGAATCAAAGTCTGAAGCTGATTCTAGTAAAGATCAGGCCAATAAAGGCAGCTAAGTCAGTTTTAACTTAATAGGCTAGAATATTTTTCAGCTAATTATAGGGCGCGGTGCTAGTGGTTGATAAGGTAATTAACCTATATTATCACCTTGCATCATGCTCTATAACTCTGTAAAATTACCGCCTTAACTTCCCGCTGAGGAAGGCTAGAATAGCAGGGGGTTGGTGTTATGTGCTGGAATGATCCAGTGATATGATGGCTAACCACTAATGCGTTTAGTGCCTCAGTTACGTACAGCCCAGCTGTATATCGGACACAGAGAGAATTTATTATGCGTAAAGATATCCATCCAGAGTACAAAGAAGTATTATTCCACGACACTAACGCTGACGTGTTCTTCTTAACTCGTTCAACAGCTAAAACTAAAGCTACTCGTGAGTATGAAGGTAAAGAATATCCTTACTACCCACTAGATATTTCTAGCGCTTCACATCCTTTCTACACTGGCGAGCAACGTAAAACTTCTAACGAAGGTCGTGTTGCAAGCTTCAACAAACGCTTTGGCGCGTTTGGTGGCCGTAGCAAGGCTAAGAAAACTGACGCTGAATAATTTTTTTGATTATTTTGCTATAAGTATTCTGCTTTAAGTTTAAGCAAAAAAAACCACTGAACTCCTTATACGAGTTGCGGTGGTTTTTTTATGTCTGAGAATTCCTATCGCTTTTATACACTTAATATTATTAGAATCAGCCTTAAATAAAGACATGGCTGTTGACCTACCTTTGAAGTTTGAATGTATAC
>NZ_FUGE01000047.1 GCF_900162825.1 Psychrobacter piechaudii
TGTCTCATTGATAGCCTGTAAGGTCTGACTGTGTAATCCTAAATACTCACCGCTCCCTTTGGTGTACTCACTTAGATCATAAGCACTAAAAAACTTACCGGTACTTTTTAGATGCTCAAAACTTAACGCATTGACATAGTTCCACACGAAGTTTACTGAACCGCTTAGACGATTCAGCTCTTTTATGTGTTTGTCTTTAATGCGTAGCTTGAGTGTTTTCATATATTCAGTATGGCAAGATTAATTTTAGCTTACAACCCTTTAACGGCTTCTTACGACAGTGTGTGTCGCCTTATATCCACCCCCTGAAGTGGGTGGTTTTACAGCGACTGGTGATAAAAAACCTCCTTCTTTTAAAGAAGGAGGTTTTTTATCAACGGGTCCTGACTTTTTCTAACTCCAGAATAAAACAAAAACACAAGCTATCGCCAATACAATACCAAGCATATTAAACTTGCTTAGTGATTCCTTAAAGGCAAACACCCCGACCAAAGTCGCTACCGCAATTACCCCAACGTTCATACCAGTAAATACCACACTTGGGGAGTCTGCCAGAGTCTGGTGTGCCTTGATATAAGCATAGATGTTGCCCATATTTAACATGCCCAGCACCACACCTGATAGCAGCGCTTTACCCTCCCACCGGGTTTTATTTATGATGAGATAAACCAACAGCAACAGTCCAGCGAGTCCAAAGGTCATAAACAGGGTCAAAGGGAAAGCAGTCCCTTGCTTAGCCACCTGCTTAAATAAAATATCAATGACGCCGTAACCTACCCAGACCCCAAGCAGCCAAGACCCTACGGGTAGTTTGGCCAAACCCCTCTTTTCACCCGTGTCGGTTCTAGCATAAATAGAGTTATTGGCATTGGCTTTTTCAGGCCTGCGATAAAGAAGAGCCACTAGCGCCATAAAGCCCAGAAATATGCCCCAAGTGCGCTGTAAAGTAAGGACCTCACCAAATAAAGCAAACGCTGCCACAATCGGGATAATCAGCGATAGACGTTGGGCCGCATCGGTTGCAATAATACCCATCGATTCAATAGCCCGTCCTAAAATAACAAACACCAACGGCAACAAGATACCTAATAGCAGTATAATACCCCAAGCTGCATTTAAGTCCGCCACTTTACTCAAGTCTGGCTTTAAGAACACCCAGGTTAAAATAAAGGCCACTGGGTACCCTGCCATTATGGTTTGGCGGATGTCTATGTCGTGCTGGCGTAAAATTTTTAGTAGTATCGAAACCGCTACGCTACAAAGCACGGCAATGACAAGATAACTCATGAAATATTTTCCTTAAATTAAATGTAACAATATATTACATTATAAGTCATGGTTTTGTTGAAACAATTACACAAAGTTCGATAAACGGTATGACCGTCTTTTTTATCTTACTTTAATAGCAACAATACAATAGAAACACTACCTATCCATACTGACAATAAAGTTCAGTAATTCTGACACCTACAATAACTATAATTAGTAATAACTGCCTATGAATAAGCTTTTCAATTTTTTCGAGACTCGGCTATCCGCCTTCCCAGAAAACAAAATCCTGCTTCCCAAAGAGGGCTTGTTTAAATTCCTTTGGGCGTGCACTTATGGCCTTCGCAAATGGTTGGTGCTGTTTATGGTACTAACCGCCGGCATTGGGGTCTATGAAGCATTACTATATGCTTGGATTGGAGACCTCGTTGATTGGATGGGAAGCTATACTCCAGCCACACTTTGGGCCGAAAAAAGCGCGACCTTAAAGCTGATGTTTGCCGTGCTGATATTGAGCCCATTTTGGGTGGGCTTAGCCTCTTTGGTTCACTTCCAAGTGATCCAAGGGGTGTTCCCGATGCAGATGCGCTGGCGTTTTCATAAGCGCATGCTGGGTCAGTCCATGGAGTTTTATCAAAATGAGTTTTCTGGCCGAGTTTCAGCCAAGGTAATGCAGACTGCTTTGGCCGTCAGAGATACCGTCATTACGGTCGTCGATATGATGACTTATGTGCTGGTATTCTTTGTCACCAGTGGCATTATCCTGTTCCAACTCGACAGCTTATTGCTTATTCCTTTTGCGCTGTGGTTAGTGATGTTTGGAGCAACCTTGTGGTATTTTTTACCTAAACTGCGTCAGACTGCCAGTACCCAGGCCAATGCTCGGGCGCTCATGACCGGCCGTATCACTGATGCCTATGCCAATATCATGACGGTGAAGCTGTTTAGTCACTCTCAACGAGAGCTTAGCTATGCCAAATCAGCAATGAAGCAGTTTTTGGCAACCGTGCATGCTCAAATGCGCTGGGTGAGCGTGCTAGAGTTCGTCAACCACTTGGTGAGTGTGACCTTAATCGGCAGTACCGCAGCCATTGGTTTATATTTGTGGCAAAGAGGCGATGTGGGGGTTGGCGCACTGGCGATGGCCACTGCCATGGCGCTTCGTCTAAACAGTATGACCCATTGGATTATGTGGCAGATGGCAAGCTTGTTTGAAAGTATCGGTACGGTCCAAGATGGTATTCGTACTTTATCTACTCCACAAAAAGTAGTGGATGCGCCAGATGCCAAAGAATTGGTTATCAAGGAAGGTCATATCAAGTTTGAAAATGTAGACTTTGGCTATGAAGGCAATGCAGAAGCCCCT
Source organism: Psychrobacter piechaudii (assembly GCF_900162825.1). Classification (GTDB taxonomy): domain Bacteria; phylum Pseudomonadota; class Gammaproteobacteria; order Pseudomonadales; family Moraxellaceae; genus Psychrobacter; species Psychrobacter piechaudii. The sequence continues at coordinate 2,636 of NZ_FUGE01000047.1, forward strand.
ATGCGGCTAAAAGTGGCCACTGAAGATGATGTGGAGAACAGAGCCTCTTCGACGGACAGCCTGCCTAATCCAAACTATGTCAAACTGCTCGATAACTTTAATTTAGACATCAAGCCTGGCGAGAAGATAGGTCTGGTGGGTCGGTCTGGGGCTGGTAAATCAACCTTGGTAAATTTATTACTGCGCTTTTTTGATGTGGATTCCGGCCGTATTACTATCGACAATCAAGCCATACACGAGGTCACCCAAGAGAGCTTACGCCGTCAAATCGGCATGGTTACCCAAGACACCTCCTTACTCCACCGCACCGTTCGTGAGAATATTGCTTATGGCCGCCCTACCGCCACAGATGAAGAAATTATTGCTGCTTGTAAAGAGGCTCAAGCTTGGGAGTTTATCCAAGAGCTACATGATGCCAAAGGCAATACCGGTCTTGATACCCAAGTGGGTGAGCGTGGGGTGAAACTCTCAGGAGGCCAACGTCAGCGTATTGCTATCGCTCGAGTTATGCTAAAAAATGCGCCCATCTTGCTGTTAGATGAGGCCACCAGTGCCCTAGACTCTGAAGTAGAGCACGCTATTACCGAAAGTTTAAACAGCATGATGACTGGCAAAACCGTTATCGCCATTGCTCATAGACTGTCTACTATTGCTGCTCTAGATCGCTTGGTAGTTATGGATAAAGGGCGTATTATTGAACAAGGCAGCCATGAAGAACTACTGGCTGAAAATGGCGTTTATGCAGGATTGTGGGAGCGTCAAAGTGGTGGCTTCTTAGGGGAAGATGATCTAGACATAGTAGAATAACTTTAAGGCCGGTCTATTAGTTTAATTGAAAGAGGATGTGATCAGTCAATGAACGAAGCTCAAGTTAACACGTTTCAGCAATATGAAAAAAGTATTCTATTAGGAGATAAGCAGGCCCGTTACTATGAGTTTCCAGACTCAGAGTCACCGGAGTCTGCTAGCGACAAAGCTGAAAAGCCTACTGCTCATTTTTATGGCGGTAATGGCTTCGTTACTGGAGTTTATCAACCCTTAATTAGTGAGCTTAGCCAACAGTTTAAGGTGACCAGCTTAGCGATGCGTGGCTATTGGCCCGATCTGCCTACCGAAAAGATTATGACTCGAGAACAAGATGCGGACTGGTTAATCGAATTCTTGGAGCAGACGCAAACAGGACCTGTCATCGGTATTGGTCACTCGCAGGGGGCGACTGCCACTGCGATGGCGGCTGCCAAAAGACCGGATTTATTCTCTGCCTTGTACTTGATTGACCCCGTCACCTTTACTAAAAAACAGTCTTTGCTATTTAATCGCATTCCGAGATTAGCGCTGCAAACTCAGGAGCCTTTTAAGAGTACAAAGCTCAAACCTGCTGACTGGAGTAGCGTCGAGGCTTATTATCAAAGCTTACGCCAAAACCGAGCCTACAAACGTATTAGCGATGAGCACTTAAAGATTTTTGCTGAAAATAGCTTGATACCCAAAGAAGAAGGGGATTCCGGTTTTAGTTTGTTATTTAAACCCAAACAAGAACTTGCCAGCTACTTTGGCACCCCTTACGTAACGCCTGCTCTAAAAAAGCTAAATAAGAAAAAGCTGCCTTACTATTTGATATTAGCTAAGCCCTCTATCTTTAATAGCTATAAAGTGCGCCAAAGCTGGAAAGATGTGGTACCGCTCCAAAACAAAATTGTTTTGTCGGACTATGGCCACCTTCTGCCCTTAGAAGCTCCCAAAGCTTGTGCCGAAGTTATAGCTAATTTTGAGCAATCTCGGATCAAGTAGCTCATCATCAAGCTTATTGACTTAGGGGTTAAGCAGCTTGGCTAGATAGCAGCAAAGCTGCGCCGTACCTTACCTACCTTGGCTTTCTATTATGGGATTACTGCTATGGATTTGTTTGCCCCACAGCCTTGCGATAACCTACTGCCTTTTGACGGTATAGTGAATAATTTAGGGATCGTCTTAGGGGACGATGAGGCTTTATATGAGCAGCTGTTATCTGAGTTGCCTTGGCAGTCAGATAGGGTAACTTTATTTGGGAAGACTCATATTACCACCCGTCAGATTGTGTGGATGGGAGACAGTGAAACTGATGGCTCTCTGGCTTATAGCTATTCGGGACACAGTCGTGCTATTACGCCTTGGCATCACTCAGTGTTTCACGTGAAACGTCTGGTCGAGCATAAGTTAGCTGAAATTGGGGTCGAGGTCTGTTTTAATACTTGCCTGCTAAATTACTACCCCACTGGGGCAGACGGTATGGGTTATCATGCCGATGATGAGCCTGAACTTGGCCATCAACCCATTATTGCCTCGCTGTCGTTGGGTGCTACCCGTAAATTTGTATTGAAGCACAAAAAAGCTCAACATAAAGTTGAGCTTTATCTTGAAACAGGTCAGCTAATTGTGATGCGCGGGGATACTCAGCAATATTGGAAGCATACCGTCACTAAAACTAAGTCGGTACAGCAAGGTCGAATCAGTCTTACCTTTCGTACCCTGTATCCGTAACCTTATATCTCCAGCACAATTTTGCCAAAGCTATCGCCTTTTTCTAAGGCTTTATGGGCCTCAGCGGTATCCGCCAAAGGATACGTGGCCTGAATTTGCAGCTGCAACTCACCCGCTGCGATTAATTGTAGAACCTCTGCTAAATCTTGAGCGTTCGGTTTCGCAATAAACCCTTCTACTTGTAACTTTTTATCAGCGCCGGCTTCTTTTAGCTTTTGGGCCCAAATTGAAGGCAACACCACCACACGCCCACCCGTTTTAACTATGGTTAACGCTTTTTCACCCGCCTCACCGCCGACCAAGTCTAATAAGACATCAGCGTTTAATTCAGGGAACTGGTCCTCTTTGGTGTAATCAATCCAACCTTTCAGCTGGCTAGTATCGATCAAGCTTTCAATTTTTTGATATTTTTCAGCTGAACAAATTAGGGTCAGTTTAATACCGAGTTCTTCTACTTTTCGCATCAACAGTTGCAAGGCTAAATGACCCACACCGCCTGCTGGTGCACTCATTACCACATGCTCGCCGGCTTTTATTTCAGCAAAATCAATCAGCTGTTTGGCCGTGGTACCGACACAAGGCAGCGCCCCTGCTATTTCTAAATCTACCCCTTCAGGCACTTTAGTAAGTAGCTCAGCCTCTACCGTATTGTACTGCGCATAGCAGCCTCCGTTAAAATTCAAGGCAGCCACTTTATCACCCACGTTAAACTCTGATACGTTACTAAAAACCACCTCGCCTGCCATATCAAAGCCCAGTATCGCAGGCTTATTCTCGGCAAACTGTTTATTTTTAATATTTTCAGCCCCCCAACCCAGCCCTTGGCGAGTTTTATAATCAACAGGATTAATGCCTGCATAAGCCAGCTTTACCAATACTTGGCCGTCACCGACTGTGGGCACGGCAGCGTCGTTGACAAACTGCAATACCTCAGACTCACCAAACTCAGTGATGACAATGGCAGATTGGGCTTGAGGAAGGTTTTGATTAGATGACATGACACACTCCTTGTTTTAATAAGACATACGATAACTTTCATTCTAGTCTAGCACACTACTAGGCTATCAAGTTTCCCCTGCAACCAGTCAACGTCTCAAAGCCATAAATTCAAACCTATAACAAAAAAGATTTACCGTTACTCCTGCGGGCTATTGCAATCAAGTAAATCTTTGTCGCCACTGTTATCCTGAATCTCTTCCTCTACTTTTTGCATCAGCTTAGGATCGGGCCGGGCATCGAGCACTTCCTCTGCCTGCTCATTACCCAAAATGGCTCGGGCACGTTGCTTGGCTTGTTCCTTTTCTAAAGTGTCTGCTTTGCGCTTTTGGGTGCTGGCCAGCACCTCTTCTGTTAGCTCTTTAATCAGATCAGGATTGCGGGCAGCCCCTTGGGACTTCTGTTGCTCCCAAGCCGCAAGATATTTAACAAGGGCTTGTTCTACTTCACCATCAAAGTGCATACGATAGGTAGGTTCAGGCAAACTAAAGCCCTTATTTTCCAGAGCATGCTTCGCCTCTCTAATGGCAATACTACGCGCCTTGGTAATATCGGTATGGGTTTGGTCGACCCAGACTTGGAACTCAAGAATAATATTAGAGTCACTGACCTCAGTAATGATACAAGCTGATTTGGGATCCTCTAGCACAAACTCTAAGTCTCGAACTGCTTGAATCCCTACTTTAATAGCCGCTAGAGGATCATCGTTGGCATCCATGGCCAATTGGAAGGTAAATCGACGCTCAGGATTTTTGGTGTAGTTTAAAATAGTGGCTTTGAAAACCTCGGAGTTAGGAATACGCAACTGATTGCCATCCGAGGTCATTAAGATAGTGGCCCGGCTGGTTAAGCGCACCACAATCCCCTCTTCACCATTGATATTGACGAAGTCTTTGGCCTGAAAAGGCTGACGAATACTTAACATTAGCGAGGCAATGTAGTTCTCAATGGTATCTTTGACCGCAAAACCTACCGCGATACCAATAACCCCCGCACCCCCTAAAAGCGTACCGATTATTGCTTCAGCGCCCATAAAGCTTAAGCCGAGTAATAAACCTATAACGATAAATAGGATTTTAACCGTTTGGGCAAGTAGCTCAGCAATGAAGGGGTTTGGGGTAATGCGCTGCCACAAAGACTCGCGGCGAGCCAGCCAAGACCCGAACCAAACTACAATAGAAAACACCACAATAGCGACCAGCAATAAAGGCAGAGCATGAATAAAGCCTCGGAACTGCTGTTTTAAGGCACTAATCACCGGAGTAACGTTGTCTTGGACATCTAGGGTGCGGCTAATGCGGTCTTCGACAGCCACCACATCGCTAACCCTATTGGCCAAACTAATGGCCTGCTGTGCCTTCTTTTCATTAGGCACTTCACCAGACAAGCTGACCACGCCTTGATTGACGCTAACATTGAGCGCTTTAAGCCCTTCAATCTCAGAGTAAATTCCACTTATACGCTGTTTAATATCCTGATCGTTAACCTGATCAGGTTTGGTCGCAATGACCGTATCTTTATCAGTCAGATTACCCGCTGCAGGCACATTAACAGGCTCTGAGGTTTCAGGGGCAACTTCAGTCGCTTCGGCTTCAGACTCACTTTCCTCTGCACCATCGACAGCCTCTTCATCCTGATTTTGCTCAGCAACTATAGAGGCCGCTTCCTCTCCCTGAGTTTGTGTGTGAGGGGTAGCACTGGTTAAAGCTTGTGCTGGTAAAGAAAATAAGCTACTAGTTATTATTAGCATTATCAAGCCTAACCAGAAGTTATGGCTTTTGGCTATTTTAGCTTCGAGTGGCTTATTAGCTTCAAGTTCGGTTTTGGTTTTAGGCGGCTTAAAAAAGAGCGACATGCTTATCCTGTTTTGCTTTATTCTTTATTGCGTTCTAAACCAACGTTCTAAACCAAATATTAGGGCTGACTATTGGTCTAAATAGGCCTGTGCTTCAGCCAAATCTAGAGTTCCTTCATAAATAGCGCGGCCAGTAATAATCCCTTCTAGACAGTCGCCATAAGGCTTTAACAGCTCAATGTCCTTCATATTGGTTACACCACCTGAAGCGATGACGGGTAGACCACCCTCACGAGCCAAATTAACTGTCTGCTCGACGTTCACCCCTTGCATCATACCGTCACGGGCGATATCGGTATAAACGATAGACGACACGCCAGCATCGGCAAAACGCTTCGCTAAATCAACGGCCTTAACGTCTGTCACATTGGCCCAACCATGAGTAGCTACTAGACCGTCTTTGGCATCAATACCGACGATAATATGACCCGCAAACTCACGACAAGCCTCTTCTACGAACTCTGGATTTTCCACAGCTTTGGTACCAATAATGATATAGGTTAAACCGGCAGCTAGATAATGCTCAATGGTTTGTAAGCTACGTACACCGCCACCCAGCTGTACCGGTAGAGTGGGATGTGCCTTAGCAATTTCCATCACCACATTCTTATGCACTGGCACCCCATCAAAAGCGCCATTAAGGTCGACTAAATGTAAACGACGTGCCCCTTCATTAACCCAGCGTGTTGCCATAGCCACGGGATCATCAGAGAAGACGGTGTCATCTTCCATGCGACCTTGTTTTAGACGCACACATTTGCCATCTTTTAGATCGATAGCAGGGATAAGTAGGGGCGCCACTAATTTATTTAGACTGTCTAAAGAATTATTCGAGGGAGATTTGGACTGATTATGCATATTAAATACCTATAGTATAAAAAGCTTTTAAAATAAATAGAGAGCTATCAAATAAAAATCACAATTTACATTTATGCCCTAAAATGGCTTAAATTCGGAAACATACTGGCAATTTTAGGGTAATTTAACGTATAATCCTAGGTTATATTGTATATGTATTTTGGTAGCCAGTCGCCACTGTCTTCTATGTTAAGAGATTAGCACAGGTCTCACTACTCGTTCTCATTTATTCTAAATTTTGCGAGTTTATAGTCTGAAGTGCATTTTCGTTGTACTGCGCTAAACCCTCTTATCCCAGCAAGAGTCTCTCGCGGTCACCGTACCGTTCGTGGCTTATTCACTACCGACAGGACGTCTGGCATTTCTTCGCTTATGGAATAAGTTCGCTTATGATTACCATCAAAAAGGGGCTTGATTTGCCCATTGCTGGCGCACCCAGCAGTGAAATCACCCAGCATTCTCCAAAGCACGTTGCACTGGTAGGCTACGACTATGTCGGTATGAAGCCCACAATGAACGTTAAAGAAGGTGATACAGTCACTAAAGGCCAACCCGTTTTTGAAGATAAAAAACGTGTTGGGGTGATTTATACTGCACCTGCCTCAGGTAAAGTCGTCGCCATTAATCGTGGCGAACGCCGAGTATTCGAAAGCATGGTTATTGAGATTGATCCCAATGCCGGCGCCGATGCTAATGAGGTCACGTTTCAGCAATATGCCTCTAATGAACTGGCTGGGCTTGATTCTGAAGTTGTTGAAGCGCAATTAATCAAATCTGGTGAATGGACCGCTTTCCGTACTCGTCCATACAGCCGTAGTCCAGAAGTGGGCTCTCGTCCACAAGCCATTTTCGTCACCGCTATGGATACCAATCCTTTGGCGTATGACCCTATGTTGCTGATTCAACAAGAGCAACAGGCCTTTGATGACGGACTTGCAGTACTTTCCACCTTATCCCCAAAAACTTATGTTTGTCACCATGGCAGTGCCAACTTACCCAAAGCCGCTAACACTGCAGCGGGTAACAGCACTGAATATCATGCTTTCGCAGGCAAACACCCTGCAGGCAATGCCGGTACTCACATTCACTTCTTACACCCAGTAAGCCGTGAAGTCACCGTTTGGACGATAGGTTTTCAAGACGTGATTGCGATTGGTAAGCTATTTACCACAGGTCGCCTATATACTCGCCGCTTGATCAGCTTGGCCGGTCCTGGTGTGAAAAACCCACACTTAGTAGTAACTGAGCGTGGAGCAGATCTAACCGAGCTGACTCAAGGTCAATTAAATAGTGGCGATAACCGTATTATTACCGGTTCGGTATTATCGGGTCGCAAAACCATTGCCACTACCGCTTATTTAGGCCGCTTCCACAACCAAGTGAGCGTTCTAGAAGAAGGTTATGAGCGTCCAGCATTTCACTTCTTTAGTCCAGGTGCTAACCGTTTCTCAAAACTGCCTATTTATATCTCGCAGTTCTTTAAGGGTAAAAAGTACAACTTCACCACCACAAGCAATGGCTCTCCTCGTGCCATGGTGCCAATCGGTGTCTTCGAAGAAGTTATGCCACAAGACTATTTGCCAACCCAATTACTCCGTGCGCTAATTGTTGAAGACATTATTTCAGCAGTAGATCTTGGTGCTTTAGAGCTTGATGAAGAAGATTTGGCTTTATGTACTTTCGTTTCACCAGGTAAATACGAGTTCGGCGATATCTTGCGTGATAACTTAACTCGCATCGAGCAGGAGGGCTAACGCTGATGAAATTCTTACATAATATGTTTGACCGCATGGAGCCTAACTTTACCAAAGGCGGCAAATACGAAAAATACTACGCTGTGTTCGAAATGTTCGATACCTTCTTACGTCAGCCTGGTACCACCACTCACTCAGCGTCTCACGTTCGTGATGGTATTGACTTAAAACGCATCATGATTATGGTGTGGCTATGTACCTTCCCTGCGATGTTCTGGGGTATGTACAACGTAGGCTTCCAAGCCTTAACCGCCATTCAGCAATTAGGTCTTGAACCTGAAGGTTGGCGTACGGCTATTACCAATATGGTAGGCTACGATCCCAATAGCATTTGGGCCGCCTTTGTCTATGGTGCCATGCAGTTCCTACCTATCTATATTGTGACTTTCGCGGTAGGTATCGCTTGGGAAATTATTTTCGCAGTAGTACGTGGCCACGAAGTAAACGAAGGTTTCTTCGTAACTTCTGTGCTATTCGCTCTGTGTTTACCGCCCGATATTCCTTTATGGCAAGTAGCCCTAGGCATCAGCTTCGGTGTTGTTGTGGCGAAAGAAGTATTCGGTGGTACTGGTAAAAACTTCTTAAACCCTGCCCTATCCGGTCGTGCGTTCTTATACTTCGCCTACCCAGCTTATATGTCAGGCGACACCGTTTGGACTGCAGTAGATGGTTTCTCAGGGGCGACTCCTTTAGGTCTAGCGGCCATTGGCGTGACTCCTGATAAATTTGTGGATGCTTACGGCTCAGCCATCACTTGGATGGATGCTTTCTTAGGTAACATGCAAGGCAGTATCGGTGAAGTTTCTACCCTAGCTATCTTATTGGGTATGGTGGTTCTGATTTGGACTCGTATCGCTTCTTGGCGCATTATCGCCGGTTGTGTGGTGGGTCTAGTAGCCACTTCAATGGTATTTAATGCCATTGGCTCAGCCGACAACCTAATGATGAGCCTACCTTGGTATTGGCACTTAGTATTGGGTGGCTTTGCTTTTGGTGCGGTATTCATGGCAACCGACCCTGTGTCAGCTGCTCATACCAATAAAGGCCGCTGGGCTTATGGTATTTTAATTGGTTTCATGACGGTATTAATTCGCGTCATTAACCCCGCCTTCCCAGAAGGTATTATGCTAGCGATCTTATTTGCTAACTTGTTTGCGCCATTATTTGACTACTTTGTCACTCAAGCAAACATCAAACGTCAAACGGCTCGGAGGATGCGTCATGTCCCAGCAGACTAAGAAAAGCTCAAACTCAAATATGACCACCATTACGGTGGCGCTGGTCTTATGTTTGGTCTGTTCTGTAATGGTATCCGCCGTTGCAGTAGGCTTAAAGCCAGCTCAAGTTGAAAACCAACTGCTTGACCGTAACAAAAACATTTTAGTGGCTGCCGGTATGTTTGACCCAGCCAAAGACACCAATGAAGATGTTGAAAAACGCTTTGCCGATTTCGACGTTAAACTGGTTGATTTAGAAAAAGGTGAGTACGCTACTGAAGCCGACTTATCAAAAGCGGGTATCGCAGACATTAATAACTATGATGCCAACCAAGCGTCTAAAAACAAAGCTTTGAGCACAGACTTAGGTAATGATGACCCTGCCAGTATTGGCGCGGTCCCTAAATTTGCCAAAGTTTATGTAAAAAATGATGCCAACGGTAAGCCTGAATTAATGGTACTTCCTGTTCATGGCTACGGCCTGTGGGGTACCATGTATGGCTTCTTAACCCTAGAGGGCGACTTAAATACTGTTAAAGGTATCAGTTGGTACGATCACAAAGAAACACCAGGTCTAGGCGCTCGTATTGAAGAGCCAAAATGGCGTGCGCAGTGGGAAGGTATCCATGCGTATGACGAAAATGGTGAGGTAGCTACTGGGGTAACTAAAGCTGGTCAAAGCCGCGAAAACTGGGTCGATGGTATCAGTGGTGCAACCCTGACCAGTGTTGGTGTTCGCAACCTTATCCAGTTCTGGCTTGGCGAACGTGGATACAAGCCATTCTTAGATAATTTACGTGGTGGCACTCCTGATAGCGCAGCTAACGCTCAAACTCAAACCACTACGGGCGAGGAGGCATAACATGGCAACAGATACTAAAAAAATCTTAACCACGCCGATTTTTGACAATAACCCGATCGCTCTACAGATTTTGGGTATTTGTTCGGCGTTGGCGGTAACAACAAGCGTGCAAAACGCTTTGGTTATGTGTATTGCACTGACCTTAGTAACCGCGTTTTCAAGCTTTTTTATCTCAATTATTCGTAATCGTATTCCCTCAAGCATCCGTATTATTGTACAGATGACGGTGATTGCTTCCCTAGTAATCGTGGTGGATCAGATTCTTAAAGCGGTGGCTTATGACGTTAGTAAATCGCTTTCAGTATTCGTTGGTTTGATTATCACCAACTGTATTGTTATGGGTCGTGCTGAAGCCTTTGCTATGAGTAACCCACCTGTACCTAGTTTCTTAGATGGTATTGGTAACGGTTTAGGCTACTCAGCGGTTCTACTATTCGTTGCGGTAATCCGTGAGCTATTGGGTAACGGTAGCATCTTAGGCTTCACCTTATTGAATCCAGTAACCAATGGCGGCTGGTATGTGCCAAATGGCTTATTACTACTGCCCCCATCAGCGTTCTTTATTATTGCTCTATTCATTACCGTTATTCGTATCTGGAAGCCAGAGCAAGTAGAAGAAGCTGAATTTGTTATGAAGCCTCAGTCTAAAGGCATGGCTCATGGAGGAGGTCGCTAATGGGACATTATGTTAGTTTATTTATAACGTCTGTTTTCATTGAAAACATGGCGCTTGCCTACTTCTTAGGCATGTGTACCTTCTTGGCCGTGTCGAAAAAAGTATCGACGGCCATCGGCCTCGGTGTGGCGGTAGTCGTGGTGATGAGTATCACCGTGCCACTGAACAACTTATTATTCCAATTCATCCTAAAAGATGGGGCATTGGCTTGGGCCGGTTTCCCAGATATTGATTTGAGCTTCTTAGGCTTACTGAGCTACATCGCCTTGATTGCGGCAACGGTTCAGATTCTTGAGATGTTCTTAGATAAGTTCGTGCCAGCGCTATATAACGCACTTGGGGTGTTCTTACCGCTAATCACTGTAAACTGTGCCATCATGGGTGGTGTACTGTTTATGGTTGAGCGTGACTACAACTTCACTGAGTCATTAACTTATGGTGTGGGTGCTGGTTTTGGTTGGGCCCTTGCCATTGCGCTACTAGCGGGTATTCGTGAGAAGCTAAAGTATTCAGACGTGCCTGCCCCACTACGTGGCTTAGGTATTACCTTTATTACTGTCGGATTGATGTCGCTTGGATTTATGTCATTCGGTGGTATGTCAATTTAATCGACTTACTAAGCCCTATTAATAGATAACAAGCGATTTGAATATTTAAATAAGGACAAAAATCATGGAGTTATTTGGTACCGCCATTGGCGGCGTCGCCATGTTTACCCTGATTATCATGAGCTTAGTGGCGATTATTTTGATCGCCCGCTCACGATTGGTCAGCTCAGGGGATGTCACCATTCGTATTAATGACAATCCTGACAATGACGTGGTAACCCCAGCCGGTGGCAAACTACTACAAACCCTAGCAAGCGAAGGTATCTTCTTATCTTCAGCTTGTGGTGGCGGTGGCACCTGTGCCCAGTGTCGCTGTAAAGTGATCGAAGGCGGTGGGTCAATCTTACCGACTGAAGAAGGTCATTTTACTCAGGGTGAAATCCGCGACAACATGCGTTTGGCTTGTCAGGTTGCGGTTAAGCAAGACATGAAAATTGAAATCGACCCTGAGTTCTTTGATGTACAAAAATGGGAATGTGAAGTTATCTCAAACGATAACGTGGCCACTTTCATTAAAGAGTTAGTATTGAAGATTCCGGACGGTGAAGAAGTGAACTTCCGCGCCGGGGGTTATGTACAGATTGAAGCGCCACCGCATGAAGTACACTACAAAGACTTCGATATTGCTGAAGAATATCGTGGTGACTGGGAACAGTTTGGCATGTTTGACTATGTGTCAAAAGTAGACGAAGAAGTGATTCGTGCTTACTCAATGGCCAACTATCCTGACGAGAAAGGCATCATCAAGTTTAACATTCGTATCGCAAGTCCTCCGCCTCGTGGCCCTAAAGGGATTCCACCAGGTAAGATGTCATCGTATGTGTTTAGCTTGAAGCCAGGGGATAAAGTAACCGTATCTGGTCCTTATGGTGAGTTCTTCGCCAAAGACACCAAAGCGGAAATGGTCTTCATCGGTGGTGGTGCCGGTATGGCGCCAATGCGCTCGCATATCTTTGATCAGCTTAAGCGTCTACATTCAGATCGCAAAATCAGCTTCTGGTATGGTGCGCGCTCAGTTCGTGAAATGTTCTACGTTGAAGATTATGACATGCTACAAGACCAGTTCGATAACTTCGAATGGCATGTGGCCTTATCTGATCCACAGCCGGAAGACAACTGGGACGGTTACACTGGATTCATTCATAACGTATTGTATGAAGAGTATCTAAAAGACCATCCAAACCCAGAAGACTGTGAGTACTACATGTGTGGGCCTCCTGTCATGAACGCAGCGGTTATCGATATGCTTCATAACCTAGGCGTTGAAGATGAAAACATCTTATTAGATGACTTCGGTGGTTAATAACTACTCTCAATAGCTTAATCAAAAAATATACCCTAAATATGTGATAAATTAAGAGCCTCAACTGAGGCTCTTTTTTTATGGCTATTTGCTATAAAAAACGGTCCTCACCCCCTATTCTCCCCTTATCCCTACAATAAGAAAGGATGCTTATGAAAACCAACTTTAAAACTTTAACCATTTGGATAACTGGGGCCTCAAGTGGACTTGGTGAAGCTTTGGCTTTGCAGTTTGCCAAGCAAGGGGCCACTTTGATATTAAGTGGCAGAAATCGTGAGAAGTTAGAAGCGGTCAAATCTCAGTGCAAAAATAGCAATACCCATGTCATTGTCGACTTTGACATCTTAGATGAGCAGCAAACCAAAGAAGCTTATTTATCGGCTAAATCACAGCTGGCGGCACAAGGACAAGCTGTCAAAATTGATTGGCTGATTAACAATGCTGGTGTCAGTCAGCGCTCATTAATCATGGACACCACAGAAGAGGTCGAGCGTAAATTAATGGAAATTGATTACTTCGCTCAGACTCGGCTGACCCGATTGGTACTGCCCGATATGATCGCCAAAGGTGGCGGCAAAATTGTGATGGTCTCCAGTGTGGCCGGCCTGCTGGGCACTCAGTATCGCGGGGCTTATGGGGCAGCCAAAGCAGCCATTCATATGTGGGCCAATAGTTTGCGCGCAGAGCTCAGTGATAAGCAGATTACGGTAGCCACCATCTTTCCAGGCTTTATCCAAACTCAGGTATCGATTAATGCCCTTACGGGCGATGGCAGTACTCAAGGCACCATGGATGAGGCCACCGATAAAGGACTCACCGCCAAAGCTTTTGCCAAGCAAACAGTGAAAGCCCTCGCGTGCGGTGAAGAGTACATTATCGTCGCCGGCCAAAAAGAAAAACTGGCCACCTTGGTTAATCGCCTCTCCCCCTCTAAGCTTTATAAAATTATTCGCGGCGTGAAAGTAACCTAATAAAGCCCCACAAAAATGGCAATAATGGCGTTAAAATAGCCCCTCTACTCGCTGATATAGATTTTAATTTATATCAGCCTCTCTTTCTTTTTTTTATAAAACGACTCTTATGACTTACCTATCTGCTACCAATAACTCTCCTATCCCCTCTCGCCACGGCCTCACAACCAAACTGATGCTTACTGGGGCAATAACCAGCTCGCTGCTGCTTAGTGGTTGCCAACAGTCGCCGACTTATGACTACATACAAGGCGAAACCATGGGGACCAGCTACCACATTAGCTTTCAAAAACCGAAGGATGTTGATGAGGAAGCCATCAAACAGGCGATTGATAAGCGTCTACAACAGATTAATATCAGTATGTCGACTTATATGGAAGACTCAACCATTTCCAAATTCAATCGATTAAAAGCTGGTGAATCGATCCAAGTCGATCCTGATTTTATTCAGGTTCTACAAGATTCTAAGCAAGTTTATCAGCAGTCAGCTGGGGCTTTTGATCCCACAGTAATGCCGCTTATTAACCTTTGGGGCTTTGGCAGTGTGATGACGGCTGAAAGATTACAAAACCCACCTAGCCCGGATGAGATACAGGCCGCTAAATCGCTTTTAGACTTTGAAGGTATTAAACTTTCAGGCACTACCCTGACCAAAGACAAAGATAACGTCGAACTGGATTTCTCTGCTGTGGCCAAAGGCTATGGGGTAGATGTCATAGCTGAAGTACTGCACAAAGACTATAAGATTAATAACTATATGGTGGAAATTGGCGGTGAAGTTTCAACTTCAGGGGTCAATCAAAAAGCCCAGCCTTGGCAAATAGCCATTGATGCGCCAGTTATTGATAGTACGGTCACTGAGCGTTTAACCTTAGCCGCCATTCGTCAGCCCAGCTCCCCCAATAAGCTGCATTTGGCCACTTCTGGTAATTATCGCAACTCTATCATCTTCGATGGTCGCCGTTATAGCCACACCATAGATCCGACCACAGGCCAACCTATCGCAGGCGGCGCCCCTTCTGTGACCGTAGTTGCTGACTCGGTATCTTTGGCAGACGCTTGGGCCACCGCTTTGACCGCCATGACCTATGAGCAAGCGCTAGCCACTGCTACTGATAAAAATCTAGCGGTATTATTCGTAATCCCTAAAGATGGAAAAATTCATGATGAGGTTCCCTCTGTGAAAGATTTGGCTCGTCACAAAGCTGACCCTCTAGCTTATTGGCAAATAATTGAGACGCCAGGAATGAAATCTTTAAGAGCCGGCAACACCAAATAACGAGGGTTTTTACTCCTTTTATCTAAACTGTTATTAAATTTAACGGCTAATATAAATATGGGGCTTTATTTGTTAATAAAGCTACATTTTTATTAAGTTTTAATTAATCATATACAAAAATCTTAATACTTAATAAATTTTTATTTATCAATAGTTTATGTCTTAAAAATAGGGAGAAAACTGACATCTTCCAATCTAATTTGACCAGTCATTTTAGCGCCTGTCTTACCCCGTCGCAGTTGGTTACAATAGGTAGATTAATTTTTAGTAAGTAGCAACGTGTTTTAACACTAAGGATCGATCGGCAATGATTTACTCATTGATGGCGTTAGTCTTTGTTATAGGTTATTTAGCGATTGCTCTAGAGCACAACATTCATGTTGATAAAGCAGCTTCTGCCCTGCTTACCGCGATTTTAGTCTGGACCCTTTTGGTTTTTGGGGCAGACACTCTTCTAGTAGAACAGCTGGCCAACTCTGAAACTTTAGGGGTAAACCAGTTTCTCAACTCCGAACTGCGACATCATCTCGCTGAAATAGCTGAAATTTTATTCTTCTTAATGGGCGCAATGGTTATCGTAGAGCTGATTGACGCTCACGATGGTTTTTATGCCATTACTAGCCGAATTAAGACCACAAGCGCAGTGACTCTGCTGTGGACCATCGGCATCTTAACCTTCTTTTTCTCAGCCTTACTTGATAACTTAACCACCACCATCGTCATGGTGTCTCTGTTACGTAAGTTGGTGGCGGATAAAGAGATGCGCTGGTGGTATGTGGGTATGGTCGTTATCTGCGCCAATGCTGGGGGCGCTTGGTCACCCATTGGGGATGTGACCACCACCATGCTATGGATTGGTAACCAGGTTACCGCCAGCAATATTATTGTTGACTTAATTGTGCCGAGCTTAATTGCTGCTGCGGTACCTTTAGCGGTATTAAGTTTCTTCTTTAAGGGCAAAGAAGTCTTCCGTCCTAAGGACCCAAAGCCCGTGGTACAGGCCTCAAGCAGTAACTATTTAGGCCCTGTGGCTGATAGTGACGATACGCTAAATGCTCAGGCCATGTATATGGAGTCCGTACCGACCACCTCTCCAGAGAGCTTACCTAAAGGTCAAATTGCGGCCATTGCCCAAAGCTCTATTACCAATAAAATGCGTGTTAGTGTCTTGGTGCTTGGATTATCCGCTTTAGCCTTTGTGCCTATTTTTAAGACCGTTACTCAGTTGCCTCCCTATATGGGCATTCTATTTGGCTTAGGAATTTTGTGGGTCTATACTGAAATCATGCACCGTCATCATAACTGGTATGTGAAAGAGCATATGACAGTGGTTGGGGTACTGACCCGGGTAGATATCCCCAGTATTTTATTCTTCTTAGGAATATTATTGGCGGTGGCGGGTCTGGCGACAGCAGGGCACCTAACTGATGTGGCCTTATGGTTAGACACCACCTTTGGCAACCTTTATGTCATCAACGTAATGATTGGTTTACTGTCCTCTTTAGTAGATAACGTACCCTTAGTGGCGGGTGCGATGAAAATGTATCCGTTATTAACAGACGCCTCATTGGTGGGTCTCTCAGGTGATCAGCTAGCGCGTCAAAGCCAATTCTTACAAGATGGTGCCTTCTGGCATTTCTTAGCATACTGTGCAGGTACTGGCGGTAGCTGCTTAATCATCGGCTCAGCCGCTGGTGTAGCCGCTATGGGTATGGAAAAACTGCCGTTTGTTTGGTATCTAAAACGCATTAGTGGCCTGGCCTTAATTGGTTATTTGGCCGGTGCGGCCACTTATATTGCTATTCATGTGATGTAGTTGGTAGTAGAAAGCTATAAATACTTAAAGGGCAGCCGTTCACGGTTGCCCTTTTTTACAGCATTAATACCTCGCAAATCCGCCTATTAACCGCAGGTATGTTACAATAGATACCTAAAGCTCGATTACAAATTCAGCTTGTGGTTAGATAAATATTGGTTAAATACCGTCAGTTTTAAACACAAGCTTCAAAACCTAAGTGAGGTTATTATGCTCGCTCAATTACTTCCTATGCTGATTATTACCTTCGGTGTCTTTGTCCTATTTTTCTTAATGATGGGCATCGGCTATATGGTAAAAAAAGAGCCTTTACGCGGGTCATGTGGTCGTGTTGCCAACATGATGGGCGATGAAACCTGCCAGTTCTGTGGCAATGATCCCAACTTGTGTGAACAAATTAACGATGAAAAAGCCTTTGATAGTAAAAAAGCCGCTGATTTAGGTAAGTCCGCTTTATAAGCTATTATGCTATCTTCTAGCCAGTTACTTAGTTTAACCAGCTATGTGTTCTAAAAAGCCCCAATTGTTGGCACTAAAAAAGCGGTTGCATTAAATTCCGCTTGTTAACTTAGGCTCTGTAATACATTTCTGTTATAGTAAAACCATCGCTTAGGCGGTGGTTTTTTATTTTAATTTACTTCTCCCTATTTAATATTGTTAAGCGCTTTAATATGTCTAACTCTATTTCCTCTGCCGATTCTCAGACACCAACTGCCATAAACAAAACACCACGTTCGGTATTTTGGCTAGTGGTCATTGCCATTTTATTGATGGCAAGTAACATGCGCTCCCCTATCGTCGCCCTAGGCTCAATTGCACCCGTAGTCCAAGACTCACTAGGTCTTACAGCTGCTCACATTGGTTGGCTAGGGGCTATTCCCATGCTGATGTTTGCGTTAGGAGCGTTGGTTTCTCCGGCCATCGGTAAGAGATTTGGACTGGAAAACACCCTTATTGCGGTAGTTGTAGTATTGACCGCTGGTATTATTATGCGCTCCACATGGGTGAGCTGGAATGGGTTCTTCATCGGCACTATTTTATTATCGTTGGCCATTGGCTTCGCCAACACCTTGGTAGCCCCTGTTATTAAGCAGCATACCCCAACCAATATCGCCCTAGTTACGAGTATGTTTAGTTTAACCATGTCGGTCATGGCAGGGTTGGTCTCGGGTCTGGTTTATCCTTTATCAGAACGTGTGGGTTGGCAGTGGGCGCTTGGGGGCTGGGCATCACTAAGCATCGCCGCCCTTGTGGCGTGGATTATCTTAAGACTAAAGCTGGGCTCTTCACATAAAATGCCGGTAATGACTTTAACCAAGGATCAAGTGACTCAAGAAGCCACTTCAATCTGGAAGTCTCCTTTGGCTTGGTGGTTGGCAATATTTATGGGGCTGCAATCGTTGCTGTTTTATACCATTGCTGCTTTTTTGCCTTCGATCTGGATCAGTAAAGGACTATCAGAAGTGGCCGCCGGTAGTATGGCGTCAGTGTTCCAATTTATGGCTCCTATTGCCATTATTGGTATGACCTGGCTGATTAATAAAAGAGGAGTCAGACTACAAACCGTGGCCATCGGCGCAACCGTATTAAATGTTATTGGGCTTCTCGGAGTGTCTTACCTACCATCGATTATGCCTATGATGTGGACCGCCATTATGGGGCTAGGCTGTGCGGCGATTTTCACCTTATGTATCATGCTGTTCTCCTTACGCACCTATACCCCAAACCAAGCCAGCAAGCTGTCTGGCATGGCGCAAACCATCGCTTATTTGGTTGCTTTTGCCGGGCCTTTTGGGGCAGGCTGGCTTTATGAGCTATCAGGGAACTGGGACGGGCCGTTATTATTTATATTGATATTGACCATCATTAACGTAATTATTGCCTGGCTCGCCAGTCGCCCTATAATGATTGACGGTAAGCCTGCTTAGGAACTACTCTTAATCTATCTTTAAAAGCTCTTTATTAAAGCTACTTTTTTGATTTAACTTTTCTGATTTTTGTTAAAAATTACCAAAAGGGTATTTCTATGAAATTTTCAAAATATGGTCAACAATTCACCAAAACCAGTGCCATCTCACAGCTGATGGACGACTTGGGCGATGCCTTAAAAAGCCCAACGCCAGTTAATATGTTAGGCGGTGGCAACCCAGCTCGCATTGATAAAGTGAATGAGGCTTATTTTGAAGTTTATAAATCATTAGAACAAGGGGGGATTGAGGGCGGCGCCATTGAATCGGTGGGCAACTACTCAAACCCTCAAGGCGATGCCAAGTTTATCGATGCGTTGGTGGCTTTTTTTAACCGTCATTACGACTGGAATTTAAGCACAGAAAATATCGTGTTAACCAATGGTTCGCAAAACGCTTTTTTCTACCTGTTTAATCTATTCGGGGGACAGTTTGAAGACGAAAGTGGCGAGATTAGCACCAAATCAATTTTGCTGCCGTTAGCACCCGAGTATATTGGTTATAGCGATGTGCACATTGATGGCAAACATTTTATTGCTATTAAACCTGAAATTGAAGAGGTTGAACACGAAGGCCAATCAGGTTTCTTTAAATATAAAGTAGACTTTGAGGCTTTAGAAAACTTGCCGGCCCTAAAAAATGGTGAGATTGGCGCCATCTGCTGTTCACGCCCTACCAACCCTACTGGCAACGTTTTAACTGACGAAGAAATGGCACACTTATCTGCTATTGCCAAACAGTATGACGTTCCGTTAATTATCGATAACGCTTATGGCGAGCCGTTCCCAAACATTATTTATCCCGATGTTAATTTAAACTGGGACCAAAATACGGTGCTGTGCTTTAGCCTATCAAAAATAGGCTTGCCAGGTGCCCGTACGGGTATCATTATCGCCGCACCAGAGGTGGTGAAAACAGTGAGTGCCATGAATGCGGTAGTCAACCTTGCCCCCACTCGTTTTGGTGCTGCCATTGCCACCCCTCTACTGGAAGACGACCGCTTAAAAGAGCTGTGTGACGATACCATTCAGCCTTTTTATGCCAAAAAAGCCAAAAAAGCCATTGCTCATATCAAAGAAGAAATGGGGAATTATCCGGTCTTGGTTCATAAGCCAGAAGGGGCAATCTTCCTATGGGTATGGTTCAAAGACTTACCGATTAGCACCACCGAGCTATATGACCGCTTAAAACAGAAGGCGACGTTAATTGTGCCCAGTGAGCACTTCTATCCCGGTCTAGACACGACGGACTATCCTCATGCCCATCAATGTATCCGCATGAGTATTGCCGCCAGTGATGAAACCTTAGAGGCCGGCATTAAAGTTATCGGTGAAGTGGTGCGTGAGCTTTACGACAATCAAGCTTAAATGAGGCGCAGGCTTAGGCCATTTAAGCCGAATAGCCCTTAATACTTACTCATAATGCTTGTTATTAATAACACTTGTTTAACCAATCTGGGACAGTAAACAACCGATAAGCTTGCTACTATAGAGGGATAAGTTAAATCAATTTATACAGCAAGGTTGTTCTATGTCCCCTCCTCTCTCAAAGTCTATACTGAAACCCTTGGCACTAAGCTTGCTCACAAGCCTAGTGCTTATGGGATGCCAGCCTAATTCAAACAAAGTCGACAGCACTGACCAACAAACTGACCCAGTAGCGGCCTCAGATACCCCAGCTCAGCCGACTACGTCTGCCCAAAATGATTCAGTCGCAGGCTCTACAGTACAGCGCACTGAACAACCTATTACTATTCTAGCGCTCGGCGACTCCCTCACCGAAGGCTTGGGCGTACCCGAAAATGAGGCTTATCCCGCTCAATTACAGGCCGCGTTACAGCAAGCTGGCTATGTTAATGCCAAAGTCATCAATTCAGGATTAAGTGGCGAGACCAGTACTGGACTTGTTAACCGCCTAGACTGGGTATTAAAGACCAAGCCTGACATCACTATTTTGACCACGGGCGCCAACGACGCCATGCGTGGCATTGAAGTGGCTACAGTAGAGAGTAACTTACGCACAGCGATAGAGCGTCTTCAAAGCGAAGGCAGTATGGTGGTACTGGGCGGCATGCAGATTTATGATAATTTAGGCGACGATTATGTGAAAGCCTTCTCTGCTATCTACCCGAAGTTGGCTGAAGAGTATGATATTGCCTTTATTCCTTTCTTTTTGGAAGGCGTAGGCGGGGTGGCCGAGCTCAATCAATCCGATGTTATCCATCCGACCGCTGAAGGCTATACCAAGATAGTTAATAACAATATTTTGCCGGTATTAACCCCTGTTATTGAAGAGGTTACTGAAACCGAAGCAAAGGCAGATAGTAAATAACCATTTTGAATAACCTTAAATAACTTTTAATAAAAGTCACTACAATAATCTAGGTTATAAATAAGCCTTTCGATAATAAATATAAGAGAATAATTATGAGAAAAAGTATATTTAAAACCTTTACCGAAACCATTAAACATTGGTACATCCCAGCCATTGTGGGCTCGATATTCATTGCTGTGGGTATTTATACCTTCGCAGCTCCTGCTACCTCTTATGTGGCCCTCTCTATCTTATTTAGCTTATCGTTTTTATTTGCCGGTATCTCAGAAATTAGCTTCTCATTGGCCAATAAAAATGAGATGGATAACTGGGGCTGGATGCTTGCCTTTGGTACTTTAACTACGGTAGTCGGTGGCTTATTACTGGCCAATCCAGAAGTCTCAATGCTAACGTTAAGCTTCTATGTGGGCTTCCTAATTATATTCCGAGCCATTAGTGCCATTAGCTTCTCTTTAGACTTAAAAGATTATGGGATTAGTGACTGGGCTAGGTTAATGGCCTTAGGGGTCATTGGCTTAATCTTCGGTGTGCTTATGGTATGGAAACCTACCTTTGCGGGTATGACCATCATTATTTGGACCGGCTTGGCCTTTATTACTACCGGTATATTCAGCCTATATCTGTCATTCAAATTGAAAAAACTTAATGAGCTACTCCAAAAAATGCCAGAGGAACTAAAAATTAGATTCAGAGAGTTACAGCGTGAAATGGATGAGGTTAATAAAGCCCCTTATCGCCAAGGTAAAACTTATGACCACGATCCTAAATCTTAGGTTACCGTCATAATTGACCGTGTCCCTGCTACAAAATCCAGTTAACCAACCCTTTATAAACCAGACGAGACCTTACTAATGACCTCTACCCCATCCGACTCATTGCCTTTATTACGTGCCAAAAATCTTAGCAAAAGCGTAATGATTGGTGATACCAAAACTGACATTATCAAGGATGTCGATGTGTCTATTGGGGCAGGTGAATTTGCAGTGATTATGGGTAAGTCAGGCTCAGGTAAGTCGACCTTACTTGGGCTGCTCGCAGGGCTTGATTATCCCGATAGTGGTGAAGTATGGCTTGATGGTCAGAACTTAACCAAACTGTCTGAAGATGAGTTGGCTCAAAAGCGGCAGCAGGATATGGGCTTTGTGTTTCAGTCGTTTCATCTGTTGCCGACGTTGACTGTGGCTGAGAACATCGCTTTTCCCTTAGACATTGCTCGCCAGCCTGATCCAGATAGAGTTGAAGAGTTACTGGTTGCTGTTGGATTGACCCATCGCCGTTATAGCCTACCACATCAACTTTCTGGTGGTGAGCAACAGCGCACTGCCTTGGCTCGAGCATTAGTGGCTCGTCCGAAGATTATCTTCGCTGATGAACCCACTGGTAATTTGGATGAGCAAAATGCACAGCAAGTCATGAACTTATTGCTTGAGCTACAGCAGCAGTCTGGCACGGCCTTGGTGGTGGTTACTCATGACCCTGCGTTAACGGAACATGCCGATCAGGTTATTACCATTCATGATGGTACGATCACGAACTAAGCAGGCCGTTCTTAACCTTGCAGTTATAAAAGCAAGAATACAATCTTATGAAGAGGCTTAGCAACCCTACCAATGGAGCCCCATGAAACCTAATAAAAAAGTCTTACTCATCGGTGGCACCAGTGGTATAGGTAAAGCGTTGCTAGAACGAATGCTTGAGGATCATAAGGTTGAGCAAATATTTGCCACTTATCATCGTCGTCAACCCATCACCAACTACCCTGACATCAAAGACCCTAATACTAAATCTACCGATACTAAAAATACTGATACTAGATATAAAGTTGTCTGGTTGGCGATGGATGTGACTTCTGAGCCGAGTATAGAACAAGCCATCGAGCAAATTAGCGAACACGTTGATCATATCGACTGGGTCATCAATGCAGTTGGACTGCTACACAATGGAAGCCATCAACCCGAAAAAGCAGTCAGGCAACTTGATCCAGACTTCTTTATCGACAATATGAAAGTCAACGCCCTACCCAGCTTATTGATTGCGAAACACATAAAGCCGTTATTACAAGCAAGGTTAAAAGCAGGCGTCCCGAGCGAAACAGACCCTGCTATTTATGTCACTATTTCAGCACGAGTCGGTAGCATTAGTGACAATAAGCTAGGGGGATGGTACAGCTACCGCATGAGTAAAGCAGCGTTAAATATGGGGATGAAAACACTTTCTATCGAATGGCAAAGGTCGTTAAAAAATGTCTGCGTGGCTGTAATGCAGCCGGGTACAGTAGATACCCCTTTATCCAAACCTTTCCAGACCAATGTGCCTGACGAAAAGCTTTTTCAGCCTCAACAATGTGCCGATAATTTACTGACAGTATTAAGCCAATTAACGGTAGAGGATACGGGCTACTTTGTTGATTGGGCAGGCAAGCCAATAGACTGGTAGCCGATTTTGATAGTGCCTTTATAAAATAACACATCGCTCTATCTTTTTATTTACTGGCTTTTAAACCTCTTAGATGAATGAAAATTAAAAAACTTGTTGTATGTCCTTTGCTCTCAAACAAAACTTTGGAATTTAACTCAACAAATGGACACAGTTAATTAACCTTAACTATTTATTAACTAAAATAAAGCCACTGACATAAACCGTGAAACGGTATACCATCATTATCCTCCTTTCTAGACGCCCCCTGATATCTCTAGACCTTATCAATAAAAGACAAGTCGTTGCACCACTATGACCACAAATATCTCTCCTACTCGTCCGACCTCATATTCAAACCTTGGTAGTAAATCCCTACAGCGAAGTTGGTGGCGCCACTGGATCTATCCGCTACTGTTTTTATTGGCAATGGTGTTGTCGTTATCGACTTACTTAACACTCGACTCTATTCAACAGTCGGTACGCGATTATGTCTCTGATAATCAGCGCGCGTTGGTGGGTGGTGACTTAATATTGAGCAGCAAAGAAGCATGGACACCTGAGCTATTACAGATATTGGAACCTTTAGAGTCAGACACATCGAAGGCGAGACAGACACAGCCAGAAGGTGTGGTTTACGACTATCAGTTTAATGCGATGGTATCCAGCGTGGCAACAGATGGAGGGTCTGATAAAGCAATCAATGAACAGCCCAAGTCAAACGACGCTACCCTACTGGCCCGAATCAAAGCAGTTTCAAACCAATATCCTTTATATGGTGAGGTTGAGCTGGCGTCGGGGCAGCCGCTGTGGCAAAAGCTGAAGCCCAAGCAAGTGGTGGTAGAAGCTCAAGTATTGACCGGGCTGAATCTAAAAATTGGTGATAAGGTCAAAATCGGTGATGTGGTCTTTACCATTGCCGATGAACTGATCACTGAGCCGGACCGCCCTTTGACTGCTTTTGGCTTCGGCGCTCGAGTGCTGATGTCTGATACTGACTTGGCGGCTACCAACTTGATGGGACAGCGCAGCCGGGTTGATTATCGTATTGAGCTGGCCGGTAGCCCTGAGCTAATGGCCAAGCAGCGAGCTGAACTACAGAAAATCACTGCCTCGCAGCCAGAGATTGAACTCACAGACGCTGATGAGACAGACACTTCAGTGACTCAAGTGTCTGATAATGTGCTGATGTTCCTTAAGTTATTGGTAATAGCAGTGCTGTTTTTATCGGCAGTGGCGCTGTTGAGTGTGGTCAAAGCCTTTGTTAGCTTACAACAAAACCCCAATGCCATACGCCGTGCGCTAGGTGAGTCAGTAAGTTCTATCAAGCGCAGTTATTACCAGCTATTTATTGCCATGGCAGTATTGGCTTGTTTGGCTTCCGGCGTACTCAGTCTGGGTATGTTAAAGGTGGGGGCTCAGTACCTCACTGCCATTTTACCACCACATATTGACCTGTCTATTCAGTGGTTAAGCTTCCTTAAGATCAGTGTGGTGGCTTTGGTCATTACCTTGTTGGTAGTACAGCATAGTCTCTATGCGGTGACCCATACCAAGCCTTCTGCGGTATTAAAGCAGGCCACAGACAATCACCGTCAACATCCGCCGCTTTATTGGTACGGCTTGGTGTTGCTGGCAAGCTTTGGTTTGATGGCTTACGAATTTAGCTCCTTATTAACTGGGCTAAAAGTGCTGGGCGCTATGCTGTTATTGGCTGCTGGCTTTTGGCTGATCGGTCGAGGTTGGTTATGGCTACTGGCCAAACTTGCCAGCAAGGGACTGTTTGGTAAAAAGACCGGTTGGATGGCCCGTACCGCCGTGCATAACCTGTCTCGCAAAGGCAATCAATCAGGGCTATTTTTTGTTACCCTAGCCTTATCGGTGGCGGTATTGACTATGATTACTTTGCTCAATCACAGCCTCAACACGCAGTTTGTGCAGGCTTATCCTAAAGATGCACCTAATTTATTTTTATTAGACATTCAAAGCGATCAGCATAAGGGGCTAGAGGCTGTGGTCAAACAGCCTATTACTTATTTCCCAGTGGTACGTGCCCGTGTTACTGAGGCCAATGGCGTCCCTGCTAGCGAGATTGAACCTGTTGGCGGTACTCAAGATGATCCGACGCGGGTATTTAATTTAAGCTATGCAGACAAGGTAATGGATACCGAGTTTGTTAAAGAATCAGTCACTAAGGATCAATTATACAGTCCAATCGATGACTCAAAATCGAATGAACCTTCAGAATCAGTCGTACCGTTATCGATATTAGATACCGCTGCTGAGCTACTTAATGTGGGTATCGGCGACCAAGTGCGCTTTAATATTCAAGGTATTGAAATCGTCGGTCAGATTACCAGTATTCGCGAGCGTTATGAGAGTGGCCCTAGTCCTTTCTTTTATTTCTTATTTGAGCCAAAGATATTGAAAGACGCACCGCAAATTCAGTTTGCGACCACCAAAGTCGCTACCGATAGCATTCCACAATTACAAACTGACCTTGCCCGTCAATTCCCTGCCATTACTACTATTGACGGTGGCGCTATTGCCAAGCAAGTGCAGGGCTTTGTGAGTCAGATGAGCCGACTGGTGCAGGTGTTTACCCTACTCGCTATTATTACCGGAATTATGGTACTAATCACGTCCCTATTATCAACGTCACAAGATCGCTTACGTGACAGTGCCTCGTTCCGTTTATTGGGCATGCAAACCAGTGATTTATATAAGATTAACATGCTAGAAATTGGCTTATTGGGGATTAGCGCAGGCGTGTTCGCTGTGGTATTGGCCAGTGGAGCTGCTTATTTGGTCATTGTGCACTGGTTTAACTTACGCTTTAGCATTCCTTGGGACAGCTTTGGAATCGGTGCTTTGATGTTGGTGGCGGTATTATTACTGATTGCGGTGAGTTATGTCAGGTTGGTTATTGGACGTGGGATTATGGCTAGGGTTCGGGGCATGGTTTAGTTGGCGTACAAGCTACAAGACAGCTGTTATGAAAAGAAGGGAGTTAGCAGACCATCTTGCTTAAAAATTTCATCACACTAATATACTGAAACACTACTTAATCAATTAGGTTTATCAACATTATAGTCTGACTTATGCTCTATAATTTTTCTAAAATATTGAAATATATCAATATTATTTTTTATCAAGATTGATTAAGACAATAAAAAAACCAAGCCCTAGCTAAATAAATAGACAAATAAACAGACAAATAAATTAAAACTTACAAACGGACATTCTATCTATGAAAACTATTTCTGAAGCAATGAACTGGCGTTACAGCACTAAAGACTTTGACCCTAATAAAAAAATATCTACCGAAGATTTTGAACAATTAAAAGACATTCTGCATCTGCAAGCCTCTAGCGTAAATATTCAACCTTGGCATTATATTATTGCTGATGATGACGCCGGTAAACAGCGCATGACTAAGGGTACGCAAGATATATTTGAAATGAATAAGAATAAACTTCTTGATTGCTCACATGTGGTGCTGTTTGCGACACGTGTGTATGCCGATGATGCGTATTTAGAGACGATCCTTGAGCAAGAAGATAAAGACGGTCGTTTTGCCAAGGAAGAGTACAAAACGCAAATGCACCAAGGGCGTAAAATGTTTTTAGATATTCATCGCTCTCTGTACACGACAAAAATGCTCAAAGTCTCAAAGGTCGTGGACTAGGAGACAAATAGCTTATTAGAACCTCAAACACACGTCGATTGCCAGCAAAGAAATACTCACGCAAACCATCAATCAAAACATCCAAACCAATAGCAAACAAACTTTGCTGGGGTCGACCATGTTTCTTAAGCTTTCGTCTTT
>NZ_FUGE01000213.1 GCF_900162825.1 Psychrobacter piechaudii
GGGTTAAAGTTTCACTAAGTCTGTTAAAGTTTGGCATGGTCTGATTCGTCTTAAAAATTACTATTATGCCTTTGCTTTAACAGACTTTTTTGTTTTTTTGTCGTGTGCAGAGGGGTTATTTATATTGCTAAGTTTTATTGCTAACTTCACTCAATACTTAACATTATTTACTTATAATCAATATCATCACCTGCTGCTTTCTTGTACTATTTATTTAATAGGGCTTTATTTAGTGGCTACTTTATTTTATAAGTAGATATCCTACTTATTTTAAGCACCACTTACTTTATAAAGCCAATGCTTTAATGACTATATTTATTAAAACAAACTACAACAACTATAAGGACCTCTTATGCAAGAATTAACGCCTCCAGAAAGTGCCAGCACCCCCTCTATCAGCTTAACCCCACCCGAGCCGGTAAAAGAAGTACCGACCAGTGAAGCGGACCAAATAGTAAAGCTTGATCCCAATCAAATTCCTGAGCTAGATGCTAAGGTTGATGCTTTCGTTAGTCATGTGCTCAATAATCCGGTACAAAGTAGTGAGTTTAAGCAAAACGTACAGTCGATTCACAACTTAGGTAACCAAGAAATCAGAGAATCGGCGCAAGTCTCAAACCGTATGCTGGAGTTACCAGCCAAAAGTTTAGACAAAGGTTTATTTGATAACTCCCCTATCGCCAAATCATTAACTGAACTACGCGGTATTGTGGAAGACTTAGATCCAAGTAAAAAACAACTGACCAGCTCGCGTAAACTTTTTGGCCTAATTCCTATGGGCAATAAGGTCCAAGACTACTTCCGTCAGTATGAATCTGCCCAGTCTCATATTAATGCGGTCGTTACTAGTCTTTATAATGGTAAAGATGAACTGCTCAAAGACAATGCCATGATTGAGCAAGAAAAAGTTAATATGTGGAACTTAATGCAGTCCATTCGTCAGTATATTTATGTGGGCAAAAAAATCGATGAACAGCTAGAGAAGAAAATCTACGAGATTGAAGCGACTGATCCTGAAAAAGCTCGTATCATCAAAGAAGAGATGCTGTTTTATGTACGTCAAAAAAACACTGACTTTTTAACTCAATTGGCAGTAAACG
Organism: Psychrobacter piechaudii; assembly: GCF_900162825.1. GTDB lineage: Bacteria > Pseudomonadota > Gammaproteobacteria > Pseudomonadales > Moraxellaceae > Psychrobacter > Psychrobacter piechaudii. The sequence goes on from NZ_FUGE01000213.1 coordinate 1,101, forward strand.
TGCAGGGCTATTTGGCGCTAGATACCATTCGTAAAAACAACCTAGAGCTAATAAAAGGGGTGGATCGTGCCACCACTACCACAGTTTCTGCCTTACGTACCGCAGTTGTGGTCGCTCAAGCAATGACCAATCAAAAACTGGTATTAGATCAAATTAGTGCACTAAACAAAACCACCAGTAGCTTAATTGAATCGACTTCAGCGATGATGAAGCGTCAATCTACTGAGATTCATGAGCAGGCCAGTAACAGCACCATTGAACTTGATAAACTACAAAGTGCGTTTAACAATATCTACGAGACTATGGATATGATCAGCGATTATAAAGTGAAAGCACTTGATAATATGAAAACTACGGTGGATTCATTGACTCACGAAGTGGATAAAGCACAAAAATACTTGGACAAAGCCAATCAGACCACTGTGCTTGAAGTGACCAAAGAGATTGATACCAAAAAAATCACCAATCAAGCCAATAGCTCTAATACCGTAGATATTGATATCTAAAAAGGCGGTTATTAAAATCTGTAAGCCATAAAAAAAACCCCGCTAAGTTAATAGCGGGGTTTTTTTATTGTCTATCTAAATTAACTTACTATTTATTAAATAATTAGAGGTTAATTAGATTTTACCTACTAGGTCTAGGCTTGGCTTAAGGGTTTCTTGACCTTGTTCCCAAGCAGCTGGACATACTTCACCGTCGTTTTCACGAACGTACTGAGCTGCTTTTACTTTGCGAACTAGATCTTTTGCACTACGGCCGATACCACCTGCATGGATTTCAGCAACTTGAATCTTGCCGTCTGGATCTACTACGAACGTACCGCGTTCTGCTAGACCTTCTTCTTCAATCATTACGTTGAAGCCACGAGTGATACGGCCAGTTGGGTCACCGATCATTGGGAAAGTCACTTTACCAATAGCTTCTGAAGAATCGTGCCATGCTTTGTGCGTGAAGTGAGTGTCAGTTGATACTGAGTATACTTCTACACCTAGGCCTTTAAGCTCTTCATACTGACCTGCCATGTCTTCTAGTTCAGTTGGGCAAACGAAAGTAAAGTCTGCTGGGTAGAACATGAAGATAGCCCATTTGCCTTTTACGTCTTCTGAAGTGATGGTTTTAAATTCACCGTTTACAAATGCTTCAGCTGAAAACTCAGGGATTTCTTGATTAATAATTGACGCCATTTTTTGGCTCCTTTTTATTGGTGGGTTTAACAAAGTAATTGTTTTTAAATAACTAAATTAAATGATTGGACTGTTTTTTTTAAATCTATATAAACTTTAGCTGTTTATGAAGCTTAAGCTATCATACCGCCGTTACATTACTGTGACGTTAGTGATTATTGTGGGTAGTAGTAATTTTATGTAGCCAGTAGTTGAAATATTCAATGAGACAACCATATTCATATACTGGCTAACCCCCTACCTATAACACTTTTAGCTTCGCTCCTTGCTAACTACAACTGCTATTATAGCAAACACCTACAA
>NZ_FUGE01000086.1 GCF_900162825.1 Psychrobacter piechaudii
GTAGCTTGAGGGTAGAGCAGGCTTGCGAATAAGAGGATGGGCTTGTGCTGAGTGTGGCACATGGCATGATAGAGATATCAATGCTGCTAAGAACATCCTTGCGGTCGGGCTTGACCGTCTAGCTGTAGGAATCCCCTCGGTTTAGCGAGGGGAGGAGGTCAATATTTGTAGTGGTTTGGCTCAGGGCGTGGATGCTCAAGCACATTTGGGGGCGTTGTCTCAGCCTGCTGAATATGCAGGGCGTAGTGTGGGCGTGATGGGCACCGGTATTGATGTGTGCTATCCCAAACAGCATCAGGCCTTATTTGAGCGGATGATTAGAGAGGGTGGGTGTATTATCAGTGAGCTTTTTCCTGGAACGCCGCCCCACAAGCATACTTTTCCTAGGCGCAATAGAGTTGTGGCTGGGCTCTGTTTGGGTACCGTTGTGACCGAAGCGGCATTACAGAGTGGGTCATTAATTACCGCACGGCTAACCTCAGAGCAAGGCAAACAGGTTTTTGTGCTGCCTAGTGACATCGATAATATCAATGCTCAAGGTTGCCATCATTTGATTCGTGAAGGCGCGACCTTGGTCTATCATCCCGATCAAATCATGAGTGATTTATGCCATCAGTTGCTTGCCCCTGTAGCGATATCAGAGGCCAAACATGATTCAAGCGGTTATAACAAGCACTCAAGTCCTAACTCTTCTTTCTCCGATAGCACCACTACACCTAATAATAACGAGAATCCTATTCTAAAACCGCAGAAGTCTGTTACTATTTCTGAACACCTACAGCCTTTGTGGGTCCATATTCAATTTGAGTTGCAGGATTTAGATGCATTAATTGCCAAAACTAAATTAGATACCGCCACCTTATTAAGTCAGCTGATGGAGCTTGAGTTAGGCGGTGCTATTTGTGAAGTGGGCGGTCGTTATCAGCGTCTTTAAATGTTCTTTCCTGTTTTGATTTTTTTTATTAATCTTTTTAAATAGACCGTTTATAAACCGTCTATTGTGTCAACGAAGTTCTAAATTATGAATTCTAATATCGAGCCAAATGGCGCTATTACCACAAGTCCTGAGCAAGCTGCAAACTGGTTAAAGCAAGGTCAGCTTCTGGCTTATCCTACCGAAAGCGTTTGGGGTATTGGCTGTGATGCTTACAACCAAAGTGCCGTTGAGCAGGTATTGGCCATAAAAAACAGGCCAAGCGAGAAGGGGATGATAGTAGTAACTGATAGTATTGAGCGCATTCAGCCGTTATTACAACAGTTACCACAACAGCGTCAGCAGCAAATCATAGCCAGTTGGTCGCAGCAGGCGAGTAATGAAGTTGGCGTCAATAGTAGACAAGCACACACTTGGTTGTTACCACTAAAAGAAGCGCAATTTAAGGATCAAAGTAAGCCCGATAATCAGCTTCAAGCCAAAGTCCCTTATTGGATTACCGGCAAACATGACTCGATTGCTATTCGGGTTATTGCTCATCCGTTAATCGCTCAGCTGTGCGAGCAAATGGTGAGTAGCACCAATCCTTATGGGCTTATTGTCTCAACCAGTTGTAACCCCTCCGGAGAGACGCCGGCCAAGAGTTTTGAGCAGGCGTATGCTTACTTTGGACAAGATATAGCTTATCTACCAGGGGAAACCTTGGGGTATATTTTACCGAGTCAAATCAGTGATGCGTTAAGCGGACAAGTGATTCGCTGATTTTAGCGGTTAATTTTCCCGCCCAGCTTGAATTAAACAGCGCCAGAACTTTACCACTGTCACAGAATTCCATTGCCGTTTATTTGATAACACAAGGATGAGATATGAATATTTTAATTAGTGGCGGTTCCGGCTTCATTGGTCAGGCCTTAAGCCAATATTTACAAGGTGACCGAAACACTTCAAACCACTCAAGTACTCAAAACACTAGTGCCAATATAACTTGGCTGACTCGAGACATCAATCAAGCACATCCTGACTCAGTAAGCTTAATGAGCTATGAGCAGCTAAAAACCACCGAAGCCACTTTTGATGTGATTATCAATCTAGCGGGAGCAGGGATAGCGGACAAGCGTTGGAGTGATGAGCGTAAACAGTTACTCATGCAAAGTCGGCTAAAACCCACCCAGGCTTTATTAGACTATATTGAGCGCATTGCAAATAAACCTAAGCTGTTATTAAGTGGCTCAGCGGTAGGGTGGTATGGGGCTCAAGGGGATAAGGTGTTGGATGAAACCAGTGGTTTTGTCGATGATTTTGCCCATCAGATTTGTGACAGTTGGGAGGAGCAAGCCAGTCTTGCTACGCAGTTTGGCGTCCCTGTTGCCTTAGTGCGTACTGGTATTGTGATCCATCCTAAAGGGGGAATGATAGCCAAGTTGTTGACTCCTTTTAAAATGGGTGTGGGAGGTCAATTGGGCAGTGGCCAGCAAATAATGAGCTGGATCAGCTTACAAGATTGGGTACGCGCAGCCATTCTCGTTATTGATGAGCAATTAAACCAAACTCCTAAGGCGGTGGACAATATGAAAATATATAATTTCACCTCTACAACGCCAGTTTCTAATAGACAGTTTACTAAGCAGCTAGGTGATTGGTTAAATAGACCAACCCTGATGACTTTACCCGAGTGGCTATTAAAACTAATGTTTGGGGAGATGGCAACCTTGCTTATTGACGGACAAAAAGTCTTGCCGACTGCTTTATTGGATTTAGGCTTTGAGTTTAAGCATCAGACCATACAGCAAGCGTTACATCAGCAAATCTAGGTAAGAATATTTAAAGTTTCACGTGGAACAATCCATGGATATGGTTTTTCGTTCCACGTGAAACATAAGTGACAATTTTTACTTAAATTGGCGTTTAGGTTAGGAAAGCGATCAGTTAGTAACGAGTTAAGTTGTTTTTTCTTAGCTCGACACGAACAGCAAAAATAACCGCAGTAAGCGCGGCTACTAATAGTGATAAAATCGCCCCAGTAAAAATAGTATTAAGTAAGGCAAAGAAGAAAGGATAGTGATTCTGACTGATGCCTAGACGATCATCGGTGATGCCTACTGAAATAATACCTGCCCACAGCTCAGGTGCAATTGGCCACCCAAATATCAAAAATATATGCAAGAACTGCATACCGGCTTTAATGAACACACTACGACGTAGGGCATTGTGCAATTCGGCGTAGCCCCGCTTAAGTAAGTAAGCATCGAGCGAGCCATATATCAGAATAAATATTGCAATACCCAGCAGCATACCAGCAAAAGCTGACGGAATCGGCTTCACTAGCAAACTGCCCCAAGTAAAGCTGGCTAAGGCACTCACTAATACCCAAAACCCCCAAAATAACCAATGATTCTTCATTCAGCGCTCCAGTCCTTGATCAATAACGTCCTCCACAATGATGTACCCATATACTATTAATGTACTGAAAGGATTTTACCGTCTGAGTCTTTAGGCAAGTCTGCTAGGCATACTATGCTTTCATTACTAATACCACTGACCAAGAACTGATCTGAATCGGCAAAATATTGCACTACTTCTATAGGCGTATACACTAGCTTTTGTGCCTGATCTACAACCCAGACATAGCCTTTGATAGGGCTATTTGGACGGGGTCTTTTTTTGGTCAATTCTTCAACGTTGGCTTCATGAATGGCACTTCTAGGCAAACGAACCCCAAGCTCAATTTGACCATATTCAATACTCATTGACGCTTGCATTCCTGGTTTTAATAAGGCCTTACTGTTCTCTCCTGCCACTAGGGGCGCATAGACCAGCAAAGTATCCGATTTAGGGTCTGGGGAAATATTACTGATTTGACCGGTAAACTCTTTTTGTAACTCATGAACGGTAAAATAAACGGGTTTACCAACGGAAAGCTGGGACTGAGTCGATAGCGGCAGCTTACCTATAAGCTGTAGCTTTTGTGGGTTGGCCACGGTAATCACTGGAGAGGACGAGTGGCCTTCCTCTGAGTCGAGCTTGCGTGCCTCTTCATTCTTATTGTTGCCATTACTGTCTTCGGCATCTTTTTTTACAGAGCGATCTTCATTAGTTTCATTGGCCATAGAGACTTTGGTAATGCTGCCACTAATGGGTGATTTTAAAACCAAAGTTACCGGCACTAGCTTCTCTTCTTGTTTAGAAGGGGCATTGGATGTCGAGGAAGGAGCATTTTTGGTACCATTAATTTGCACCCCATCAACATAAACTTCTAAAAACTTGTTGCTAATAAAAGGCAGCTTGCTTTCACTAATCTCACTTTCGATTTTGGCTAAAACCTGACCTTGTTCGACTTTATCGCCTTCTTTGACTTCAATAGAGGCAGATAACACAGGATAGGAAGTTGTCACGTCGACGTTATTAAAAGGAATTAAAGCCCCCTCTAAATTATAGCTAGGCTGATAACGCTCAGGCGTACTGGTTTGTACCAGTGAGTTATCAACTTTTACCTCATTTTCAAATACTTGGACCAGTGCCTCAGGATTAGAGGCAGAGTTTGAGTCACATCCGACTACGGCCAAGGTCGTTGCCATAGCAAAAATCATTGCTTTTAAATAACGGTTAGAAGACAAAGATTTATTATTGGCGTTATGAATCAAAGGCGATGACATGACTGAGGTCCTATAGTGGTCGAGAGATTAGTGATCGAGGTCTAAAATAGCTACTGGGCTACGAAGCGAGTAAAAGTAATAAAAAATAATGATAAAAAAGCAAGTATATAGTGCATTTTAAGGCATCAACCCCATAAAGTTGTTAGTGGATTGTTTTAAGTTTGTGCTTAGGGCTTGAAATTTATCCCTATAACCTTTATCAACCACTAAGAATATAAAAAAGTTCCTTAAAAAATACAAAATAACGGCTTACCTATAAGTCACTTAGTTAACCCCTATAATCTAACTTAGATAAGCAGTTTAATAATTTATAAAATTCACAGCTGAAATAAAGCTTTTATAACTCGAAATATAGGGCTTTATGTCAAGCTACTTAAGCTACCAAGGAGATACCATGAGTAATAATGAAGAGAATAAGGCAGCCCCAGATCTTGAGCGTGATGCTGAGAGTTCAAATGTGGCTCATGACAATATTGACCGTTCAGAGACTGTTTTAGAACAAACTATGAATGAGTTTAATCCAGAAGTGAATGGCGATGAAACCATTGCTAATAATATTGATGTCGGTGTTTACGAAGAGCGCATTGCTCAACTAGAAGGTGAGGTTAAAGCGGCCAAAGAAGGTCAGGCCCGTGCCAATGCGGATGCTTATAATGCCCAAAAACGCATGGAACAAGAAACTGAAAAGAGCCGTAAATTTGCGCTTCAAAAGTTTGCTAAAGAGCTTTTAGAAGTGGTAGATAACTTAGAGCGCGCTATTGTTAGTGTGCAAGCAGACGATGATGCCGATGATGCTATCTTAGAGGGAGTAAAACTAACCCACAAATCATTCTTAACGGTGCTAAATAAGCATGGCGTTGAAGTGGTTGATCCGCAGCAAGAAGCTTTCAACCCTGAATTACACGAAGCGGTAGGTATCGATCCTAACGTTGCAGCGGATACCGTGGGTGAAGTGCTACAAAAAGGGTATACCTTGAATGGCCGTTTACTGCGTCCAGCCATGGTAAAAGTAGGTCAGTAACCTCTGGTTAGTCGGTCTGAAATTTTAGTGAAACGCGGTATTAATCGAGCCAAAGACACAAAAAAAGACAAAAAGTTATTAATTTTGCTTGATTTTGGCTTGAAAAATAGTAGCACTAAACCGATATATAGAGACAAGAAGCAAGGCTTACTTAGTGAAACCTTTAATAATAGACAGTAAGCCAAATGCTAACATTGAAATAAACACAAACAATAAATGATTTGGAGTTTTGTATTATGGCTAAGACAATTGGTATTGATTTAGGTACAACCAACTCTTGTGTGGCAGTGATGGAAGGTGACAAAGTTAAAGTCATCGAAAACGCTGAAGGTACACGTACAACGCCTTCAATTATCGCTTATAAAGATGGCGAAATTCTAGTAGGTCAGTCTGCAAAACGTCAGGCAGTAACCAACCCAAACAACACTTTATATGCTATTAAGCGTCTTATCGGTCGCCGCTTTGATGATAAAGTAGTACAAAAAGACATCGGTATGGTGCCTTACAAAATCGTTAAAGCAGACAACGGTGATGCTTGGGTAGAAGTAAATGACAAAAAAATGGCGCCACCACAGATTTCTGCTGAAATCCTACAAAAAATGAAGAAAACAGCAGAAGACTACTTAGGTGAAAAAGTAACAGACGCGGTAGTAACCGTACCAGCTTACTTCAACGACTCTCAGCGCCAAGCTACTAAAGACGCAGGTAAAATCGCTGGTCTAAACGTTAAGCGTATTATTAACGAACCAACCGCTGCTGCATTGGCTTACGGTATGGATAAGAAAAAAGGCGATAGTACTGTTGCTGTCTATGACTTAGGTGGTGGTACTTTTGACGTATCAATCATTGAAATTGCCGACGTTGATGGCGAGCAGCAATTCGAAGTTCTATCTACCAACGGTGACACATTCCTTGGTGGTGAAGACTTTGACTTAGCGTTAATCGACTTCTTAGTTGAAGAGTTCAAAAAAGAGCAAGACTTCAACCTAAAAGGTGATCCATTAGCGATGCAGCGTCTAAAAGAAGCTGCTGAAAAAGCTAAGATTGAGTTATCAAGTGCTCAAAGCACTGAAGTGAACTTACCTTACATCACAGCTGATGCAACAGGTCCTAAGCACTTAGTGGTAACTATCAGCCGCTCTAAGTTAGAAGCACTGACTGAAGACTTAGTAAAACGCACTATCGATCCTTGTAAAGTAGCTCTAGAAGACGCAGGTCTAAAAGCCAGCGACATCGATGACGTTATCTTGGTAGGTGGTCAGACTCGTATGCCACTGGTACAAAAAACTGTGGAAGAGTTCTTCGGTAAAGAGCCACGTAAAGATGTGAACCCTGATGAAGCAGTAGCTGTTGGTGCAGCGATTCAAGGTGCGGTATTGTCAGGTGACAAAACTGACGTACTACTACTTGACGTAACCCCACTAACCCTAGGTATCGAAACCATGGGCGGTGTTATGACCGGTATTATTGAGAAAAACACCATGATTCCTACTAAGAAATCACAAGTGTTCTCAACGGCTGAAGACAACCAGCCTGCAGTAACCATTAAAGTATTCCAAGGTGAGCGTAAAGTAGCTGCCCAAAACAAACTATTGGGCGAGTTTAACTTAACTGAAATTCCACCAGCACCACGTGGTATGCCGCAAATTGAAGTAACCTTTGACATCAACGCTGACGGTATCATGAATATCTCAGCGAAAGACAAAGGTACTGGTAAAGAGCAAAGCATCCAGATTAAAGCGGACTCTGGTCTGTCGGATGAAGAAATCGAGCAAATGGTACGTGACGCTGAAGCAAACGCTGCAGAAGACGAGAAATTCGCAGCTCTAGCTCAAGTACGTAACGAAGCAGATGGTCGTATCCACGCTATCCAAAAAGCTCTAAAAGATGCTGAAGACAAAGTGACTGAAGAAGAAAAAACTTCAGTTGAAACGGCCATTAGCGACTTAGAGTTAGCAGCTAAAGAAGATGACCATGATGACATCAAAGCCAAGCTTGAAGCACTAGATAACGCATTCTTACCAATTAGCCAGAAGATTTACGCAGCTGGTCAAGGTGCTGAAGGTGTAGATCCAACTCAAGCAGAAGGCGCACAAGCTGAAAACGCTGCCGACGATGATGTGGTTGACGCTGAGTTCACAGAAGTGAATGAAGACGACAAGAAATAATAAGTAACTATAATAATTAAACGGTTTATAGTTTAGTTATTGCCGAAAAGACCGTGCTCAAGAGCACGGTCTTTTTTTTATGGCTTCAAAAGTGAAAATAAGCTAAAAGGGGAAAATCTTATAATTGCTCAATAAGACGGTCACAGTCCTCTGTGCTAAGCTTAGCATTCATCACCAGTCGAATCCGTGCCGTACCTACCGGCACAGTAGGTGGTCGAATGGGTAAGGCGTAGAAGCCGGCTTGTTGTAATGCCTGAGCTTTTTGTACCGCACTGGCATTATCGCCTAAGATATAAGGAATAATAGGCGACTGATAGCTCACCTCTGAATCTGTGTTGATAGCCTGAGACACCCTAAGCGATACCTCTGCCAAATGAGTACGTAAATTAGATAGTGACGGCATCTTGGCTAACACAAAGCGAGTCCAGCAATGAGTAATTGGCGGTAGGGCAGTACTGAAAATAAAAGAGCGCATTTGATTGATTAACCACTCTCGAATGGAGGCATCACAAATTACATAAGCCCCCATGGAGGCGAACGCTTTGCCAAAGGTACCCACTATATAGTCTATATCCTCAAGAGTTTGAGTTTCCTCAGCAAGTCCCAGTCCATTATGTCCCAGTACCCCAACGGCATGAGCCTCATCGACATAGAGTTCAATACGAGGATCACTCGCTTTAAGTTTCACCAAAGCCTGTAGGTCAGCGCGATCCCCATCCATACTAAAGACACTTTCAGTGACCACAATAATGCGTTCAATTTCATCGCTGGCCTGCTCAATTAAAGCAGTCAAGTGCTCCATCTCATTATGTCGATAGCGTTGATACCTACAATGCGTGTGCTTACTGCCGATAAGACGCACCCCATCTATAAGGCTGGCATGAATTAAAGTGTCGGTCAAAATTAGGGTTTTAACAGGCAACTTGGCCAGTGCCGGCAAAATACCAATATTGGCATGATAGCCACTGTTCACTACCAACACAGCTTTATTACACGTTGAACGCTGCTTTTCAGGTAAAGCAAGGTGATACCAATCCAGTAATTCTGCTTCTAATAAGGGCAGCTGGCTGTGGTTGCCGGTCAATAATCGCGAAGAGGTGGATCCCATTTTGGGCAATACCGAGTCGGGCATCTGCTGTAAGTAGCTCAAAAACTGCGATTGCAGCTGGGTCTCATTGCCCAGTCCCAAATAATCATTACTAGAGATATTAAGTAAGCGCCGTTCATTGCAGATAATCCATTGATCCTGATGGGTAACTGACGGCAGTTGTCGATATTGCTCTTTTGATTTTAGGGTGTCTAGTTGTTGAGCAACATTTAAACGGGTGGGTTCGGTCATAAACATCTATCCTTGAAGCCTTAATTTAATAAAAAAAGCTGTTTTTACTGTAAATACAGCCAAAATCTTCCTGATATAAGGGTAAAGAGAGCCAATCAAAGTTAGTAATATATCGCTTTTATTGCAGAAAAAGCCACATGTAACAAATGTTTTCAAAAATAGGCGTTTGTAACTATATGCATAAAAAACAAGGGTAAAAAATAACTTCCGACCTATTAAACACCGACAGAGTATTAAAGCAACCTTGGTTATTATGGATACATCGATAACAAGCAAGATGATTTAAGAAAATTAGGCAACAACCCTGTTTCTATTTATATTCTTATTAATAAGCTTGCATCGTTACCCATCCAATAGGAGAACAACAATGAAAACATTACAAAAAACTCTACTTGCTTTAGCTGCTGGTTCATTAATGACTGCAGGCGCACAAGCGGCTGTTAACTATGGCAACATGGCAGCACAACCTTACATTGGTGCTAAAGTAGGTCAATATGATCTTGATGGCGCTAAAGATAAAGGTACTTCATACGGTGTGTACGGTGGTGCTAAATTCACTCCTAACTTCGGTGTTGAAGCTGAATACCTAACCACTAGTGATGAAGACTTAAATGACGTACAAGAGTATTCTGCAGATACCTATGGTCTGTATGCAACCGCTGACTATGCTTTCCCTAACACTGGCGGTCTATACGGTAAAGGTCGTTTAGGTGTGGCTAAAAACGAAGTTGATGTAAAAGGTAAAGTGACTGGTAGAGAAACATCAGGCTCTGAAACCGGTGTTGCTGGTGGTCTAGGTCTAGGTTTTAACGTAGCACCAAATGCTTCAATTGAAGCCATGTATAACTGGTATCCTTCAATTGAAAATAACGTTGGTGAAGATTTAGATGCTTCAGGTGTAACGCTAGGTGCTCATCTTAAGTTCTAATATTGCTTAAGTTAAAATTAGAGTAAACCTCTGATAAGACTATAAAAACGATCGCTACGGCGGTCGTTTTTTTATGCCCAAATTAAACCAAAGCTAACCTATCCTATTAACTCAATTGCTCAAAGACCGTAAAGCCTAATCGGTTGTTTCTATTAATAATAATTCATTGCATAAAGTAACAAGCGACCTATCAAACACCCACATATTAAATGAAATATTTTGTTACTATTAGAACATGGATAACGAAGAAGAGGTTTACACCCATATTTTTTCTTTTGTTATTACTTTAAAATCAATAGGAGAACAACAATGAAAACATTACAAAAAACTCTACTTGCTCTAGCTGCTGGCTCAATGATGACGGTTGGTGCTCAAGCTGCTGTAAACTATGGTATGACTGCACAACCATATATCGGTGCTAAAATTGGTCAATATGATCTTGATAGTGCAGACGATGCCACTTCTTATGGTGTTTATGGTGGTGCTAAGTTCACACCAAACTTCGGTATTGAAGCTGAATACATGACTACTAGTGATGCAGATTTTAGCTCAAATAGAGAATATTCTGCGGACGTATATGGTTTATATGGTACTTATGACTATACCTTCCCAGGCTCAGACATGTATGCTAAAGGCCGCTTAGGTGTGTCAAAAAACAAAGTAGATGTTGATCGTAGTGGCAGCAGATCTGATACTGGTATTGCTGGTGGTTTAGGTCTAGGTTATAACCTTGCATCTAATGCAGCAGTAGAGCTGGCCTATGATTGGTATCCAACTGTAGACAATGTAGCGGATAAAGGTGACTTAGACGCTTCAGGTATCACCTTAGGTGCCAACTTTAAATTCTAATTTATTAAATAGAATTTAAAAATAAAAGTCTCAATGTAATTATAAAAACGATCGCCTTGGCGGTCGTTTTTTAGTTGATTTTTTAGTAATCAGGTCTCATCCAATCTATTTTTAGACCATAGATTTTATTTTCGATCAGCTTTTATAAAAACTCTAAGTATTTGTTTCCAATGGAAATATAATGTTTCAAAAAGTAACAAGTTGGCTATGATATTACTACACATAGCTTGAAATATTTTGTTACTATTAATACATGGATAGCAATGGAGGGTTTAAGGGTTTCTTAACCCACCACTCCTTTGACCTTACTTATATTACTAGGAGAACAACAATGAAAACATTACAAAAAACTCTACTTGCTTTAGCTGCTGGTTCATTAATGACTGCAGGCGCACAAGCGGCTGTATATAACGCTGCACAGCCCTATATCGGTGCTAAAATCGGTCAGTATGACTTAGATGGTGCTAAAGATGATGCTACTTCATACGGTATCTATGGTGGTGCTAAATTCACTCCAAACTTCGGTATGGAAGCTGAGTACATGACCACTAGTGATGAAGATTATACTAACTTAACTGAGTATAATGCTGACGTATATGGCCTATACGGTACTTATGACTACACGTTCCCAGGATCACAAATGTATGCCAAAGGTCGTTTAGGTGTGGCTAAGAACAAAGTTGATTTTGAAAGAAAATATGTTAACGGCTTTGACGATAGCTCATCTAAAACTTCAGTAGCAGGTGGTCTAGGTTTAGGTTTAAACCTTGCTCCTAACGCTGCAGTAGAACTGGCTTATGACTGGTATCCAGAAGTTAAAGTGGGTAATGACAAGAAAGATGCTAATGGTATCACTTTAGGTGCTAACTTTAAGTTCTAATTGAACCTAAGTGAAAGTCTTAGTCCAACTAAGATAGCCTTAAGAAAACGACCGCTTCGGCGGTCGTTTTTTTTGTGTGTATAAAAGGTAATGCCGGCCTTGGCAGGGTTATATCTCTACTTATATGGCTTAAAAGTGCTAAGATAAATAACGATAAAAAATAATTAAGGATGAGATTATGTTTGTATTTGAGCCGTGGCATTGGCTAGTCCTTGGAGGGCTACTGATTATTTCAGAGATGTTTTTAACCACCTTTGCGACCCTATGGTTCGGTATCGCAGCAGTGATTATTGCGTTATTGAGCTGGTTATTTCCCTTATCCCAATTCTTTCAAATCATAATGTGGTTGATACTTTCCATAGCTATGGCAGTTATATGGTTTAAATTCGTGCAGCCTTTATCTGTTGATCGTACTAAAGCGGGATTAGGCGGCAGTGTCATCATAGGTGAAAAAGGAATGATAACCGTTGCACCAACACTCGACAGAGTGGGTACTGTACGCTTTAGTGTGCCCATTGTTGGCGCTACGGAATGGAAGTGTCGCACCCGAGGTGAAGTGCTTGAGGTAGGGCAGAGAGTGGTGGTGGTAGATGTGATTGGCAATGAGTTAATCGTTGTGCCCGCCCAGACTATGGCCCACATTAATTATAGATAACTGAAACTGTAGATAAGCCATAACAACCAAAACTATAAACAAAAATTTTAAGTAAATTGCCCCCAATAGTATTAACAAGATAAAGTAGGGGTAATGAAAATAGGGAGTAATAAAATGGGAAGTTTTAGTATAGTCATGCTAGTGATGGTGGCGCTGGTAGTGTTCACCGTATTTAAAGGGGTGCGAATAGTCCCTCAAGGTTATAAATGGATTGTGCAGCGTTTAGGGAAATACCATCAGACCTTAGAGCCTGGTCTGAATCTCATTATTCCCTATGTGGATGATGTGGCTTATAAACTAACTACCAAAGACATCGTGTTGGATATTCCTTCCCAAGAAGTCATCACCCGCGATAACGTGGTGATTATTGCCAACGCTGTGGCCTATATCAGTATCGTGCAGCCTGAAAAAGCCGTCTATGGTATTGAAGATTATGAGCATGGTATTCGTAACTTGGTGCAGACTTCATTACGATCGATCATCGGTGAAATGGATTTAGATAGTGCTTTATCGAGCCGTGACCATATTAAAGCGTTACTTAAGCAGGCCATTTCAGAAGACATTGCAGACTGGGGAATCACCTTAAAAACCGTTGAAATTCAAGATATTAATCCTTCAGACACTATGCAAACTGCGATGGAAGAGCAAGCGGCTGCCGAACGTCAGCGCCGTGCAACCGTGACCCGTGCTGATGGTCAAAAGCAGGCAGCTATCTTAGAAGCTGACGGCCGTTTAGAGGCCTCTCGCCGTGATGCTGAGGCCCAAGTTGTGTTAGCAAAAGGCTCTGAAGAGTCTATTCGCTTGATTACTCAAGCCATGGGAGAGGAGGAGATGCCGGTGGTTTACTTGCTGGGTGAGCAATATATTAAAGCGATGCAAGAGTTGGCAGAGTCTGACAATGCCAAGACGGTGGTGTTACCTGCAGATATTTTAGGAACGGTAAAAGGATTAATGGGCAGTAAACTTAAGCCTTAATTTATCCTCTTTAACTGGTTTCTCTTTCTTGTGCTCTTAGCTTGAGCTTGGGTTATAACCTAGCAAAAACTTTACTAACTTAACCTTTTAGTTACTTATAGCCTCTTAGTGCTCCTTATTAATAAGGTTGGTTACTAAGGGGCTATTTTTTTAAGCCGTGATTTGACCCAAAATAGAGGTATCAATAAAACTGTACAGAGCAAGTTAGACAGCTTCACAGACAGAATGAATAAACCGCAAATTATAATAAATAGTAGTAGGAACCACTATGCAAAATCGTGTTGATAATAATATGGAAAATAAAGACCAAGTAAATTCGCCATTAAACCCCATTGTTCAAGGCAGCGCTTTGCCTTATGACATCCTAAATGAACAATACCAAAATGCTGCTTATCCCGAGACTAAGTTACAAATTCGCGGCGGTGGTTTTGGTTCCGATGCGGCTGCTCACCCGAGTAATCCCAATCAGTTTTATGCCCTAACCGATCGAGGCCCAAACTCAGACTTTAAAGGCAGCTTGGGGGAGGGAAAGCAGTTTTTGGTTCCCAATTACAGCCCCAAAATAGGGCTTTTTGAGGTCGAGGCAGACGGTCAGATTCGCAAGGTTAAAGAGATTGTTTTAAAAGACAAAAATGGGGTGCCCGTCAGTGGTTTGCCCAATCCAAAGGCCTTTGGCGGTACTAACGAGATTCCATATGATGTCTCAGGAGAACCGATGACGGTGAATCCTAACCAGCCTTATGATCCCGAAACCAATCCGGTGAAGACCGATCTTAATGGTTTAGACCCTGAAGGATTGGCTGCCCTAGATGATGGCAGTTTTTGGATTAGTGATGAGTATGGCCCGCACTTGGTTCATTATGATGCTCAAGGGGTAGAGATTGGACGGATTAATCCTTTTGCTGAAGACAGTCGTAATAGCCTCATTATTAATGGTCAGCGATTATTATTACCGCAAGAGTTTGCTAAAAGACGTGCTAACCGTGGTATGGAATCCTTAACCATTACTCCAGATCAAAGCACCTTGGTGGGTATATTAGAATCCTCTATGGACAATCCAGATAAGTCAGGTCGATTATCAACTTTGACGCGGATGGTAATGATTAATTTGAAAAATGGGGTAATTAAACAATACCTGTGTCGTTTGGACGAAAAAGAGCATGTTAACTCTGCTATTGCTGCGTTAAGTGAGCATGAATTCTATGTCGCAGAGCATGACCGTGAATTTCCTTTACAGCAACCGACCGCCAAGAAATTTATCTACAAACTTGATATATCGCAAGCCACAGATATCAATAATATTGAGGCTTTATTAGAGCACTCAGATGACCAGCGACTCCGTTATGATAGTGAGTTAGGTTTATTAATTGATGAGCAGACGTTGGAGCAGTGGATCGCACAAGACGAGCGTCACTGGGATACCTTAGAGGAGTTAGGCATTCATCCGGTCCAAAAAACTTTGGCCGTCGACATTCTGCAAGCCATTGAATACCCACATGATAAACTTGAAGGAATTTGGTTACGTCAAGATGGCTCTATTGGGTTATTGAACGATGATGATTTCGCGATGAATGATTCTGATAAAGGGGTGGAGCATAAGTATTTGGATGCGCAAAAAACCATAATAGATGGCAATCGACTTTATGTGGTTCAGCCCAAGGTTTAGACAAGTAGATAGCTCTTTTATCTGGCCATGACTAAAAGAACAGCGAAGAAGAGTTGGTCTCCTTTCAATAACTTTCTCTATTCCCACAAAGAAACCGACTCTACTTTAAGCAGAGTCGGTTTTTTGAGTTAATAAGGTTTAAAGCGTTAAATCACTTTAGAAAAACGGCCTTTTTCTTTACTGGCCAAATAAGTATCAAAAACCATGGCTACGTTGCGGGCAAGCAAACGTCCTTTAGGTAAGATACGAATACCAGCAGCATCCATATCTACCAATCTGTCTTGCTGCATCTCGCCAAGCTGCTGAATTTCATCGATAAAATAAGTAATGGCATCAATACCAAACTTTTGATTTAAGTCTTTAAAATCTATGTAATCATGGCACAGTAAGTTTGAAATGATATAGCCACGCAGACGGTCTTCAATGTTAGTTTTAATGTGTCGCACCGCAGGTAGCTTGCCGGCATCTACCAGGATTTCATACTCTTTAAGATCGGTATGGTTTTGTAGAATATGAGTGGCAGAGTTGCCCTTATTGGCATAAAGCGTGCTGTTAATTTGGCTGATAGAAGACACGCCAAAGCCTAATAAATCACAGTCACCTAAGATGGTATAGCCTTGGAAGTTACGATGTAAGATGCCGTCACGTTGAGCCACGGCCATGCTGTCATCAGGCTTGGCAAAGTGGTCAATGCCAATATATTGGTAGCCGGCTTCATTTAAAGCGGTGATGGTATCGCTGAACATCTCAAGCTTCTCAGCAGGTGTCGGTAAGTCCTCTTCCTTAATCTGGCGCTGCGACTTAAAGCGATTGGGCAAGTGGGCATAGTTAAAGATGGACAATCTATCGGGTGAGATATCAATAATAGTCTCTACGGTCTTAGCAAACGTTTGTGGGGTTTGATGAGGAAGACCATAAATTAAATCAATATTGGTAGATTTAAAGCCCAATCGACGCGTCTCTTGCATCACACCGCGGATCAATTCTTCAGACTGCACTCGGTTAACGGCAATTTGTACTTTATGATCTAAATCTTGTACCCCAAAACTCACTCGGTTAAAGCCTAAGTTACGTAGAACAGTTAAAGTAGTATCTCGGATTTCTCTAGGATCGATTTCAACTGAATAGTCTCCGACTTCTGGGTGCTCATCAGTGGTCTTGTCTTGTGAAGTTGGGGCAAATTCAAATTGAGTCTGCAAAAACTCCCAAAGCTCAGTAAGCTCTTCATCACTAAAGAAAGTTGGGGTACCACCGCCTAAATGTAATTGTTTCACGTAGGGTTTACCGCCAGAAGCCGGACGCTCCAATAGGGCTCTTTTTTGTTTTACTTCCGCTTTTAGGTACTCTAGATAGTCGCCGGCATCACTGTTCTTCTTAGTGATGATCTTATTACAGGCACAGTAATAGCAAAGATGGCGACAAAAAGGGATATGGAAGTAGAGCGATAGCGGGGTGTTGGGATCACGACGGGTCAAAATGTCTAATTCAGCCCCAGCTTCAATCGGTTTAAACTCAAGAGCGGTAGGGTACGAAGTGTAACGTGGTCCTGAACGATTGTATTTATGAACCAAAGCCTCATCGTATTCTAACTGCGGCATATCAGAGGTCGCTGCATCAAACTGTTTTTTGGCGTAAGGATTGGCAGGAGAGAAATATGGACGCTCAGTAGAAGGAGGAAGATGGGCTTGGTCTGTAAAAATGGCAGAATTAGTCATAAGATTGGCCTTATCGGAGAGCCGATAAATAGAAGCGATGAGATAAAATTATATAGTGAGTTAATTATAACAAATTATAGAAAAATAACCTGAAACGACTGGTTTTACTATAACCCGAAAGGATAGTAAGGCCATTGAGCCTGATAGGGTTTTAATCTTGATTTGGTCGGTTCTTTATTGGTCATTGGCCGGCTTTCTTATGCCGCCCCAAGTAACCAATCCCACCCCAATAGCGATTAGTAAAGCCCCCAAAGCTAGCCCTTGTGGGGGAGCTTCCGCTTGCAAAAATATGGCAATAGGCACGGCAAAGACAGCCGCCGTTGAGCCTAGCAAACTAAGTAGCACCGGTCCGCCTGCCTTTTGTAGCACAAACAACAGTTGGAACTGAGCAGCAAAAATAAAGGCCTGCACCCCAATGAGGGCTATCGATACCGAAAAATTAAAGGAATCTACACCGGGTAGGGCGAGTGAGAAGTTAGGCAATAAACTAAGCGCTCCCAATTGCAGGGAAGCCGCGACTAGCATACCGGGGGCTAAAGCGCTTGGTGAGGCGCCGGTAGGCCAACGTAAAGTGCGATAAAGATTGCCTATCGCCAACAACACTGGCCCACAAAGGGCAATCAAAACCCAAAACACACTGGCATCAGGAGCGGTCAGTTTATTGCCCGCTAATACTCCAGCTCCTGCCAATGCAGACAGCACTCCCAAAGCCCGTATTGAATCAAAGCGTTCCATTTTTAGCAGTAGAGCCCCAACATAAGTTAATAAGGGGGGAAGGGTCATCACCAAAGCCACAAAGCTGGCCCCGACTTGAGGAATGGCCGAAAAAAAGATTAGGTTGGAGCCGGCCACGCTGACCAAAGCGGCAACTAAATAGTATTCGATACTGGACTTAGTGATAGGCGGCAGTTGGCGCCGAAAGGTGGCCATTACCAATAGTAGCAGCGCTGCCCCTGTAATGGACCAAAATACAAAAGCCAAAGGGGTCAATCCTACTGTGCCGGCATATTTTGCTATATTGGTAGAAACCCCCAATAACGCTCCGCCAGCTATCAGGCAAGTTAAAGCGACCACCGTCTGTTTATTCACTCATGCCTTCCTTTTTATTTTGGGTTTACCATGGTTTAGTTAAACCCTTATCTTTACTTTGAGAAGAGTACCAAGTTTAGCATTATTACTCTGATTGTTTTGTTATTGTCCTAACAACATTCAACATGGCGGGGGCTGAAAGCTTATTCAGAACCTACGTTTATTTGGGCATCTAGATGTAGATTAAATTAGCAGTTACCTTTGCTAACTATGAATAAATAATTTATTATCAATGAATTAATTATAATAAATAAAATTCATAATAAGGTTGATGATGTCTTTTGCTCAAGTACATACCCGATCAGTGGTCGGTCTGCATGCTCCCAAAGTTATGGTAGAAGTTCATTTATCACAGGGGCTTCCCGCTTTGACCATCGTGGGGTTACCTGAGGCGGCGGTTCGAGAGAGCAAAGATAGAGTTCGCTCTGCTTTAATTAATTCAAATTTTCAATTTCCCAATAGGCGGTTAACGATTAATTTGGCTCCTGCTGACTTGCCCAAAGAAGGGGCTCGTTTAGACCTGCCTATTGCAATGGGCATCTTGGCGGCCAGCGGTCAGATAGAACCGCAATGGTTGGAAGATTATGAGTTTATCGGAGAGTTGGCATTAAATGGTGACCTACGCTGCATCGCAGGCGGGCTTGCGGTAGCCAGAGCCATAAAAGCGGATAGCAATGAGCATCAAAAACAGGACAATAATTCCTCTAAGACTGTCTATAAAACCCGTAAACTTATGGTACCAGCAGGCAATGGCGTAGAGTCCAGCCGAGTCAAAGGGATAGAGGTATATGCTGCTAACAACCTCATCGAGGTTTGTGAGCATTTGCAGGTGGAAAACAGAGTAAGTACCCAGAGCAAAGCGACAAATTTGGCTGAGATGCCCCAAGGAATACTGACAGCGGTGGTGTCAAAGTTACCCGTTTTAAATGCCAGTTATAAAGTGGACTTAGCCGATGTCAAAGGTCAGCATCATGCCAGGCGGGCGTTGGAGATAGCCGCGGCAGGCGGTCATTCCTTATTATTTACCGGCCCACCAGGCTCAGGCAAAACTTTGATGGCTGCCCGGCTATCAACCATATTACCTGACTTAAATGATGAAGAGGCTTTAGAGGTGGCCAGTACTTATTCGGTTGCCAATACCGAGTATCAGTATGGCAGCAGACCTTTCAGAGAAATTCACCACACGATTTCTGCGGTGGCATTAGTAGGCGGCGGTTCGCGCCCCAAACCTGGTGAGATTACGTTGGCCAATAAAGGAGTGTTGTTTCTGGACGAGATGCCGGAGTTTGATCGTAAGGTATTGGAGGTGCTACGCCAGCCCTTAGAGTCAAAGCAAATTACCATCAGCCCTGCCAATCAACAGGCCACATTCCCCGCTAACTTTCAATTGGTGGCTGCGATGAATCCTTGCCCTTGTGGTTATCATAGGGACCCCTCCAATCGTTGCCATTGTCGACCCGAGCAAATTCAGCGTTATCAAGATAGAATCTCTGGACCTTTACTGGATCGAATAGATTTACAGGTTACTGTTCCCGCTTTGCCAATTAGTGACCTTCAAAATAATCAGCCGGGAGAGTGCTCCAAGGCAGTACGAGCACGAGTAACCAAAGCTTATCAAAGTCAACAAGTCAGACAAGGTAAGCCCAACTGCGAATTAAGCCCCAGTGAGCTAGATGAGCACATTATGCTAGGAGACAATGAAAAGCAGTTACTAGCTATGGCACAAATTAAGCTTAATTTATCTGCTCGAGGCTACCACCGGCTATTACGAGTGGCGCGCACCATTGCTGATTTGGCAAACAGTGTGGATATAAAAACACCTCATCTAAGTGAGGCGCTCAGTTATCGAGGTGGCTAGAGTCAATCGATAAGTTTGCTTCTCATAAAGATGCCCGGCTCTGTAAGACAAGCATGGTCTTCTGGGTTACGCACAGACTCAGATACCCCACTTTCTGGATTATCAAACTGTAGGTGATAAAACAGATACTCTTCTTTTACTGAACCGCCGGTCTTTATGGTCTCTCCGAATTTTACCCGTGTGCCATCTAAGCTAAGAGCTTGCTCATCTTGTAGCAAAGAGACCTTGTAAGTAGGATCAAACAACGGGGTCAGAAGACGGGTTTTATTATTATGAACCTGCTCAAATCTCAAACAGTTGTCTTGCACCACATAGCGGCCTGTAACTACAGGATATATACGCTGCATCAAAAGTGTGGGGGTAAAATAATAAATCAATAAAGAGGAGGAAGCAGCAGCGGGCACGGGGTTAGTCTCATCTTTATCAATAATTGTTTGTTCTACAGCGTTTGTATTGGATCCAGTCACCGATTTTGTATTTTCAGTGACTGATGTAGTTTGACAGCCCATAACCATAAAGACCGCAGTTAAGCCGGCACTTAATTTCAAGCCATTATAAATTCTACTTTTCATTAAAACTCAGCCTATTATCAGCGTATTAAAAGTTAAACCATTGAGGATTATTAACTTACCTTAGACGCGAGGAGGTGTCGTTCTGATTCTCTTTAATTATAAAAATAAAAGGAAGGGTTGCTGTAAATTTTTTATACTGCAGAATTGAATCGCTGCAACTGACCCTAATTTTAAATAAAAAAAGCTTGCTCTTAACTGGGTTAAAAGCAAGCAAGTAAAGTCAAATCAATAACGTATCATGGAAATCAGCTGATAGAATACCAAGTAGTTCAATTACTTAGTAAAAATATTAAAAAACTTACTAGCAGAAGCTTATAAGGCTGGGTCCACACCAGGCGGCGTAATTGGGCGTAGCTGTGCCACATCCTCTGCTGTCACTTCTTCATCAAAGCCGTTCAGATCCTTCACCACATACTCAGTAACTGCAGCAATCTGCTCATCATTCATCATATGTCTAAACGAGGGCATACCACGTAAACCATTGATTAAGATGTCAATAATATAGTATTTAGACTGCATTTTGCTGTTGTCGGCTAGAGGGGGGTAATAGCCTGCGCCATAAGCGCCTTCCCCTTCATGCATATGACAGCCTGCGCAAGAGTCGTGATATAGCTTTTTACCATCGGTAGAAACGTAAGCGTTCTCGTAGCCGAACTTCTCATTCCACTTGTCTAAACTTGGGTCTTGATCAAATGCTGGCACTGCATCAATATCGACAATATGTCGATTAGTTTCTGTAAGTTCAGATTCGGTCATATAGACGCCACCCCAAGCACCACCATTTCGGCTGGCATAGGGGTCGACTTCTTGCTGTGCTGGTGCTCCTGTGAAGGTATCAGAAGTCTGCGCCAACGTTACCGTATCCTCAGATTGAGATGAGCACCCAGTCAGTAGCCCTAAAGTTGACCCAATAATTACCATGCTCAGCGGGGTCAAGGAGGGAGCTTTAAAATATTTCATATTAGCCTCTTTATGCTTTATGCCATGTCAGACAATCGTTTCGTGTTATACAGATAGTGCATGCTGGTGTAGGCGTTTTGCTGAATCCAAGCCAGACAAAATTGAGCCCTCCTGCCAAGCAGGAATGTGTGAGCAATGCTCACCCGCCAGAACGATACGATTATCAATGCTACACAATGTCTTATAGTGCTGATCTCGAGTTTCTTGGGTCCATACTCCATAACACCCTAAAGTCCAAGGCATACGGTGCCATACCATTGAAGTACCAGAGCGGAACTCTTTTAGATACTGAGGATGAATGTGTTTACCGTAAGCCAAAGCTACTTCGATACGCTCTTCTGGGGTAAGGGTGTTGAACTTATAAGAGGTTGGCCCATAGCCATAGCCACCTAAAAGTACCCCGCTACCTTGCTTAAACATATCTTGTGAGGGGTAAGAGATCTGTTGGATTGGCATATCGGTATAAGTTACCCCACCATAAATCCATTCATCTTCTTCCCAGAAGCGGCGTTTAAATTCTAGACCCACTTTAAAAGAGGTTTCATAAGGAACCGCCGCCATAGCGTCAGCCATTGGCTTAGAGACGTTTATTGGGATTTGGGTCAATACCGACAACGGAATGGTACAAATACAGTAATCAGCACGAGCTGTCTGAGTGGAGCCTGATTCGTTATTACTGTCCACATAGGAGACGGTAACGCCACTATCATCTTGACGAATCTCGGTTACTTTCGCATTTAGCCTAATTAAGTCCTGGCATTCACGAGTGAAAGCATCGCCAATTTTACCCATACCGCCCACAGGCTGGAACATAGTCGGGCTATGACTATACGTGGTGTGCTGTGCATAGATATCCTGCCACACCCCAGATTTTAATAGGTCATCTAGAGGCAGAGGGGTAGAGGCCTGCTCATTGGGCATAAGTCCGCCGCCAGGATACACTGAGTAACCCCGATACTTACTGGTAGTGAGACTGCGCTTATAAGTATAGTCGTTGCTAAGCGCACCCCAGCCTTTTAGGTTCTCAAGGAGCATCTCTTTGTCTTCACGAGTTACTTCTTTGTCTAAGCCCCCGGTATTAACCGCTTTGGAAAGCAGTTCAGACACATGACCACGGATATCGTGCTGCACATCGCCTAGACGTTGTGGGACCCCGCCGAAATGATTGGTACGGTGTAGATAAGCTCGGTTGTTGGTCTGGATGAAAGGCTCTAATGCCACGCCAAATTTTTTGCAGTAATGAAGCACAGCATAGTGGTGGCTAGGAATACGCCAAGGGCCTGGGTTAAAGTAATTGCCTTCTTCGAAGTCACAGGTCACGACTCCTCCACCAAGCTCAGTAAACTTATCACCACCTTTAAGATGAATACTGCGACCACCGCCTCGGTTTTGATATTCTAAAACCGTGACTTTATAGCCCGCTTTTCTCAATTCATAAGCGGCAGCCAGTCCAGCTAGACCGGCCCCTAAGACGATAATACTTACCCCAGCTGGTGCGCCTGTCAGTTCCATCTGGCCATTGAAAGAGGATTCTGAAGCGAAGCCTAATGTGGTCATCGCTTGGTACATAGCCGCGCCACCAGCGGTCTTACCAATCATGGCTAGTAGCTGCCGGCGTGTCGGTGATTTAAGGTTATCAATCATCATCTTATCCTTGTTACTTTATTCGCTTGGTGTCCCCTGCATAAAGGGTCTACCAAGCGACTTATAGTAAGTTTTTTATTAGTGTCATGTCTGTTCAACGGCGCTTTAGGTTGCCTATCATTAATTTGTTATATGGCTAAAAATGCGCCTTGTTGATCACCACCTAGATTACTTGTTGATCGCCTCCTAGATTAATAGTCACCTAGGTTGACAATCACAGTGTTTGTTTAACGACGGCGAATGAACCAACGAATTAATAGAGCTAATACCACTAGGCCTGCAATAATACCTAAGGCAGCTAACCACCCTGCATTCTTAACGATAAAAGGGGCTTGGGGCCCTGCCTTTACCTGATTGGCCACATCGTCTGCGGTCACCTTACTTTCAGTTAAACCGCCAAAAGTTGTACGAACATAGTTAACGATCTCTGCCATTTCCTCAACGGTTAAGTCATCTTTAAAACCAGGCATTTGCGGGCGGGTGTTCACGACTTGATGAATACCATTGGCCACCACACTAATAACGGGGGCTGGGTTGTCGCGTCTTAAGCTGGTTAAGCCCACAATTGAGGCATAACCTGCATCAGGCTGGCCATAACCGTTGATACCATGACAGCTTGCACATTCAGCAAGGTATAAGGATTCGGAATTAGAAGAAGCTTTGGCTTTGGCCTCTTTGAGGACATCCATCTGATCCAGTAAGTTGATGGCGATGTCATCGCTATGCTTTTTAGGTAAAGCGGCCACATTCACTGGCTGTACGGTGTCGGCTGTTGTGACGACTGGCACGGCTTTTAGGTAGCTGGCGATGGCCTTTAAATCTTTATCATTTAAGTAGCGAGTACTGTTCATGACCACTTCGCTCATGGGCCCAGCCGCTAAAGCTTTTTGATGCACACCGCCCTCGCGGAGATAAGTTACAATCTCTTCTTCGCTCCAGCTACCAATACCGCTGGCTTTATCAGGGGTAATGTTGGGAGCATGCCAAGTGCCCAACATGGCCCCTGATAAGTAGTTTTTCATGTCATAACCCATGGTCGCATTACGCGGAGTATGACAGGTACCACAGTGAGCTAGGTTGTCGACCAAATATTGTCCATGCTTCTGGGTTTCATCTAAGCCTTCACGGGCTTTCCAGTCGGGCATATTGACCAAGTTCCAGCCTAGCATTAAGGCACGGATATTGAAGGGGAACGGTAGGTCGGTTTTATAAGCCGGCGGCTCGTCAATGGCAGGTACAGTTTGAAAATAGGCAAACAAGGCAGAGATATCTTCATCCGTCATGCCCTTATAGTCGGGGTAGGGCATAGCAGGATAAAGCCTATGGTTTGGCGCTTTACCTTTGGTCAAAGCATTTTTAAAATCTTGTTCAGTATATTTACCGATACCATAGCGTACCGAGGGAGTAATGTTGGTACCATAAATGGTGCCCATGGGGGCCTCTACAGCGATGCCCCCTGAGTAATCCTCTTTATGACACCCCATGCAGTCTGCTTGTCTGGCAACATACGCCCCACGATTTACCAGTTCACTATTGGCATCGCTATGAGTGGGCATGGCGACAGGAGCCGCACTGGCTGAGCTTAAAGATAAGCCCAATAAAGAGGCCGTCAGTGCTGTACTGGCGAATGATAGGGCCACTGGGCCTTGGAGGGCCGATTTATATAATGATGATAAAGCAGATATAGGCTTCATAACTTCCTCATTTGGCTAGCAGAATACGCTGGCGTAATGGTTGGATAAAACAACAATACAGCACAATAAATAGCTAAGTAAGCGATTAGGGATAAAAATAAAGAGGCAGGAATAATACTAGGGAGACGCAGGTGAAGTAGGACAGCGACTCTTTAATCCCTTAAATCTCTAAATTCCCTGTAGACCTATTATCAGATAGTGATTAATAAATCTAAGCCACTTTATTTTGGGCTGTAACAGCTGATGTAGGATTCAATCAAAATTTGAATCGAAATAGTAATCTTGCTAGTAAGTTAAACGGATTGTTAATGTTATGGATTAACCTAACTAGCACACTCAATTTTTCACTTAAAAGATCTTTATCTAAAGAATTTGGTTAAATTTGGTTAAATGTTGCTGATTGAGCACAGATAATTAAAAACAAACCGAACAATGGGTGGGCTATACAATAAGGTATTCCCTATAATTAAAGGCGTCTAAGGTAAGGGTTGAATATCTTTAGACGTTTAAAATCTTTTTATCAAAAAATGTCCGGTACTTTGTTATCTGTAACCTTACTCAAGTTTATCTGCAATGTAAAACTTAACTACAGCGGATTAACAATTCATAAACGAATTTACTCGAGACGCCCTACACAAACCGCAGTTAGAGTTTGCTAATAATAATCGTTTTTAGAAGGCCGTTTAAGGCAAAAAAAAAGAGCACTGAATTTCAGTGCTCTTTTTAAAATTATGGTCTGTTTAAAGCTATAGAATATATCTTATAGAGCAGGGCTGGTTAAAATAAGCCGACAATATTACCCTCATCATCGACATCAATGCGTTCAGCAGACGGAACTTTAGGTAGGCCCGGCATTCTCATGATGGGACCACAAATCACCACGATAAATCCGGCACCGTTGGAGAGGCTAATATCACGTACCTGAACATTAAAGCCAGTAGGACGGCCTAGAAGAGAAGCGTTATCACTCAAAGAATATTGAGTTTTAGCGATACAAATAGGCAGTTTGTCTAGTTGTAGAGATTCTAGACGTTTAATTTTTGCTCTGGCGGTACTGCTAATATCAATATCATTGGCACCATATACTCGCTGAGCCACGGTACGAATTTTATCTTCGATCCTCATTTGGGTATCATAAGCAAACTTAAATTCGCCATGCTTAGCTTTAGGGTCATTGTCTGCTGCATCGAGTAAATCGATTAAAGCTTTGGCCAGATCCTCACCTCCTGCGCCCCCTTTTTCCCAAACCTGAGTTAGCGCTACATCAACTTTCAGACGCTTACACGCTTTACGCACCATCTCAATTTCAGCCTCAGTATCGCTTTCAAAGTTATTGATGGCCACGATCACACGTAAGCCAAAGATTTCTTGCAAGTTCTCGATATGCTTGGTTAGGTTGGGTAGGCCTTGATCCAGGGCCGCTAAATCTTCTTGTTTTAAGTTGTCTTTGCTGGCACCGCCATTATATTTTAGGGCGCGAATGGTAGCTACGACCACAGCAGCATCAGGGGTTAAACCTGATAGACGACACTTAATATCACAGAATTTCTCAGCGCCTAAGTCGGCACCGAAGCCGGCTTCAGTTAAGGTATAGTCAGCCAAATGTAGGGCAGTGCGAGTGGCTATAACTGAGTTACAGCCATGGGCGATATTGGCAAAAGGGCCCCCGTGTAAAATAGCAGGGTTGCCTTCAATGGTTTGAACCAAGTTGGGCTTTATGGCTTCTTTTAATAAGGCAGTCATTGCGCCATGAGCCTTTAAGTCTTTGGCATAGATGGGCTTTTTATCTTTGCTATAAGCCACCAAGATATCGCCCAAACGCTGTTTTAAATCGGCCAAATCTGTGGCCAGACAGAAGATAGCCATCACCTCTGATGCCACAGTAATATCGAATCCGCCTTCACGCATCACCCCATCTGAGGTATTGCCTAGACCGCTCACAATGTTACGCAGTTGGCGGTCATTCATATCCATGGCTCGGCGCCAAAGGATTTGTTTGGGATCGATATTTAGAGCATTGCCTTGATAAATGTGATTATCAATCAAAGCGGCCAATAGGTTATTGGCCGCCCCTATGGCATGCAAGTCACCGGTGAAGTGGAGGTTGATATCTTCCATAGGCAGTACTTGAGCGTAACCGCCCCCTGCAGCACCTCCTTTAATACCAAACACTGGACCTACTGATGGCTCTCGTAGTGCAACAATGGTACGTTTACCATCTTGGTTCTGCTTGTGCACTCGGTTTAGGGCATCGGTTAGACCAATAGTTACTGTGGTTTTGCCCTCACCGGCAGGGGTAGGGTTGATGGCTGTAACTAATACCAATTTACTGTTTTTTGATTTTGGCGGTTTGGCAAATACGTCATTGGGATTGATTTTGGCTTTATAGTGGCCATAAGGCTCAATCTTATCTGCGGCTAAGCCCAGTTGTTCAGCAATTTCTACAATCGGTTTCAGGGTTGCTTTTTGGGCAATCTCAATGTCGCTTGGTACGCTCATAGTTAACTCTCGGTTCGTTTGTAACATAAAAAACTAGTTAAAGGGTTAGTGATTACTCGGTTTTACCATGCGGACGTAGCCATTTAGCAAACCAGTTAGAAATATCATCCATAAAAGTATAAACCATAGGGATGACAATTAAACTTAAGAAGGTTGAGGTGAACAGCCCTCCTAATACCGCAGCTGCCATAGGACGGCGAAAAGTAGAGTCGACATCTCCGAGACCAAAGATTAAAGGCAACATTCCTGCAGCCATGGCAATGGTGGTCATGATAATAGGTCGAGCCCGCTTACGACAAGAATCTAGAAGAGCGTCGAAACGATTCAACCCGTGTTCTTTTTCGGCCAAAATGGCATAATCCACCAACAAAATAGAGTTTTTGGTGGCAATGCCCATCAGCATGATAAAGCCAATCATTGAGGGCATGGATAAGCTACTTTTGGTCAATACCAAACCCACAAAAGCCCCGCCAATAGATAAAGGTAATGCCATCAAAATAGTGAAAGGCTGAAGCACCTTACCGAATAGTAAAATAAGCACCCCAAAGATACAGATAATACCGACAGAGATAGCAATCACAAAGCCACCAAATAATTCAGACATACTCTCAGCCTGGCCTTGGTCAATGATTGAAATACCTTCGGGAATATTACCTTCTTGCAGTGATGGAATCGATTTCACTGCTTCTACTAGGCCCCCTAACTCACCGCCTGCGACTTGAACGTTAATGGTAATAGACCGTTCTCTATCAAAACGTAGGATTTCAGAAGGTCCTGTACCAAATGATAGGTCAGCAACTTCACCCACTCGAGCGCCTGTGGTTCCTGAGGTGGGGACATATAAATCTGCTAACTGACTGACATTGTTTTTTGCTTCTTGTGGCAAGCGCACCACGATAGGGACCTGACGCGTATCTAAGTTAAGCTTAGATAATCGTTGTTCATAATCGCCTAAAGTCGCCACACGTAAGGTATCAGCGACACCTTGTGTGGTGGCTCCTTGATCGGCCATGGCAGTGCGATTGGGAACAATGGACAACTCTTGGCGTGGCAAGCTACGGTTACTGGTAACACTGCCGGCTTCAGGTAAAGAGCGAATCTCATTCATCACCTGCTGCGCCATTTGCTCTAATAGCTCAGAGTTGGTACTGGTCAGCGCAAAACTATAGCCAGATTCACCGCCACTAGATAAGCCGATGTCAAATCTTGCACTTGGAACCGTGGATAAAGCGTCGGTGATCTGGCGCTCAATCTCTATTTTACTAGGGCGGGTTCCGCGTGGCTCAAGCACAATATCCACACTAGCCGCATTAGAAACACTACCCGAGCTAGAGGAGGAATCTAAGCTGGCTTGTTGTGGATCGCCCACCACGCTTAAGATACTTTTCACCCCTTCAATTTGAGATATCCGATCTTCAACCATTTTAGTAATACGGCCGGTATCTTGTAAGCTGGCATCTGGGGTTAGCTCGATACCGACTCGAGTTTGATCAATATCGTTTTCTGGGATAAAAGTGGTCGGTAAAAACTTCACTAAAGTCAACGACGCTACGAACAGTAGTAAAGTAGTGCCCAAGGTAATCCATCGGTGATGTAGGGTCCAGCCGACGGTTTTTAAATAAATCTCCATGATGCGCCCAGTCTTTTCGACATGCCCCTTTTCAGGACGTAGCACATAAGCGGCCATCATAGGGGTGATTAAACGGGCTACCATTAGCGAGACAAAAATAGAGATGGCTGCTGTCCACCCAAACTGGCGGAAGAATTGTCCAACGATACCGCTCATAAAGGCGGTGGGCAAAAACACCGCAATTAAAGTAAAGGTTGTGGCGACTACCGCCAAGCCAATCTCATCCGCGGCTTCCATTGCGGCCTGGTAGGGGGTCTTACCCATGCGCAAGTGACGGATGATGTTTTCTACCTCTACAATGGCATCATCGACCAACACTCCCACTACTAAGGACAGCGCTAATAAACTAATGAGGTTTAAACTAAAGTCGAACAGATACATACCTAAGAAGGTAGGGATAACAGATAGGGGTAGAGCAACTGCCGCCACAATAGTGGCACGCACGTTACGTAAGAATAGGAATACCACTACTACGGCTAACAATCCGCCTTCAATCAACATTCTAAGCGAGGCTTTATAGTCCTCTTTAACTGGGGTGGCCCGATCGAATACTTTGGTGATGGTATAGTTGGGCATATCTTGTTGTAGCTTAGCCAACTCTTCGTCCACCAGTTTTACGATTTCCACTTCACTGGCGCCGCGGGATCGAGTCACGTTAAAAGCAACCACGGTTTCCCCATCTAATTTGGCAATAGAGCTGGGATCAGCTGTGCCATCGGTAATGGTTGCTATCTCACCTAGACGCTGAGTGCCCCCTGTGGGTAAGGCAATTTGTAAATCATTAAGCTCTCGAGCACTCTTAACCGCCCCCAAAACACGAATGTTTTGTTTGCTGCTGCCCACCTCAGATTCTCCGCCTGAGCTGTCTTGCTGAATACCAGTGATTTGTTCTGATAGCTGGGTAATAGGCAGTTGTAGAGCATTAAGACTTATGGGATCTACTTCAACACTGATTTCACGTTCCAGCCCTCCCACGCGGCTTACGGTACTCACGCCTTTAATATCAGACAGACGCTTATTAATGGTGTCATCGACAAACCAAGATAAGTCCTCAGGGCTAACCCCATTGGCGGCAACAGTATAGGTAACAGCAGGCAGACCGGCAGTGGTGACCTTGGTTACGATAGGGTCATTGGCTGCGGCAGGCAAGTCCCCTTGGACTTCCCCTACCGCTGAGCGCACATCGTCTACGGCTTCTTGAATGTCCTTTTCTAACACGAATTCAGTGGTCACTGTAGCCGCCCCAGTCTGGAGCGTGGTATTCATGTGCTTCACACCCTCGATACTGGCAATCTTGTTTTCGATCTTTTTAGCCACATCATTTTCCAGCTGGCTGGGGGCAGCACCCGGCAGGGTCACAGTAACTACCACAGCGGGCAGGTCAATATCTGGGAACTGTTGGACCTTCATTTGCATAAATCCATAGATACCACCGAGGGTCAGTAGTATGAATAGAAGAATGGCAACCAGAGGGTTTCGAATGGAGTATGCTGAGACATTAAGGCTCATAAAGGGCATCCTGCTTGGAGAAATAAATCAAAGTAAGAAAGGTACGGCGAAGCAAGAGTAGGCGAGAGGGCGGGGTTATCTATTAACAAACAGGCCATTAACAAACAAGCTTTAATTTTTTAACAGATTCCCTGCCAGATCTCACCTTCCTAAACTCAGTTAAACTATAACAATACTTATTCAGCTTTAGCCGATTCAGGGTTGGCGATGGTCACAACGTCACCGTCACTTAAGAAGCTGCCACCTTGGCGTACGATATTGGCTTCTCCCTGAAGGGGCTCTAGCAGTACCACACGGTCCCCTTGACGCTCACCAAGTTTAACTTTAACTCGGCTCACGCGATAAATAGTTTCACGATTCTCATCTTTCACGGCTTTAACTTGCATCACATAATCGTAACCATCTTGAGTAACCACTGCACTGACTGGAATGGTCGATTTTGCATCGCTACCCAGCTTGAAGGTACCGCGTTGATACATACCTGCTCTGGCGTTAGGGTGTCTGGCCAAAGAGGCATAAATGGTAATCTGACGGCTGCCATCTTCTGCTGTAGGTGAAATACGGCTAACTTTACCCATAACGCTTTTATTGTTTGGTAAGCTGACTTCAACCGGGGTGCCCACATTGATTTCACCCACTTTATTGGGATCCACTTGGGCTTGCCACTCAAGCTTACCTTCTTCAATGATGGTAAATAGAGGCTCTGGGCCAGGCACACTGCCCACGTTAGCCGATTTTTCACTAATAACCCCACTGACAGGAGCGGTTACCTTGGCGTTTTGCATATTAAGGTTTTGATTGTTTAATCGAGCCCTTGACGCAGCTACCGAAGCGGCGGCTTGGTTAGCAGTGGCCACGTAGCGATCGGCCTCTTGTTGGCTGATAGCATTGATATTTAACAAAGGAAGAACTCGATCAGCATCCCGTTTTGCCAATTCATAGCTAGACTCGGCTTCTGCCAATTCTGCTTTTGCTTGAATCAGTTGCTGCTGCATCGCGTCAGTATCAAATATAGCCAATACTTGACCTTTTTTGACTTGATCGCCTTCTCTGACCAAGACTCTATCAATGGCGACTCCGCTCACTTTACCGCTTACAGTCGAGGTAGTCTCAGGACTAATGGTACCATCGGCAGTTAAATCGTTAGTCACACTAGACTGAGAGGGCGTAACTGTCTCAACAGTCAATACGGGCTTTTGACTCACTTCCTTTTCAATCTCGGTGACCCCTGTGGCGGTGCCCATCTGCGGAGAAACGGACCTTTCAGCATCAAGGCCATTGTCTTCAGTTTGTTTCTCGCCCCACATTCTGCCTGCGAACAAGCCAATGGCCAACGCAACCAAAATTAGAGGTAAGACCCAAAGCCAATTCGGCTTCGACTTAACCGCTTCTGCACTATAGGGCGTATAAGCCGAATCTGTATTGGCTGCAGAAGTTTCTGGATTTGGCGAGGTATCCTTAGCAGTGCTAGGAATCTCACTGGGTGTTTTGTTATTAGGATCAGAGTTATTCGTCATATCAGTCTCGCAAACACATTGGTTTGGATAAATAAAAAAATAATTTAAATTATACGTTAAATAAACACTTTTTGTTTAGAGTGATATCGTACTAAATTATTTACTTTCATTATAAATAAAATCTTAATTAAATCGTGACTCATTTGGAGTTTGATTAGTAATTTTTTACTTATATATTTGAGTGTCAAATTAAGCTAATAGATTTTGTGTATTAGCCACAAGCTATGACTTATAGGGGCTTATAAAAAGAGGTCTGGTTTTTAAAATGTGAAACCGATTAACAACAGTTATGCAAAGAACTAGGGTAGGCATATACAACTTAAAAGAACAACTTTACAAATCCATTATCAAAATATCTT